>NZ_JALJRH010000009.1:0-103490 GCF_024519775.1 Micrococcus sp. Mcc28 | reverse complement strand
GACATGTCCCCAGGGTCTCAGCTGACTCGTGCATCTATTCTCAGACACGCCCTAGACTCGGCACCGGACCGCGACGCCCCGAACCGGAAGGACCGTCATGACCGACCCCCACGCCTCCCACGACCCGCGCCGTGAGGCCGCCCGGCCGAGCTGGTACGGGTCCGAGGCCGGTGCGGGCTCCTCCGGCACCGGCTCCTCGGCCGCCGGCTGGCCCGACGCCCCGGCCGGCGACGCCGACCGCGCCGCCTGGGACCGGGCCCCCTCGTACGCCGAGCAGGAGGAGCAGACCCGTCCCGCCTACGGGCAGCCGTACGGCTACGGCCAGGACGCGAGCACCGTCCCCGCCTACGGCTACGGGCAGGGCACGCCCGGCCACGGCTTCGGAGCCCCGCTGCAGCCCGGCCAGACCGACGGCGTCGGCCGCTCGGTGGCGTCCATGATCCTCGGCATCATCTCCGTGGTGGGCGGGTTCACGTTCCTCCTCCCGCCGATCGTGGGCGTGGTCCTCGGCCACATCGGCCTCAAGCGCGAGCCCCACGGCCGCGGCATGGCGATCGCCGGCCTCGTGATGAACTACGTGTCCCTCGCCCTGCTGCTGCTCGCCGTCGTGTTCCTCGTGATCCTGGTGATCGCCGGGATCTCCCTGGGCGACTACACCTCGACCTGACCGGCCGGCTCAGCCGGCCAGCAGCAGCTCGAGGTGCGCGGCCAGGGCGAGCAGGGGCGCGGACGTGCCGGGCCGGCCGATGAGCTGGACGGACCAGTTCAGGCCCCGCTCGTCCCGGAGCACGGGCACCGCGACCGCGGGCAGGCCGAGCACGTTGACCATCGAGGTGTAGGGCGTGAACGCGCACTGCGCCTCGTAGTTGGCCTCGGGCTCCATCGCCAGGAAGTGGCCGACCGGCGGGGGCGCGGTGGCCAGCACCGGGGTCATCACCACGTCGACGGCGGCGAACTGCGCCCGCACCCCGCGCGCCCACTCCTCGAGCCGGTGGGCGGCGTCGTCGAGCTCGGCACGCCCTGCGGCCCGGGCCGTGCGCAGGAAGTGCGCGGCCACCGCGCCCACGTGGGCCTCGGCGTCCTCCGGCAGCGGCGCCCGGAGCAGCCCTGCGGTCCACACCGTGCGGAAGTCCCGGTGGTAGTCCTCGCCGTAGTAGGGGGAGAGGTCCTCGACCGCGTGGCCGCCCGCGTCCAGGGCGGCGGCGGCCTTCGTCAGGGCGGTGACGGCGGGCCGGGCCAGGGAGATCTCGAGGTCGGAGGCGAAGGGCGAGGCCGTGGTGACGCCGATCCGGCGGGCGTCGACGGCGCCCCCGGCCCGGGCGGTCTCCACGGTGCGGCGCAGGTCCGGCAGCACCCGGCCGGGCAGGCCCTCGGGGGAGAGCAGCACGTCGTAGAGCAGGGCGGCGTCCTCGACCGTGTGGGCCAGCGGGCCCGACACCGTGAGGTTGCGGACCGTGTCCGCGTGCTCGTCCATCGGCAGCTCCCCGCGGCCGGGCTTGAGGCCCACGAGCCCGCACGCGGCGGCGGGGATCCGGATGGACCCGCCCCCGTCCGAGCCCGGGGCGAACGGCAGGATCCCCGCGGCGACGGCGGCCGCGGCCCCGCCCGAGGAGCCTCCCGCGGTGCGGGTGGGGTCCAGGGGGTTGCGGGCCGGCGCCGTGACGAGGTTCTCCGAGTAGGAGTCCAGGCCGAACTCGGGCACGGTCGTCTTGCCGAGGGTGACGGTGCCGGCCCCGCGCAGGCGGAGCGCGAGTGGATCGTCCTGCGCGGCCGGCGGCGCGTCGGCCAGCAGGGCGGAGCCGAACCGCGTGGGCATCCCGCGCACGTCGATCAGGTCCTTGTACGCCAGCGGAAGGCCGTGCAGGGAGGCGGGGGCGCCGTCGTCGTCCGGGGCGGGGGAGGTGTGCGGACCGGGCACGGCCCGGGGCGCGACGCGCGGGTGGGCCGCGTCCAGCTCGGCCGCACGGGTCCGGGCGCCCTCGGCGTCGAGGAGGGCGAACGCGCCGAGGTCCGCGTGGGCCTGGGCCGCGGCGAGGGCCGCCTCCGTGACCTCCCGGGCGCTCAGATCCCCGGCGGCGAGGTCCTCCCGCAGGCGCACGGCCGAGCGGTCCAGGAGCCGGGCCGGGCCGGGGGCGGAGGGGGTGCGGTCGTCGTCGGCGGCGGGTGCGGCGTCGGAGGTCTGCATGCGGCCGAGCCTAACGGGCGTGGGCCGGGTCATGGACGGCGGGGCCTTCCTGGGACGTCCGGGCGGGTGGCTACGCTGAAGCCATGAGCGCCTTCGAGACCGTCGATGTGAACGAGATCCCCGCCGATGCGGCCATCCTGGACGTCCGCGAGGATGACGAGTGGGCCCTGGGCCGCGCCGCCGGCGCCCAGCACATCCCGCTGGGCCAGCTGCCGGACCGGCTCGAGGAGCTGGACCCGGACACGGACTACTACCTGATCTGCCGCACCGGCGGCCGCTCCGCCCGCGCCGCCGAGTTCATGACCGGCCGCGGCTACTCGGCCATCAACGTGGCCGGCGGCTCCGGCGCGTGGCTCGAGGCCGGCAAGCCGATGGAGGCCGACGGCGACGCCGAGCCCACCGTCAAGTGACGGGGACGGACTCCGCTGACGCGACGCCGCCGCGCCTGCGCTACGCCTTCCTCGGCCCGGCCGGCACCTTCACCGAGGCCGCCCTGCGCAAGGTGGCGGACCCGGCCGAGGCCGAGTTCGTGTCTGCGGGCTCCGTGCTGAGCGCCGTGGCGGCGCTGCGCAGGGGGGAGGTGGACCGCGCCGTCGTGCCCATCGAGAACTCGGTGGAGGGCGGCGTCTCCGCCACCGTGGACGAGATCGCCCTCGGGGAGACGCTGCAGATCCTCGCGGAGGTGCACGTGCCCATCAGCTTCGTGCTCGTGGGCCGGCCCGGCGTCGCGATGGAGGACGTGCGGCGCGTGACCACGCACCCCCACGCCTGGGCGCAGGTGCGCGGCTGGGCCGAGACGGCGCTGCCGGGCGTGGAGTTCACGCCCGCCCCGTCGACGGCGGCCGGGGCCTCTCTGGTGGCCGAGGGCGACTTCGACGCCGCCGTGTGTGCCCCGCTCGTGGCCGAGCAGACCGGGCTGCCGGTGCTCGCCGAGCGGATCGAGGACGTGCCGGGCGCCGTGACGCGCTTCGTGCTGCTCTCCCGGCCCACGGCCCTGCCCGCGCCCACGGGGGCGGACAAGACCACGCTCGTGGTGCCGCTGCCGGAGGACCGGCCCGGCGCCCTCGGACAGATCCTGGCCGAGTTCACCACGCGCGGGGTGAACCTCTCCCGCATCGAGTCCCGGCCGACCGGCGAGGGCATCGGGCGGTACTTCTTCTCCCTCGACCTCGAGGGGCACCTGGCGGAGGCCCGCGTGGGGGATGCGCTCGCGGCCCTGTACCGGGAGTACCCCGACCTGCGGTTCCTGGGCTCCTACGCCCAGGCCGAGCCCGTGCCCACGAGGGTGCCGGCCGAGTTCACCGACGCCGCGTATCGCTCCGGCCGCGCCTGGGTGGAGTCCCTCCGCTCCCGCTGAGGCGGTGCAGCACTTTCGTTCGGGAAACGGCGGCCCCCGGGCCACTTTCGTTCGGGAAACGGCGGCCCCCGAGGGACTTTCGTTGACGAAACGGGAGGTTCCTAGGCCCCTTTCGTGGCCGAAACGGGACGATCACCACGACGACGGGCCGTCGTCGCGCTTCCCGTCCGCGCGTCGCCCCGGCGCCCGTTTCCCGAACGAAAGCGCTGGGGAAGCCGCCGTTTCCCGAACGAAAGTGCTGGGGAAGCCGCCGTTTCCCGAACGAAAACGGTGGGGAAGCCGCCGTTTCCCGAACGAAAGCGGGGACGGGGGGTCAGATGTGCGGGGCCGGTTGCGGGACGGGGGCGGCGGCGGAGACCCCGTCGTCGCGGACGGAGGCGTCGTCCTCGGCCACGAGCATCACGACGAGCGAGTCCGGCTGCACGCGGGCGTCGAGGGCGGTGATGACCCCGGTGGCGTCGCCGTCGAGCTGGGAGGGCATCGGCTCGGCGAACTCCACCTTCACGCGCTGCGCCTGCTCCGTGTGCATCACGGGGATGGAGCTGCGGGACCGGGTCACGGTCTTCACGGCGATCCGCGCCCAGTCGAGCGCGTGCCGGGGCGAGAGGACCATGACGTCGAGGAGGCCGTCGTCGAGCTTGGCCTGGGGCAGCAGCTCGACGCCGCCCGTGAGCATCCCGCAGTTGGCCACCATCACGGTGCGCACCTTGAACCGGCGGGGCTGACCGCCGTCGAGGGCCACGGTCACCTCGTGCCGCTTGCCGCGCAGGTGCCGTATGCCGGCCTCGCTGTAGGCCAGCCAGCCGGCCAGATCCTTCAGCTCATCCTTGGTGTCGCCCATGATGTCCGCGTCGTAGCCGGCGCCACCGATCACGGTGAAGGTCTGCCGGGTGACGCGCCCGTCCTCGTGCGTGCAGCGGACGTCCACGGTGTCGATGCGCCGCTGCCGGCCCCCCACGGCGATCCGCAGGCATTGCTCGACGTCGTTGATCGGCAGGTCCAGGTTGCGGGCCAGCAGGTTCCCGGTGCCCAGCGGCACCACGCCGAGGGCGACGTCGGTGCCGGCCAGCTGCTCGGCCACGGTGCGGACCGTGCCGTCGCCGCCCGCGGCGATCACGAGCCGGGCACCGGCGTCGAGGGCCTGCCGCGCCATGGCGGTGCCGGGGTCGTCCTCCTGCGTCTCGAGCACGAGCACCTCGCCGAGGCCCTCCGCCGCCGCGAGCCGCTCGAGCTCGCGCCGCACCCGGTCCGCGTGCGTCTTGATGGGGTTCAGCACCAGCGCGACCTCGTGGCGGCCCGTGCCGATGCCGGGCACCTCCTCCAGCCGGCGCTGCACGCCGCCCACCCGCGCGTCGAGGGCGTCCACCAGGAGACGCGTCCGTTGGTGCTGCACGCCGAGGCGGACCTGGCGCACCGCCAGCACCACCACGACGACGGCCAGCACGGCCAGGAGCACCAGGGCGGCCAGCGCCATCCACCACTCGGGAGTCATGCCCCGAGTCTAGGCGTCGGCCCCGCCCGCTAGGCTGGCGCACGTGATCGACGTCAAGGACCTCATCGAGCAGCCCGAGAAGTACCGCGCCTCCCAGGAGGCCCGCGGGGAGGACGCGTCCCTCGTGGACCGCGTGGTCGAGGCGGACGCGTCCCGCCGCTCGTCCATCGCGGGCTTCGAGCAGCTGCGCGCGGAGCAGAAGGCCTTCGGCAAGCGCGTCGCCCAGGCGAAGGGCGAGGAGAAGCAGGCCCTGTTGGCCGAGGTGAAGGACCTGGCCGCGCGCGTGAAGGAGGCCGAGTCGGCCGCCGGCGCCGCCGAGGCCCGCCTCGCGGAGCTGCAGCGTGGGTTCCCGAACCTGATCGTCGACGGCGTCCCGGCTGGCGGCGAGGACGACTTCGTGGTCCTCAAGGAGGTCGGCACGCCGCGCGACTTCGCCGCCGAGGGCTTCGAGCCGCGCGACCACCTCGAGCTCGGCGAGCTGCTCGGGGCGATCGACATGGAGCGCGGCGCGAAGGTGTCCGGCGCCCGGTTCAGCTTCCTCAAGGGCGTGGGTGCGCGTCTCGAGCTCGCCCTGATGCAGCTGGGCCTGGACCTGGCCCTGGAGAACGGCTTCGTGCCGGTCATCCCGCCCACCCTGGTGCGCCCGGAGACCATGCAGGGCACCGGCTTCGACGTCGAGCACGACGACGAGATCTACCGCCTGGAGCGCGACGACCTGTATCTCGTGGGCACCTCCGAGGTGGCCCTGGCCGGCTACCACGCGGACGAGATCATGGACGTGAGCGCCCCCGTCCGGTACGCGGGCTGGTCCACGTGCTACCGCCGCGAGGCGGGCTCGGCGGGCAAGGACACCCGCGGCATCATCCGCGTGCACCAGTTCAACAAGCTGGAGATGTTCATCTACGCCGCACAGGAGGACGCGGAGGCGGAGCACGAGCGTCTGCTGGCGTGGGAGGAGCGGATGCTCGCCGCGATCGAGGTGCCGTACCGGGTGATCGACATCGCCGCCGGCGACCTCGGCCTCTCCGCCGCCCGCAAGTTCGACTGCGAGGCCTGGGTCCCCACCCAGGGCACCTATCGCGAGCTGACGTCCACCTCGAACTGCACCACGTTCCAGGCCCGCCGCCTCAACATCCGCGAGCGGGTCCGCACGGCGGACGGCTCCAAGGGCGGGACCCGCATGGTGGCCACGCTCAACGGCACCCTGGCCACCACCCGCTGGATCGTGGCGATCCTGGAGAACCACCAGAACGCGGACGGCTCGGTCACCGTGCCCGCCGCGCTGCGCCCCTACCTCGGCGGGATGGAGCGCTTCGAGCTGGTCTGAGCGGACGACGTCGTCCCCGGCGGCGCCGGCCGTCCCGCCCGCCTGCCCCGCGGCGCCCCGGCGGTGCCCCGCCGTTCACCCGCGCGTCGCCGCCATGTCCGGGCCGTGTGGTTGGGTGGGGCCATGACGAAGAAGCTCGTATGCCTGGACGTGGACGGAACGATCGTGGACCATGACGGCCATCTGCATGAGCCTGTGCGGGAGGCCGTGCGGGCCGTGCTGGACGCCGGGCACCACGTGGTCATCGCGACGGGCCGCTCCCGCGGGGCCACCCTGCCCGTGGCCCGCTCCCTGGGGATCGGCGCCGGCTTCATGGTGTGCTCCAACGGCGGTGTCACGCTGCGCCTGGACCCCGAGCTGGAGGAGGGCTACGAGGTCACGGACCTGCGCACCTTCGACCCGCGCTCGGTCCTGACCCAGCTGCGCCACCGCCTACCCAGCGCCAAGTACGCGCTCGAGCTGCCGGACGGCACCTTCCGCTCCACCGAGCGGTTCCAGGACATGTCCTTCGGCGTGGCCGCGGAGGGCGTCACGTTCGAGGAGCTGATGGACACCACGGCCGTGCGCCTCGTGGTGTTCTCCACGGACTCCTCCGCCGAGGAGTTCGGCCGCGCGGTGGAGGGCATCGGCCTGTCCGGTGTGACCTACTCCGTGGGCTGGACGGCGTGGCTCGACGTCGCCGCGGCGGGCGTGACCAAGGCGTCCGGGCTCGAGGCGCTGCGCACCGTGCTGAAGGTGGCCCCCGAGGACACCGTGGCCGTGGGCGACGGCCGCAACGACATCGAGATGCTCCGCTGGGCCGGCCGCGGCGTGGCCATGGGCCAGGCCGTGGAGGAGGTCGTGGCCGCCGCGGACGAGGTCACCGGGCACGTGGACGAGCACGGGCTCGCCACGGTGCTGCGCTCGCTCCTCGAGGAGCCGGCCGCGGTCTGAGCGGCGCGACCGGCCCGGGCCGCCCAGTCAGCCCCCCGCCAAGGTGAGCAGCCGCGCGGCGGCGGGGCGGCAGGCGTGCTCCTCGTTCCAGTAGGAGCGCTGCACCGCCTGCGAGACGGCCTGCGCCGTGATCCCGAGCGCGGCGGCCGCCGGCTTCTGCTGGCCGCGCACCCCGGGCACCAGCAGGTCCAGCACCGCCCACTCGGCGTCGGTCCGGGACCACACGAGCTGCCCGACGAGTCGCAGCACGGCCTCGGCCTCGGCGGCCGCCTCCTCGTCCCGGCCGCGCACGGCCAACGGGATCCGCGCCGTGGACACGGCCGCCGCCTCCACGGCCCGCCGCGCCGCCGCGAGACCTGGCCCGCCGGCGTCGTGCAGGTCCCCGGAGGCGGGCGCGCCCGCCGCACCGTCCGCGTGCGTCACCGTCCCGACCCCGACCCCCACGTTCCAGCGGCGCTGCCGCAGGGCGCGCAGCGCCACGTCCACGGCGACGCGCGGGTCCTCGACGGCGCCGATCAGCTCGTCGCCCACGGCGCGCTGGAACGGGAGCGCGACGGCGTCGCCCAGCCCCGGCACGTCCTGGAGGGCGCGCAGGAACGTGTCCACGCGGTCGCCGGCGTCGAGGGTGTCCCGCTGGTTGATGGTGAGCACGAACATGGTCGTCGATTCTGCCAGCCCGCAGACGACGCCGGCCGCCCACCCCGAGGGGTGAGCGGCCGGCGTCGCGCGCGGGGGCGGTGCGGGGGTCAGCGGCCCTGGGGCTCGTCCGTCTCCTCGCCCTCCTCGGTGGCCGGCTGCGCCTCCTCGGTGTCCACCGCGCGGCCCTGGGGCTCGTCGGTCGGGGACTCCTCGCCCTCGGCGTTGAAGCGCTGGATGGAGGCCTCGAGCTCGGCCTCGGCCGCCGCGCGGCCCTCCCAGCCCTCGGCCTTGACCCACTTGCCCGGCTCCAGGTCCTTGTAGCGGGTGAAGAAGTGCTCGATCTCCTGCTTGAGGGACTCCTCCACGTGCTCGAGCTCGGTGATGTGGTCGTAGCGCTTGTCCGCCGGGACGCACAGCAGCTTGGCGTCGCCGCCGCCGTCGTCGGTCATGTTGAACACGCCGACCGGTCGGGCCTCGACGACGCAGCCCGGCACCAGGTCGAAGCCCGGCAGGTACACGAGGGCGTCCAGCGGGTCGCCGTCCTCGCCGAGGGTGTTCTCGAAGTAGCCGTAGTGCGTGGGGTACTGCATGGAGGTGAAGAGCACGCGGTCCAGGCGCAGGCGGCCGGTCTCGTGGTCGAACTCGTACTTCACGCGGGAGCCCGCGGGGATCTCGATGGTGACGTCGTGCGCCATGACTCTCCTTCGCACAGAGGGTGGGGTGTCCGGGCGGCGCGGCGCCGCCCGGCGGTGCTGCCGTCAGCCTACCGGGGGCGTCCGTCATGATGGACGCATGGGACAGGTGGACACGGGGCGCGCTGGGCGTCGGGATCGACGCACGGAACGCCTCCGGAGCCGCCCGCTCCCCGCCGTCCTCCTGGCCGCGCTCGCGGCCGTCCTGGTCGCCTGCGGGCCCGTGACCGCACCGACGGCCCCGTCGAGCGCGCCCGCCTCGTCGACGACCGCCGCGCCGACGTCGTCGTCCCCGTCCGCCGGCCCCACCGCGGCCCAGGTGGCGGCCGCCGTCGAGCCGGGACTGGAGACGCCCCCGGGCACGGTCTCCGCCGAGTTCCGCGACCTGGCCACCGGCGAGGTGCTGTACGCGCGGGACGCGGACGAGCCCGTAGCCCCCGCGTCCTCGCTCAAGGTGCTCGCCGCCGCGGCCATCGTCTCCGCCCTGGGTCCTGAGACGACCCTGCAGACCACCGTGGTGGCCCAGCCCACCGCGGACGGCGGGGCCACCGAGCTGGTGCTCGTGGGCGGCGGCGACGTGCTGCTGGGCACGGGCGCCTCGGACTCGACGCACGTCTCCGGACGCGCGGGCCTGCGCACCCTCGCGGAGCGGACCGTGGCCGGGCTGGTCGAGGACGGCGTCACCGGGCGGGTGGTGGTCAGCACGGACCTGCGGCTCTTCGCGGACCGCACGGCCCTGAACCCGCGCTGGACGTCGGACATCCCGGAGAGCGGCAACATCGCGCCGGTGCAGCCGTTGGCCACCTACGGCGGCCGTGAGGCCCCTGGCACCGGGGAGGACCGCATCGAGGACCCGGCGCAGTTCGCCGCGCTCACCTTCCAGGCCGCGCTCGACGACGCGGTGGCCGCCTCCGGCGCCGACCTCGAGGTGGGCCTGCGGGACACGCTCCCGGCCACCGAGGTGCCGCGCGCCACGGTCCTCGCCGCCGCCCCCGTCGCGGCGGTGGAGTCCGCGTCCGTGGGGGAGCAGGTCGCGTACCTGCTGGCCCACTCGGAGAACCAGGTGGTCGAGGCCCTGGCCCACACGGCCGCGCCCGCCACGGACCTGCCGGCCACCCACGAGGGCGCCACGCGGCTGCTGACGGCCACCGCCGAGGACCTCGGCGTGGACACCGCCGGGATGGCGCTCGTGGACTCCTCGGGCCTGTCCCCGGACAACCGCGTCAGTGCGGGCCAGCTGGCCGGCGTCGTGGCCGGGGTGGCCCGCACGCCCGCCCTGGCCACCGTGCTGGAGGGCCTGCCGCGGCCCGGCGAGGACTCCACCCTGGGCGACCGGTTCTCGGATGCCCCCGCGCGGCAGGCCGTGGCCGCGAAGACCGGCACGCTCGACCAGACGGTCTCCCTCACCGGCACCGTCACCACGACGTCCGGGCGGGTCCTCGCGTTCAGCATCATCTGCTCGGATCTGCAGTGGAAGTTGGAGCCCGCGCGCGCGGCGGTCGATGAGGCCGTCAGCGCCGTCGCCGGGCTCTGATCCGAGGTCCGGGCCCTGTGATCTGATGGAGCCCATGAGCGACCACCACGCGACCGACCGCCCTCGCGCCGCGGACGCCGAGCCGGGCGCCCCCGCCGAGCCGGCCCCCGCCGTCGCCCACCCGGTGGACTGGGCCTTCGCGGCACGGACCGCACGGTCCCTCGCCGCCGCCGGCCCCCGGTTCACGCCGCGGGAGGCGACGCGCGAGGCGGAGGGCCTGCGCGCCGCCGCGGAGGCCGCCGTGCCGCACGTCCACCGCCTGACCGGGCTCGAGGCGGCCCGGGACCTGCGCGACTCGCAGGTGCTCGTGGTGGACCGCCCCACCTGGTCGCGCGCCGCCACGCAGTCCTTCGCCACGCTGCTGGACCCCACGTTCGCGCACCTGCGGGACACCCGGCCCCGCGAGCACGCCGCCGCCACCACCCGCGTCACCCGGCACGCCACCGCCCTGGAGATGGGAGGGATCCTCGCGTGGATGTCCGGGAAGATCCTCGGCCAGTACGACCCGTTCATCGCGCTGCCCGGCCCCGGGGGGACGGCGGCCGGTCCCGCCGGCGGACGCCTGCTGCTCGTGGCCCCGAACGTCGCGCAGGTGCGCGCGGAGATCAACGTCGACCCGGCGGACTTCCGCCTCTGGGTGTGCCTGCACGAGCAGACCCACCGCGTGCAGTTCGCTGCCGCGCCCTGGCTGCGCGAGCACCTGCGGGCCGAGATCACCGCGCTCACCGTCGGCCTGTTCGACAGGGCCGAGTCCCTGCCCGAGCGCCTGCGCACCGCGCTCGCGGCGGCGAACCCGCTGGGTCGGGAGGCCGACGCCGGCCGGACCGGGACACGGGACGGACACGACGCGCAGGACGCGGCCCCGGCCCGACCCGCGCCGGGCCTGCTCGGGGCGATCCAGGACGAGGAGGACCGGGAGCGCCTGTCCCGGCTGACGGCCGTGATGTCCCTGCTCGAGGGGCACGCGAACGTGGTGATGGACGGCGTCGACTCCTCCGTCGTGTCCTCCGTCAAGACCATCCGCCGTCGCTTCGACGAGCGCGGCGACCGCCGGTCGCCCCTGGACCGCATGCTCCGCCGCCTGCTGGGCATGGACGCCAAGATGGCCCAGTATCGCGACGGTCAGAGGTTCGTGGCCGCCGCCGTGGCCGAGCTCGGCATGGCCGGGTTCAACGTGGTCTGGGACGCCCCCGAGCTGCTGCCGAGCGAGGCCGAGCTCCACGCCCCCGAGACGTGGGTGGCGCGCATCCGTGCCCAGGCCTGAGGTGCGGGACCCGGGGCCGACGCCGGCGGGCGGGGCCGGCGGCCTGCCCGCGGTCGGCGCGTGGCCGCCGCGCACCCGCTGGCCCGAGCCCCTGCACCGGGCCATCGCGGCGGTGCGGGAGGCCCTGGCGGGCCACGGGGCCTGCCGCGCGGATGCCGTGCCGGCCCGGGCGGGGAATCACCCCCGCGGGCTCGTCGCCCTCTCCGGCGGTGCCGACTCCCTCGCGCTCGCCGTGGCCTGCGCCGTCCTCGGGGGCACCCGAGAGGGCCGGCGACTCGGCCCGATCGGCGCGGCCGTGGTGGACCACGGGCTGCAGTCGGGCAGCGACGCGGTGGCGGCGGCCGCCGCCGACGTCGCCCGCATCCTCGGCCTGACCCCGGTCACCGTCACGCGGGTCGAGGTGGCCCGCACCGGCGACGGCCCGGAGGCCGACGCCCGGCGTGCCCGCCGGGTGGCCCTCGCCGCCGCCGCCCGAGACGCGGGGCAGGGCGCCGCCGCCCCGGGGGCGGGCGCCGCCGTCGTCCTCACCGCCCACACCGCCGACGACCAGGCCGAACAGGTCCTCCTCGGGCTCGCACGCGGCTCCGGCACGCGGTCCCTCGCGGGGATCCCGGCGCGTGGGACGCTCCCGGGCGGGGCCGCCGTCGTCCGCCCCCTGCTGGGCCTGACCCGCGCGGACACCGAGACGATCTGCCGCTGGGCCGGGCTGACCTGGTTCGAGGACCCGCACAACCGCGATCCCGCGCTGCTGCGCTCGCGGGTCCGCACCCGCGTGCTGCCGGCGCTCGAGGACCCCGACGCCGGCCTCGGCCCCGGCGTGCGGGCCGGGCTGGTGCGCACCGCGGCCATCGCGGCCGAGGACGCCGCGGCCCTCGACGCCTGGGCCGGCGACGAGGTCACCCGGCTGCGTGTCGACCCGCCCGCCCGGGGCCCGCGCGTCGTCTCCCTGGACCTGGAGTCCCTGGCCGCGCTGCCCGCCGCCGTGCGCCACCGGGTGATCGCGCGCGCCGCTCGCGCCGCGGGAGGGCAGACCCCGCCCCGCGAACGGATCCTCGCGGTGGACGCCCTCGTGACGGGCGCCCGCGCGGGGGGCACGTCGGCCGGTCCGGTGGAGCTGCCCGGCGGGGTGGCCGCGCATCGGGCGTGTGCCAGACTGGACCTCATCCCCTGCCTTCCCGGTCCCTGACTGCGGCCCGGCCCGGCATTCCCGCACGAGCACTCACCAGGAGCGGCGCATGGACGCACAGGATGTCCAGAACGACCTCAGCCACGTCCTCATGTCCCGCGAGGACGTGCAGGACACGATCACGGACCTGGCCCGCCAGATCGACCGCGACTACGCGGACAAGGACCTGCTCATCGTCGCCGTGCTCAAGGGCGCCGTGATGGTGGTCGCCGACCTCACCCGCGCCCTGCACTCCCACGTGGAGCTGGACTTCATGGCGGTCTCCTCCTACGGCTCCGGCACCAAGTCCTCCGGCGTGGTGCGCATCCTCAAGGACCTCGACGCGGACCTCACGGGCCGGCACGTCCTGATCGTCGAGGACATCATCGACTCCGGTCTGACCCTGTCCTGGCTCAAGGCCAACCTGGAGTCCCGCGGCCCGGCCTCGGTCGAGATCTGCACCCTGCTGCGCAAGCCGGAGGCCATGAGGGTGGACATCGACGTGAAGTACGTCGGGCGGGACATCCCCAACGAGTTCGTGGTGGGCTACGGCCTGGACTACGCGGAGAAGTACCGCAACCTGGACTTCGTGGGCACCCTCGCCCCGCACGTGTACAGCTGACCGGGGGCCCGGCGTGGCCCGGCGTGGCCGACCTGTCACGTGAGCGGTCGCTCTGAGGTGCCATTCACGCCCCATTCCGACTCCTTGCGTGACAGGTCGCCGGCGTCCCCGAGGTGACGGCGCACCTCCACGATCACGCGCGTGAATCCGCGGCGAGCGTCGGAGGAGGACACGGTGATGTTCCGGTAGCCCCGTCGCTCGAAGGCCGCGTTGCGCTGCACGTCGCGGTCGATCTGGCGATCCGCGCCGTGGTGGCCGCCGTCGTAGTGCAGGGCCACTCTCGCCTGCCGATAGCCCAGGTCCGCCGTCGCGGGGTGGTGCAGGGAGAACTCCGGGTCCCAGACCTCGAGCTGCAGTGCGGGCTCGGGGAGCCCGGCGGCCCTCAGCGCGAGCCGCAGCCGCGTCTCCTTCGGCGAGTGCGCCCCCACCCGGACCAGTGTGGCGGTGGTGCGGAGCCGTCGTCGTCGGTTGTGCGCGGACGGGCTGGTCTCGGCCGCCTGGGTCAGGGCCGCCCGGGTCCGCTCGGCAGCGTCGGGACCGCCGGACAGTTCCGCCCGGCGGACGAGATGGTCGCCGAGGATGACGAGCTCGTCGTCGTCGAGCAGGGCCGCGAGGTCGACCCAGAGACGGGGCGGGGCGGTGACGTACCAGGCCAGACCGCCGATCCGCACGCGCTCCACGTCCGCGGGCGGGAGCGCCGTCCGGTGGGAGGTGACGCCGGGGAGGGCGAGGCGGCCACGGTCCTGCGGGCGGCTCACGTGGACCTCGTCCCCCGCGTCCAGTCGCTCCGGCAGCCAGATCTCACGGGCGCGGGCCGCGGTCTGGTGCGACACCACCGTGGTGGCGCGGTGCCGGGCGAGTCGCAGCAGGAGCTCGTGTTGGGTGGCCGAGAGCGGGGTGCTCCACCGGTAGGGGGAGGAGCCGGCCGCGGGGCGCTCGACGGCGGCCGGGGTGGCCTCACGCCGGCGGTAGAGGCCCCGGGCGAGGCGTTCGACGTCGGAGCGACGCAGCCGGTTGCGGTCGATGCCGGCGGCCCTCGCCTGCGCGGCGGTGAAGGGGCCGTCAGGCAAGGCCGCGGGAAGCGGGGCAGGGCGACGCATGGTGCCAGCCTGGCGCGGTGGGGCGGGCGGCGTCCTGGGCCGCCGTCGGCCTGGGAAGGAGTCCGGGTGCGCGGGGGTCTGTGCAGGCGGGGACGCAGGGGCGCGACCGCAGCGCCGGCGACCTGTCATGCGAGCGGTCGCTCTGAGGTGCCATCCACGCGCCATTCCGACCCCCCGCATTCCCGGTGGGCGTCAGGACGGCGCTGGCCGACGTCGACCCCGGCTGACCGGCCGCGCTCTGTCCACCTGACGCGAACAGTCAGCGGCCACCCGGGCCGGGCCGGTACCGTGGGGGCTTGACCCGGGCGCGACGTCGGCCCTTCGCCGGCCCCGGCCGCACGGCGGCCGCCCCGGGCAGCCCGGCCCCCGCGGCAGACCAGGAGACACTCGGACCGTGAAGAAGCTGTTCAACAAGCCCTACGTCTGGATCCTGCTGGGCCTGCTGGTCCTCGCCGTCGCGATCCCGCTGACCACGTCGCAGAGCGGCCGCACCATGGTGGACACCAACGTGGGCATGGCCCTGCTGAAGGACGACAAGGCCGCGCAGGCCCGCGTGGTGGACGGGGACCAGCGCGTGGACCTCACCCTGCGTGAGCCCTACAAGCAGGACGACCGGGACCTCGGCAAGGAGGTCTACTTCTACTTCGCCAGCGCGCGCGCCACGGACGTGGTCACCGCGGTGGACGACTCGGCCCTGGACGGCTACACGGACGAGCCGGTGCGGAGCAACTGGTTCCTCTCGCTGCTCGGCTTCATGGTCCCGTTCCTGCTCATCGCACTGCTGTTCTGGTTCCTGATGTCCCGCATGCAGGGCGGCGGCGGCAAGGTCATGCAGTTCGGCAAGTCCCGCGCCAAGCTGATCAACAAGGACAACCCGGACGTGCTGTTCAAGGACATCGCGGGCGCGGACGAGGCCGTGGAGGAGCTCCAGGAGATCAAGGAGTTCCTCACCGTGCCGGACCGCTTCCGCGCGGTGGGCGCCAAGATCCCCAAGGGCGTGCTGCTCTACGGCCCGCCCGGCACGGGCAAGACCCTCCTGGCCAAGGCCGTGGCCGGTGAGGCCGGCGTGCCGTTCTACTCGATCTCCGGCTCGGACTTCGTGGAGATGTTCGTGGGCGTCGGCGCCTCGCGCGTGCGCGACCTCTTCGAGCAGGCCAAGTCCAACGCCCCCGCCATCATCTTCGTGGACGAGATCGACGCCGTCGGCCGGCACCGCGGCGCAGGCATCGGCGGCGGCAACGACGAGCGCGAGCAGACCCTGAACCAGATGCTCGTGGAGATGGACGGCTTCGACGCCTCCACGAACGTCATCATGATCGCCGCGACCAACCGCCCGGACGTCCTGGACCCGGCGCTGCTGCGCCCGGGCCGCTTCGACCGCCAGATCCCCGTGGACGCCCCGGACCTCGAGGGCCGCGCCAAGATCCTCGAGGTGCACGCGCAGGGCAAGCCGATCGCCCTGGACGTGGACCTGCGCTCCCTGGCCAAGCGCACCCCCGGCTACACGGGTGCGGACCTGGCCAACGTGATCAACGAGGCCGCGCTGCTCACGGCGCGCTCGAACAACAACGTGATCGACAACCACGCCCTGGACGAGGCCGTGGACCGCGTGATGGCCGGCCCGCAGAAGCGCACCCGCCTGATGAACGAGCACGAGCGCAAGGTCACCGCCTACCACGAGGGCGGCCACGCGCTCGTGGCGGCCGGCCTGCGCAACTCCGCCCCGGTCACCAAGATCACGATCCTGCCCCGCGGCCGCGCCCTGGGCTACACGATGGTGGTCCCGGAGGACGACAAGTACTCCGTCACCCGCAACGAGCTCCTGGACCAGCTCGCGTACGCGATGGGCGGGCGCGTGGCGGAGGAGATCGTGTTCAAGGACCCGTCCACGGGCGCCGCGAACGACATCCAGAAGGCCACGGACACGGCCCGCAAGATGGTCACCGAGTACGGCATGTCCGCCAAGGTGGGCGCCGTCAAGCTCGGCGGCGGCAGCTCCGAGCCCTTCATGGGCGGTGCCCCCGGCGGCTCCGCCCGCGAGTACTCCGAGGAGCTCGCGTACCTGGTGGACGCCGAGGTCCGCACCCTGCTGGACCAGGCCCACGCCGAGGCCCACTGGGTTCTCACGGAGAACCGGGACGTCCTGGACCGGCTGGCCTACGAGCTGCTGGAGAAGGAGACGCTGACCCAGGAGGCCATCGCCGCCATCTTCGCGGACGTGCGCAAGCGGCCCGAGCGCGGCGTGTGGCTGGCCTCGGACGACCGGCTCCCGCAGGACATCCCGCCCGTCCTCTCCCCCTCCGAGCGCCGCTCGCGCCACGACGGCGGGGAGCAGACCCCCGTCGGCGTCGAGGGCACCACGGTGCCGGTGCGTCCGGAGGGTGCGCCGCCGTCGTCGCTGGGCGGGGACGCGGCCGGCCCCGGCCTGCCGCCGCACGGCGGCCCGAGCAACACGCCGGGCCCCGGCGAGGGACCGACCTTTTGACCGCGCAGGAGGCCCGCATGACAGCCCACACCCCCGACGACGCCGTCCCCGGCACGTTCGACCCGGACTCCACCGCGGTGGACCGGCCGCGCATCGAGGCGGCGGTGCGGGAGATCCTGCTGGCGATCGGTGAGGACCCGGACCGCGAGGGCCTGGCGGACACCCCGGCGCGGGTGGCCAAGGCGTACGCAGAGTTCTTCGCGGGCCTGCACCAGAGCCCGGACCAGGTGCTCGGCACCACGTTCGACATCGCGCACGAGGAGCTCGTGCTGGTGAAGGACATCCCGTTCTACTCGACCTGCGAGCACCACCTGGTGCCGTTCCACGGCACCGCACACATCGGCTACATACCCTCCGCCGAGGGCCGCGTGACGGGGCTGTCCAAGCTGGCCCGTCTCGTGGAGCTGTACGCGCGGCGTCCGCAGGTGCAGGAGCGGCTGGCCACGCAGGTGGTGGAGGCGCTCATGGAGCACCTGGCCCCGCGCGGGGCGATCGTGGTGGTGGAGGCCGAGCACATGTGCATGTCCATGCGCGGCGTGCGCAAGCCGGGCGCGAAGACCGTCACCTCGGCGGTGCGCGGCCAGCTGCGGGATCCGTCCACGCGCTCGGAGGCGATGAGCCTCATCATGCACGGCTGAGGACCACCGACGGCGGAGGAGGACACGTGGACGAGAGCATCGACGCGGCGGCGCGGGAGGCGAACCGCGCCCTGCTGGGGCGGCTGCCCGCGGACCGGACCCTGGTCATGGGCATCCTCAACGTCACCCCTGACTCGTTCTCGGACGGCGGGGAGCACGCCACCGTCCGCGCGGCCGTCGAGCACGCCCGGCGCATGGTCGCGGACGGCGCGGACATCGTGGACGTGGGCGGGGAGTCCACCCGCCCCGGGGCCCGCGCCGTGCCGCCGGCCGAGGAGCAGGAGCGCATCCTGCCCGTGATCGAGGCGCTGCTGGCCGAGGACGTCGTCCTCTCCGTGGACACGCGCCACACCGCCACCGCCCGGGCTGCCCTGGCGCTGGGGCCGGTGATCGTCAACGACGTCTCCGGCCTCGCCCACGAGCCGGATATGCCGGCGCTGATCGCCGCGTCGGGCGCGCCGTACATCCTCATGCACAACCGCGGGAACCCGCAGACCATGGACGGGCTGGCCGTCTACGAGGACACCGTCCCGGACGTCGTGTGCGAGCTGCGGGACGTGGCCGGCCGCTTCCTCGCCGCGGGCGTCGAGCCCGCGCAGCTGATCGTCGACCCGGGCCTGGGCTTCGCGAAGGCCGGCGAGCAGAACTGGGAGCTGCTGCGCGGCCTCGAGTGGCTCCGCGCCATGGGCCACCCGGTGCTCGTCGCCGCCTCGCGCAAGCGGTTCCTGGGCACGCTGCTGGCGGACGACGACGGCACCCCGGCCCCGCCCGCCGCGCGCGACGCCGCCACCGCGGCCATCTCCGCCCTCGCCGCCGCCCAGGGCGCGTGGGGCGTGCGCGTGCACGACGTGCGCGCCAGCGCCGACGCCGTCCGCACCGCCGCCGCCTGGGTCGGGGCGCATGCCCCGGGTGAGCCCGTCTCCGAGGACGTGCTGCCGTGAGCGCCCGGGACCGCATCCGCCTGGCCGGGCTGTCCGCCGTCGGGCACCACGGGGTCTTCGACCACGAGCGCCGGGACGGGCAGCCGTTCGTCACGGACGTCGTCCTCCACCTCGACGCCGGCCCCGCCGCGGCCGGCGACGACCTCGCCCGCACCGCCAACTACGCCGAGGTCGCGGACACGGTGGTCCGCCTGGTCACCGGGGAGCCGGTGGACCTGATCGAGACCCTCGCCGACCGGATCGCCCGCGCCGTCCTCGCCGAGCAGCCCGTGGTGACCGCCGTCGAGGTCACCGTGCACAAGCCGCAGGCGCCCATCCCGCACGACTTCGCGGACGCCGCCGTCACCGTGCACCGCACCCGGGAGGATCTCGCGTGAGCACCGTCGACTGGACGCACCCGGCCGAGGGCCCCGCGCCCGTCCCCGAGCTGGGCGCCCGCCCGGACGCGCCCGTCGCGGCCGTGCTGGCCCTCGGCGCCAACCTGCGCGAGCCCGCGCAGACGCTCGACGCCGCCGTCGCCGCCCTGTCCGCGCTGCCGCACATCACGGACGTCCGGGCTTCGCCCCGGGCCGTCACCGCGCCCGTGGGCGGGCCGCCGGGCCAGCCCGACTACCTCAACCAGGTGGTCACCCTGCGCACGGACCTCGCGCCGTGGGAGCTGCTCGCGGTGGCGCACCGGCTCGAGCAGGACCACCATCGGCGGCGTGAGGTCCGCTGGGGCGCGCGCACCCTGGACGTGGACGTGATCGCCTACGGGGACGTGCGCAGCGACCACCCGGACCTCACCCTGCCGCACCCCCGCGCGGCCGAGCGGGCCTTCGTGCTGCTGCCGTGGCTGTGGCTCGACGCGGACGCCACGCTCGCCGGCACGCCCGTCGCCGACCTCGCCGCCGTCGCCGCGGACGCCCCCGGGGTGCGCCGTCAGGAGCCAGAGCGGCACCGGCTGCTGGCCGGCACCGACGACGTCGCCCCGCTCCGCCCCGCACGCCCGGACGCCCTCGGGAGGGAGGCCACGTGATCGCGCTGCGCTCCGGGTGGACCCTGCTCGTGGTGCTGGCGGCCGCCGTGCTCGGCTGGCTGGCCGGGCTCGCCGCGCCGTCCCTGGGCTGGCCGGCGCCCGTGGTGGGCCGCGGCGGCCTGATCACCGTGGCCGCGGTCTCCGTGCTGTGCCTCGCGCTGGGCTGGCGGGTGCGCCGCGACCGGGAGAAGCCCGCCGCCGCGCGGATGGACCCGCTCGCCGCGGCCCGCACCCTCGTGCTCGGCCAGGCCTCCGGCTTCGCGGGAGCGGCCCTCGGCGGGTGGCACGCCGGGGTGGCGGTGCAGGTGCTGCTGCGGGCCGGCGTGGAGGCACCGACCGTGCGGGAGGCCGCCCTGCAGGCCGTCGGCGGTCTCGTCCTGCTGGTGGTGGGGCTGATCGTCGAACGGTGGTGCCGGATCCCGCCTGAGGAGGATGCGCCCGAGGGCGGTCGTGGGCAGGATGGGTCCCCGGGCCGACCGGCCCGTCCCGAGACGGAAGGAGGGTATGCCCGTGCCCGGCATTGACCTGAGCGGCGTGGCCTTCACGCCGGCCTCGCCGCGGCTGGCGACGGTGAAGCTCATCGCCACGACCATCGGCCACCTGATCTGGCTCGCCGCGTTCTCCGTGCCGCTGATCCTCAAGCTCACCGGCCCGTGGGCGGGGATGGCCGCGTGGGTCGCGTGGGGGCTGCCGGCCGTCGTCGTCGTGTCCTGGATCGTGGACCTGATCCTGATCCCGCGGCGCGTGCGCGCGATGGGCTGGGCCGAGCGCGAGGACGACGTCCTGTGGCGCGAGGGCATCCTGTTCCGCAGCGTGCACGCGGTGCCGTACGGCCGCCTGCAGTACGTGGACGTCTCGGACGGTCCGCTGCTGCGCCGGGTCGGGCTGCAGACCCTCACCCTGAAGACCGCCGCCGCGGGCGGGGACGTCACCCTGGAGGGCGTGCCCCGCGAGAGGGCCGAGGAGCTGCGCGAAGTCCTCATGGCGCGCGGCCAGGCGCGGCTGGCGGGCCTGTGAGCGCGGCCGCCCCGCCCCCCGCCGACGACGCCGGCTGGGTCCGCGTCCACCCCGCCTCGCCCTGGGTGCGGGGCTGGACCTTCCTGCTGCTGATCCTGTTCTTCGCGGGCCGCAACGCGGTGGAGGACTTCGCGGCGGGCCGGCTCAGCGGGGAGGACGCCCCGGGCGGCGGCGACGGCAGCCTGCTCGTGGCCGGCGGCATCCTGCTGGGGGTCACCCTGCTGATCAGCCTCGTGTTCTTCTTCTCCTGGTGGTTCACCCGGTTCCGCTGCGGGGAGGACCGGATCGAGCTGCGCCAGGGCTGGCTCTTCCGCAGCCGCCGGCAGATGCGCTACGACCGCATCCAGGCGGTGGACCTGCAGCACCCCCTCGTGGCCCGGCTGCTCGGGCTGGCCACAGTGAAGGTCGAGGCGGCCGACGGCGGCGAGTCCGCGCTCGAGCTGTCCTTCCTGCGCCGCGCCGAGGCCGAAGCGGTGCGCCGGGAGATCCTGGACCGCGCGTCGGGGATGCTCGGGGGAGCCGGGGCGGACGCGTCCGCGCCGGAGCGGGCGGCCGAGCCCGGCCTCCCCGACGCCGACGCCGCGGACGCCGGCGAACTCATGCTGCAGGTGCCCGCGGGGCGGCTCCTCGGCTCCGTCCTGCTCTCCGGAGGCGTGCTGGGGGTGCTGGCCGGGTCCCTGATCTGGCTGGCCGGCCTCGCCATCGTGGTCGCGCTGCTGCCCGAGGCGGTGCTGGACGAGGGGGAGACCCTGACCGGGATCGGCGCGGCCGCGTCCCTGCCCGCCCTGTTCTCCGTGGCCGGCGTCGCGTGGTCCCGGTTGAACGCCGGCTGGGGTTTCCAGGTGCGCCGCTCCACCGACGGGCTGCGACTGCGGCACGGGCTCACCGAGACCACCCACCAGACCGTCCCGCCGGGGCGGGTGCAGGGGGTGACCGTCTCCCAGCCCCTGTTCTGGCGGCCCTTCGGCTGGTATCGGGTGAACATGGCGGTGGCCGGGTACCTGCAGGAGTCCGACGGCGCCCGGGACGTCGCGCTGCCCGTCGGCCCGTGGGAGGACGTGCTCCGCGTCCTCACGGTCGTGGCCCCGGACCCGGGCCTGGACGGCGATCCGCGCGCCGCGCAGGGGCTGACCCCCGCCGGGCTCATGCACCTCGGCGTGCACGGCACCGGCACGGAGGGCGGCTTCCAGCACGTGCCGCGGCGCGGCAGGTGGTGGTTCAACTGGTTCGCCTGGCGGCGGACCGGCTTCACGACGACGCGGTCCCTGCTGGTGGTGCGCAGCGGCTGGTTGAACCGCCGGCTGCAGACCCTCCAGCACGAGCGCATGCAGGCGGCCGAGCTGGCGCAGGGCCCGGTGCAGCGACGCCTGGGCCTGGCCACGGTGCGCGTGTGGGTCGCGGGGGCGAACGCCGTGGTCCGCGACCTCGACGAGGACGTGGCCGTGGACCTGTACGCCCGGGAGGCCCGGCACGCGGCCGTCTCGCGTCGCCTCGCCGACCGCGACCAGTGGATGCGCCCCGAGGAGCTGGCCCGCTTCGAGCAGCGCACGCGCGAGGTCGCGGCCACCGAGGTGGGCCGCCGCGAACTGGCCCGGGCCGGCGTCGTCGGCGGCGCCGTCGTCGGGGAGGAGAGCGGGGCGCACGTCCCCGCCGTGCGCGGCGAGGAGGAGCGATGACCGGCGGACTCGACCTGAGCCTGGACCCGCATGACCCGGCGCAGCGGCCCGGGCGGCTGGGCGTCGGCGTGGTGAGCGCGGGTCGAGTGGGGGCCGTGCTGGGCTCGGCGCTGCGGGCTGCGGGCCACACGATCACGGGCGTGCACGCCGTCTCCGAGGCCTCGCGGGACCGCGCGGAGATGCTCCTGCCGGGCGTGCCCGTCCTGGAGATCCCCGAGATCCTGCGCCGCTCCGAGATGGTCGTCTTCGCCGTCCCGGACGACGCGCTGGGCGAGCTCGTGGCCGGCCTGGCCGCCGCGGGCCACGTGCAGACCGGCCACCTGCTCGTGCACACCTCCGGCCGCTACGGGGTGGGGGTGATGGAGCCGGTGCGCGCGCACGGGGCGATCCCCCTGGCGATCCACCCGGCCATGACGTTCACGGGGCTGAGCCTCGACGTCGCCCGGCTGCAGGACTGCGTGTTCGGCGTGACCGCGGACCCCGTGGTGCTGCCCGTGGCCCAGGCGCTCGTGGTGGAGATGGGCGGCGAGCCCGTGGTCGTGAAGGAGGCCGACCGGGCGGCCTACCACCTGGCGCTGTCCCACGGGTCGAACCACCTGGTGACGCTGACGGCGCAGGCCCGTCAGATCCTCGAGACGATCGGGGTGGCCGACCCGGAGCGGGTGCTGCGCTCGCTCATGACCGCCGCGCTGGAGAACGCGCTCACCGACGGCGACGGCGCCCTCACCGGCCCCGTGGCCCGCGGCGACGTCGACACGCTGCGGACCCACCGTGAGACCCTCGGCGAGCTCGAGGCCGGGGGACTGTCGGCGGACGTGCGGGCCGTGTGGGAGACCCTCGCCCGCGCGACGACCGACCGCGCCGAGACCCGCGGCGCCCTGCGCGCGGACACGGCGGCGCGGCTGCGCGAGGTCCTCGACGACTCCGACGACCCCCACGACGACTGATCGACCCCCGCCGCCCCCGCTTTCGTTCGGGAAACGGCGGGTCCCGGGCCGTTTTCGTTCGGGAAACGGCGGGCCCCGAGCCGTTTTCGTTCGGGAAACGGCGGGTCCGGCGGCGTTCGCGTCGCTGGGACGAGACCCCGGGACCGCGCCCCGGCCGTCAGAGGCGCCCGTCGCGGATCGCGGCGACGACGCCGTCTGCCGCGTCCTCGATCTGCCGGTACATCTCCTCGAACTGCGGCCGCGGATACCCGTACGGATCGGGGACCTCGCGCACCCCGGCGCGGTCCGCATCCGACGCGAACTCGCCCATCAGGTGGATCCGGTCCCGCTGCTCGTCCGTGGTCGCGAGCCGCCGCGCGTCGGCGAGGTTGGCCTCGTCCATCACCAGGATCAGGTCG
This sequence comes from Micrococcus sp. Mcc28, assembly GCF_024519775.1. Lineage (NCBI taxonomy): Bacteria > Bacillati > Actinomycetota > Actinomycetes > Micrococcales > Micrococcaceae > Micrococcus > Micrococcus sp. Mcc28. The sequence continues at coordinate 80,060 of NZ_JALJRH010000009.1, read as the reverse complement.
GCGTCGTCCACGAGGTCGGCGGACAGCTGCACCCCCACCGTCGGGAACTCGTAGCCCAGTTCCCCGCCGACCTCGCGGGTGAGGTGATGCGGCCGGGCGCCCACGTGCTCGTCGGACGTGCCGGCGGAGGTGACCTCGACGTCGTCGAGACCGGCCTCCGCGAGCTTGCGGTTCAGCACGGCCTCGGCGGCGGGCGAGCGGCAGATGTTCCCCAGGCAGACGGTCATGATGCGCATGGGGCCAGTGTCTCAAGTCCGGGCGGGGGCGGCGGACGACGACGGCCCGCACGCTCGGCTCGTCGCCGGCGGGGCGGCATCGGGTGCGTCCACGAGTGGTCCCGCTGGAGGGTCGGAGGCCTCCGGCGGTGTGTCCCCCCGGTTCCTCGCCGTTTCCCGAACGAAAGCGCTGCGACACGCCGCCGTTTCCCGAACGAAAGCGCGGCTGGCACCGTCTGTTCCGGCGACGACGGCGCCCGACGCGCCTGGCAGGATGGAGGCCATGACCGACCAGCCCGAGATGAGCCCCCTGACCGAGCCCGAGCGGGAGTGGGTGCGCGTCCGTCGCGACTTCGCCGCGCAGGAGGGCGTGGACCACCTGGACCTGGACGCGGTCGCCGCCTACTACGACGCCGTGCTGGCCCGCTCGCAGGCCGAGGCCGAGGAGCTGGACCCCGAGGAGCTGGCGGTGCTGCTGGACGTCGTCGCGGTGCTGCTCGGCGAGCACCTGGGCGCGCGCCACGGCATGCAGTGGGTGACGGTCGCGGATGAGGAGGGGCCCGCCCTCGCGCTGCGGGACACCCTCTCGGACGCCGTCGTCTTCCCGCAGCCGGTGGTCGGCCAGAGCTGGAACGACCAGGCCACGGGGGAGTGGATGGGCGGGTACGTCGACTGGCTCGGCGAGCAGCTCCAGCAGATGCGGGCCGACGCCGGCACGCTGCCCGGCGCCTGAGGCGCGGCGGGCACCGGGGCGGCCCGCCGTCGATGCCACCACCCCGCCGCCCTCCGTGTTGCCCGGATCACGTGCGGGCCGATAGAAACGAACGCATGACCTCCACCCCGGACACCGCGGACACCCCCGCCACCCCCTTCCACGACCTCGACGCCTTCACCGCCCTGCCGCGCGTCGCCGGTCTCACCCTCAGCCCGGACGGCGCCCGCCTGGTGACCACCGTCGCCACCCGTGACGCGAAGGGCACCGGCTACGCCACCGCCCTCTGGGAGGTCGACCCCGCGGGCGAGCGCCCCGCCCACCGCCTGACCCGCTCCCGCGAGGGCGAGGCCGGCGCGCAGTTCGCCGCGGACGGCACCCTCTTCTTCACCTCCGCCCGTCCCGACCCCGCCGACGCCGAGGCCGAGAAGCGCAGCGCCCTGTGGGCCCTGCCGGCCCGGGGCGGCGAGGCGCGCGTGGTGCTCTCCCGCCCGGGCGGCGTCGCCGCGGTCACGTGCGCGTCCGCAGCGGACCGCGTGGTCGTCACGGCGGACCGGCTGCTCGGCGCGACCACCGAGGCCGAGCACGCGGCCCTCGCGCAGACCCGCAAGGACGCCGGCGTGGACGCCATCCTGCACACCGGCTACCCCATCCGCTTCTGGGACCACGACCTCGGCCCCGCCCGCCCCGAGCTCTTCGTCCTCGAGCCCGGCCCGGACCCGCAGGGCGAGCCCGCCACCGACGCCGACGTCGCCGAGCCCGGCCCCGCCGCCTCCGGCCTGGCTCCCGAGGCCGACGACGTCGCGCACCACCTGCGCCACGTCTCCGGCTTCCCGCGCTCCCACGCGTTCGGGATCGGCGCGCAGGTGGCCCCGGACGGCTCGTTCCTGATCACCACGGCCGCCACCGCCGAGGCCCGCGGCAACGTGCGCGAGGGCACGGTGGTGCGCGTGGACCTGGCCACGGGCGAGCACCGCGTCCTGCACGACGTCCCCGGCGAGGACGTCTCCGTCGGTCCCGTCAGCCACGACGGCACGCGCGCCGTCGTCGTCCGCACCCTCGACTCCACGCCGCACTCCGCCGTGCACCCGCGCCTGTATGTGATGGACACGGCCACGGGCCAGACCACGCCCCTGGCCCACGGCTGGGACCGGTGGGCCGACGTCGTCGCGTGGCTGCCGGACGACTCCGCGGTGATCGCGCTCGCGGACTCCGAGGGTCGCCGCCCGGTGTTCCGCATCGAGGTGGCCACCGGCGCCGTCGCGCAGGTGACCCGGGAGGACGAGGCGTGGACCGACGTCGTGCTCTCCCCGGACGGGGCCACGGCCTACGGCGTCCGCTCCTCCTACCTGTTCCCGCCGGAGGTGGCGCGGATCGACCTGGCCACGGGCGAGGCCAGGCGCCTGCCGAACCCCGTGGAGCGCCCCGCGATCCCGGGCACCCTCGAGGACGTGGAGACCGTCGCCGAGGACGGCACGCGCGTGCGCGGCTGGCTCGTGCTCCCCGAGGGGGAGCCGCCGGCCGGCGGCCACCCGCTGCTGCTGTGGATCCACGGCGGTCCGCTGGGCTCGTGGAACGCGTGGAGCTGGCGCTGGACCCCGTGGATCATGGCGGCGCGCGGCTACGCGGTGCTGCTGCCGGACCCGGCGCTGTCCACGGGCTACGGCCAGGACTTCATCGAACGCGGCTGGGGCCGCTGGGGTCAGGCGCCCTACACGGACCTGATGGCGCTCACGGACGCCGTCGTGGCGCGTGAGGACGTCGACGGCGACCGCACCGCCGCCATGGGCGGCTCGTTCGGCGGCTACATGGCGAACTGGGTGGCCGGGCACACCGATCGGTTCCGGTGCGTGGTCACGCACGCCTCGCTGTGGGCGCTGGACGGCTTCGGCCCGACGACGGACGCCGCGTTCTACTGGGCCCGCGAGATGGACGAGCAGATGCAGCAGGAGAACTCTCCGCACCGGTTCGTGGGGGAGATCGTCTCTCCGATGCTCGTCATCCACGGCGACAAGGACTACCGCGTGCCGATCGGCGAGGGGCTGCGCCTGTGGTCGGACCTGCTGGCGAAGTCCGGGCGGCCGGCCGCCGCGGACGGCACCACCGACCACCGGTTCCTCTACTTCCCGCACGAGAACCACTGGATCCTCGCCCCGCAGCACGCGAAGGTCTGGTACGAGGTCGTCCTCGGCTTCCTGGGCGAGCACGTCCTCGGCGACGGCGCCCCGACGGCCCCGGAGACGCTGGGACTGACGCGGCCGTCGTCGACGGCGGGCTGAGCCGCCGGGTGTGGCCGCCGCGGCGCTGGAGCACGTCAGGCCTGGTGCAGGGCTAGGCGCTCGTGCACAGCGCGGACCGTCGGATTGCGCCATGCCTCGACCGTGACCATGAGCCAGTACTCCATCCGGTGGCGGAAGACGTTCGGCAGGATGGGGACCAGGTCGGGGTCATCGCCTGCGCAGAAGTCGGGCAGCAGCCCGATGCCGGCCCCGGCCCGGGTCGCCGCCACTTGGGCCATGACACTGGTCGAGCTGGCACCGGTCCGCATGTGTCGAAGCGATTCGCGCGCGGCGTCCAGGGATTCGGTGCTCAGTTCCGTCTCCACGTAGTAGACGAGCGGGTGGTCGCCCAGGTCGGCCAGGTCCTGTGGAGCACCGTGCCGTCGGACGTAGTCCTCGGACGCGTAGAGCCGGAGTTCGTAGTCGCGGAGGAAGCGGGTCAGGGCACGGGACTGCCCGGGGTGGCCGACGGTGACCACCATGTCCAGGTCCGTGTGTGACATGCGGCCCCGCGCCGGGTTCGTCCGGATCTGGACCTGCAGGCGGGGATGAGCGGTTTGGAGCTCGGCGATGCTCGGCGCCGCGAATGCCACGGCGAACGCCTCGGGAACTCCGAGACGGATGACCCCGTGGAGGTCGCCTCGGTGCCGACCCGTCAGAGGCTCCACGGCGGCTTCGAGCGCGCGCGCGGCAGCGAGCGCTTCTTCGCCCAGTGGCGTCACCTCCATCCCTGCAGGACCCCGGACGACGACCCGGCCGCCCAGGGCCGCCTCGAGCGCCTTCAAGCGGCGTGTGACCGTCGTCCGATTCACCTGCAGTTCCTCCGCGGCTGCATCGAGGCGACCCTCTCGGACGACGAGGAGGAGGGTGACCAGCCCTTCCATCTGGGTGACGGCTTTCCAGCGCTCCATCGGCTGATGATGCACGAATGCACATCATCCGTGCAATTTCCCCTCTCGAAGATGCATTGATACCCGCACGCACCCCCCTTAGTGTGAGCTGCACCACAGGACAGCAACGCAGGAGGCTGGATTGAGATGACTCGTTTCGCTTGGATCGGACTCGGGAACATGGGTGCACCCATGGCTGGCAACCTGGTCGCGTCCGGCCATCCAGTCAGGGGCTACGACCTGAGTGACGCGGCGCGGGAGGACGCGCGGAAGGTGGGCGTGGACGTCGTCGGCTCCATTGCGGAGGCGGTTGCCGACGCCGACGTGGTGGTGACGATGCTTCCGAAGGGCCAGCACGTGCGCGACGTGCTCTCCCAGGACGGCGGGGTGTTCAGCAACGCACGTCCGGGGACGCTCATCATGGACTCGTCCACCGTGGACATCGAGACGTCCCGCTGGTGTCACGAGGAAGCGCCCAAGCACGGCGTGCGCTTCGTCGATGCCCCGGTGAGCGGGGGCACGTCCGGGGCCGCTGCCGCGACCCTCGCGTTCATGATCGGCGGAAGCGAGGCCGATGTCGCCGAAGCCCTGGAGCACGTGAAGCCGATGTCGGGCAAGGCGTTCGCCGCGGGCGGGCCGACGGCGGGCATCGCCGCCAAAATCGCCAACAACATGATGCTGTTCATCACGCAGATGGCGGCGTCCGAAGGGTCCCAGCTCGCGAAACACCTGGGACTGGACCCGAAGACCTTTTGGGAGATCACGACGGCCTCATCCGGCATGTCCTGGTCGCAGCAGACGTGGTATCCCGTCGCGGGGGTCGTTCCGAGTGCCGCCGCCAACAACAACTTCGAGGCCAGCTTCCGAGCGGACCTGGCCATCAAGGACGTCACCTTGGCGGTGGATGCGGGAAAGGCCGCTGGCCTTCACCTCGAGGCGGCGTCTCTCGCCCAAGAGCAACTGCACCGGCTGCGTGACGAAGGCCTGGGTGACAAGGACTGCACCCTCGTCGTGAAGTACGTGACGCCTGGCAAGAGCCAGGCCGAGATCTGAACGATTCCACGCATACACGCAGGAGCTGAGCATGACCACCATGTCCGCAGGAAAGACCACCGTCATCGAACACTTCATCGGGGGGAAGGCTCGGGGCGGCGACCGCACCACCCCCGTTTACAACCCGGCGACGGGCCAGCAGATCGCTGAGCTCGTCCAGGCGCCGGCGTCTCGGGTCGACGAAGCCGTGCGGGACGCGGTGCGCGCACAGCGGGAGTGGCGGCGCGTCGGGTTGGTGAAGCGTTCGAAGATCATGTTTCGGGCCCGGGAAATCATCGACGCGCGGAAGGACGAGCTGGCTCGGATCATCACGAGAGAACACGGCAAGGTCCACTCCGACGCACTCGGCGAGATCGCGCGGGGGATGGAGAACGTCGAGTTCTGCGCCGGGCTCCTGCACCACATGAAGGGGGAGTTCGCCGAGCAGGTGGCCGACGGTGTCGACGTCAAGCAGATCCGGCAGCCGGTGGGGGTGGTTGCGTGCATCACGCCCTTCAACTTCCCTGCCATGGTGCCGCTCTGGATGTTCACCACGGCGATCGCTGCCGGCAACGCCGTCGTCCTCAAGCCGAGCGAGCGCGACCCTTCAGCCGCCAACTGGCTGGCTGAGGTCTTTCTGGAGGCGGGCCTGCCCGAGGGCATCCTGAATGTCGTCCACGGCGACAAGGAGGCGGTGGACGCGCTCCTCAGCCACCCGCAGGTCAAGGCTGTCTCCTTTGTGGGTTCGACGCCGGTGGCCCATCACATCTACACGACGGCCGCGAACGAGGGGAAGCGCGTTCAGGCTTTGGGCGGGGCCAAGAACCACATGGTCGTCATGCCGGACGCCGACCTCGAGAGCGCGGCCGCCGCGGCTGTCTCGGCCGCCTTCGGTTCTGCCGGCGAGCGCTGCATGGCGATCTCGGTGGCGGTGGTGGTGGGCGACATCGCCGACCAGTTCGTCGACCGGGTCACGGAACTGGCCCGGGCACTCGTCGTCCGTCCGGGCGACCAGCCCGAAGCCGAGATGGGCCCGCTCATCACCCGCGACGCGCTGGAGCGGGTCACGTCCTATGTGGACGGCGCCGCGCAGGAGGGTGGAACGCTCGTGCTGGACGGGAGGACCCACGACGTGCCGACCGAGGGCTTCTTCATTGGGCCCAGCATCGTCGACCATGTCCGGCCGGGCATGAAGGTCTACGACGACGAGATCTTCGGCCCCGTGCTGGCGATCGTGCGCGTGGACACGTATGAGGACGCGGTCGACCTGATCAACGAGAACCGGTTCGCGAACGGCACGTCGGTGTTCACCCGCGATGGGAAGACCGTGCGCTCGTTCGAGTACGACATCGAAGTCGGCATGGTCGGGGTGAACATCCCGATCCCCGTCCCGGTGGGCTCGTTCAGTTTCGGAGGCTGGAAGGACTCGCTGTTCGGGGACACGCACATGTACGGCCCCGAGGGGTTCAACTTCTACACCCGGCGAAAGGTCGTCTCCTCTCGTTGGCCCGAGGCCAGCGAGTCCCAAGTCGACCTCGGGTTCCCCTCCCACTGAGCCGTCGGCTCACTGACAACCTCGTGAGATGAACACTCCATGATCATCGGATTCCTGGGCATCATCCTCTCCTTGCTCCTCCTCATCACCATGGCCTACCGGGGGACCTCGGTGGTCATCGCGGCCCCGGTGTGCGCCGCCGTGGCGATGGTCTTCTCGGGGGCGCCGTTCCTGGCGACATACACGGACATCTTCATGCCCGCGCTGGGCAAGTTCATCACCAGCTACTTCCCGATCTTCGTGACCGGAGCGATCTTCGGACGGCTGATGTCGATCACCGGGTACGCCCGCGCCGTCGCCCAGGTCATCACCCGGTGGCTGCGCCCTCAGCGGGCCATCCTGGCGACGGTGTTCACCGCCGCCATCCTGACGTATGGCGGCGTGAGTGTGTTCGTGGCCGTGTTCGTGATGTTCCCCCTCGCGAAGGAACTCTTCCGGATGGCTGACCTGCCGCGGCGGATGATCCCCGCCACGATCGCGCTGGGCATCCTGACCTTCACGATGACGGCCGTCCCGGGGACGCCTCAGATCCAGAACATCATCCCGGGGCAGTTCTTCGGCACAGGCACGTTTGCCGCGCCGATCGTCGGCGTGGTGGGAAGCGTCCTGATGCTCGGCCTCGGCCTGCTTTGGCTGCACTTCCGGGTCGGACGGCTCGTCGCGGCAGGGGAACGGTTCGGCCACCTGACCGACCTGGAGCGGGCAGCGGGCGTGGGCGAGGCGAACGCGGGGAAGGCCGCCGGCCCGACCGGTGACGCCGCCGTCGGCACTCTGGTGAAGGAGTCCGAGGCCGGGGAGGTGCTCCTTCCCGAGCCACGGAACGCGCTGCTGCCCTTCCTGCCGATCCTGGCGGTCTTCGTGGTCAACCTGCTGGCGACGACGGTTGTCTTCCCGGCCATGGACTGGGGGTATCTCCAGGAGGAGAAGTACGGTGGGGCCACTCTGGCCGGCCGGTCTGCGGTCTGGGCCGTCCTCTCGGCACTGCTGGCCGCCGTGGCGATCATCGTCCTGCTCAACCTCCGCCATCTGCGTGTGATCTGGGAGAACTTCATCGTGGGTGCCCAGCGGTCACTGGTGCCCATCTTCAGCACCGCGTCGGAGGTGGGCTACGGAGCGGTGATCGCCTCTCTGCCGGCCTTCGCCATCGTCAAGAACGGCATCCTGGCGCCCGGCATGAACGCCCTGGCGGCGACGGCGATCTCCACTTCGGTCATCGCCGGCATCACGGGCTCGGCCTCGGGCGGCATGACGATCGCGTTGAACGCCATCGGCGAGGACCTCCGGTCTCTGGCGGTCGAGCAGGGCTACAGCCTCGAGTTGCTCCACCGAGTCACCGCGATGGCATCCGGAGGTCTCGACTCGATGCCCCACAACGGGGCCGTGATCACTCTGCTCCTCGTGTGTGGCATGACGCACCGCGAGTCGTACAAGGACGTGGCGATGATCACACTCGTGATCCCTGTACTGGCCGTCGCTGTGATCGTCCTTGGGGCACTCGCCGTCGGCTGACGCCGATCCGATCTGTCCTCGCGGCCGGGCGCGGCGCTGCGTGACCGTGCCGCGCCTGGAACCGTCACCGGCTGTTCACCGGACGGGCCGTCTGTGGCCGGAGGGGGGCCACCCGGCCGACACCCGGATCTGGCCCACTGGAGCGGTCATCCCCCTCCCGGAAAGGACCGTCCCATGACCTCCGTCCGTCGTCACGCCGCCCGAGGCCTCGTGGCCCTCGCCGCCGCCGTCGCCGTCAGCGCCCCGCTGGCCGCCCCGGCCGTCGCCGCCCCCGCCGCACCGACGGCCCCGGCCGCCGCGCAGTCCGTCACGGGCAAGCCCGTGGCGCGCCCCGAGGTCGTGGGCCACCGTGGCGCCTCCGGCTACCGCCCCGAGCACACCCTGGCCGCCTACGAGCTGGCCGCCGCCCAGGGTGCGGACGTGATCGAGCCGGACCTGGTCTCCACCAAGGACGGCGTGCTCGTGGTCCGCCACGAGAACCTGATCGACGGCACCACGGACGTCGCCCAGCGACCCGAGTTCGCGGACCGCAAGACCACCAAGGTCGTCGACGGCGTGGCCCTCACCGGCTGGTTCACCGAGGACTTCACCCTCGCCGAGCTCAAGACCCTGCGCGCCAAGGAGCGCCTGCCGCAGGTCCGCCCCGAGTCCGCGTCCTACGACGGCCGGTACCAGGTGCCCACCTTCGAGGAGGTGCTCGAGCTGCGGGAGCGCCTCTCTGCCCGGTACGGCCGCGAGATCGGCGTCATCCCCGAGATCAAGCACCCCACCTACTTCGACTCCATCGGCCTGTCCATGGAGGAGCGCGTCGTCGAGCTGCTCGACGAGCACGGCCTGAACAAGCGCAACGCCCCCGCCACCGTGCAGTCCTTCGAGCTCGCCAACCTGCGCGATCTCAACGAGAACCTCGGCCTCAAGGCCGAGACGGTGTTCCTCTCCAGCGTCACCGGCGCACCCTATGACTCCGTGGCCGCCGGCGACGAACTCCGCGACTACGACTTCTACGAGACCGCCGCGGGCATGCGCGAGGTCCGCGCGGCCGGCGTCGACACGCTCGGCCCGGCCTTCGCGCAGATCATCACCAAGGAGAAGGACGGCTCGATGGGCGAGGAGACCGCGTTCGTCTCCCTCGCCCACCGCGCGGGCCTTGAGGTGGTGCCGTACACCTTCCGCGCCGAGAACCAGTTCCTCTACACGGAGTTCCGCTCCTCCACGGACCCGAACGCGCGGGGCGACATGGTCGGCATGATCCAGCCGTTCCTCGACGCCGGCATCGACGGCTTCTTCACCGACCACCCCGACCTCGGCGTGCAGGCCGTGGACACCTGGATGCAGGGCAAGAAGGAGCACCCGGGCCGGGGCGTCGGCAAGACCGCCCAGCGGGGCCTGAAGGCGCGCTGACCCCGTCCTGACCGGAGACGATCCCGGCGGACCCGAGGTCTTCCGGCACGGTCCCGGCGGTGCTTACCTTGGCGCTCAAGACCGGTGGGCCCGGTGACGTGGACGGCCAGAAGGGCCGGCCATGAGGGCCGCCGACCCGGACGAAGGAAGGCACAGCATGACGACGAACACGCCGAAGAACGCCCACGGCTCCTCAGCCGAGGGCCGTGACGCCAAGGACCAGGCGAAGGACAAGGCCCAGCAGGCCGCGGGCGAGGCCCAGGGCCAGGCGAAGGCCGTGGCCCACGACGCCAAGGACAAGGCCCAGGACCTCGCGGCCACCGCCAAGCACGAGGCCGGCCAGGTGAAGGACGAGGCCGCTGACCAGGTGCAGTCGCTGGTCGGCTCCGCCCAGGAGCAGGTCGGCGCGCAGGTGCAGACCCAGCAGGAGCGGCTCGCGGGCCAGGTGCGCAGCTACACCGACGACCTGCACCGCGTGGTCTCCGGTGAGCAGCCGCAGACCGACCTGGTGCGCCAGGGCGTCGCCTCGGTGGCGGACCGTGCCGAGGCCCTGACCCAGCGCCTGGAGACCGCTTCCCCGCAGGACCTGCTGCAGGACGTGCGCGGCTTCGCCGCTCGCCGCCCGGGCACGTTCCTGGCCCTCGCCCTGGGCGCCGGGCTGGTGGCCGGTCGACTGACGCGCGGCATCCGCGACGCCGCCCAGCCCGGCTCCGCCGCCTCCACCGCGCCGCGCCGTCGCGAGACCCGTCCGGACGCGGTGCACGCCGACGTGACCCCGCACCACCTGGACTCGCAGGCCCCGGCCTACTCGAGCGATTCGCTCTCCCAGGCCGATGGCCGCGTCACGGACGGCGCCGGGCCCCGCCGCGCGGCCGGCGTCGGGGACACCCCGTACGGCACGCAGGCGCCGGTCCAGCAGGGCCTGACCGCCGAGCGGCCGTTCGACCAGACCCGGCCCGGGGGTGACGCATGAGCACCGCCCACGAACCGTTCCGCGACGCGACGCCGCACTCCGGCGCGCACACCCCGCCGCCCACGCAGGCGGAGTTCCGCGCCGAGCACGAGAGCCTCGGCGAGATGTTCCAGAGCCTGTCGGCCAAGCTGTCGACGCTGGTCAGCCAGGAGATCGCCCTGGCCAAGGCCGAGGCCACCGAGTCCGCGAAGAAGGCCGGCAAGGGGGCGGGGCTGCTGGCCGGCGCCGCCGTCGGCGGCTTCTTCCTGCTGATGTTCCTGTCCCTCGCCCTGATGCACCTGCTCGACGTGTTCCTGCCGATCGGCTGGGCCGCGCTGATCGTGGCCGTGCTGTGGGGCGTCGTGGCGGCCGTGCTGGCCGTGCAGGGCAAGAAGGACATCGAGAAGATCAAGGGTCTGCCGCAGACCCAGGAGACGCTTCAGGAGATCCCCGAGACCCTGAACCCCGCGAAGGAGACGCGATGACCACGAGCAACAACCCCGATGAGATCCGCGCCGACATCGAGCGTACGCGCCGCGAGCTCGGCCAGGACGTGGACGCCCTCGCCGAGAAGGTGAGCCCCACGAAGGCCGTGTCCCGGCAGACCAACCGCATCAAGGACGGCTTCATCCACGCGAAGGAGAACATCATGGGCTCCCCGGAGCAGCACCGCCACGAGCCCTCGCTGGGCGATCGCGCCCACGGGGTGATCGACGACGCCCGGGCCTCCGCGTACGACGCGGCCGGCCAGGCCCAGGACCGCCTGGGCGACGCCGGCGACCGGGTGTCCGAGTGGGCCGACGACGCCCAGCACGCCCTGCACCAGGCCCCGGCTCAGCTGCGCGGCCGCACCGCGGGCAACCCGTTGGCCGCCGGGCTGATCGCCTTCGGTGCCGGCCTGCTGCTCAGCTCGCTGATCCCCGCCTCACGCGCGGAGCAGCGCGCCGCGGAGGGCCTCAAGGACCAGGCCGCCCCGCTGGTGGACGAGGCCAAGCAGGCCGCCCAGCAGCTGCGCGAGGACCTCGAGCCCGCCGCCCGCGAGGCCGCCGGGAGCGTGAAGGAGTCGGCCGCCGAGGCCGCTTCCCACCTCAAGGAGCAGGGCACGGACACGGCGCAGGGCCTCAAGGCGGAGTCCCAGGACGCCGCCCGCCAGGTGAAGGACACCGCGAAGGACGCCTGAGCCCGACTCGAGCACGACGCCGGCCGGTCCCGTTGACGGGACCGGCCGGCGTCGCGCGTGGCGGGGCCGAATCCGGCCCGCGGCTCAGGCCTTGGACCAGATGCGCGTGGTGAGGCGGAAGTCCTCCCCGAGGCCCCGTGCCTAGACTCGGAGGGTGACCCCTCTCGACCGCGTCCCCGACCAGCGCCCCGTCCCCGCCGGCACCGGCCTGACCCTCGAGGACGCCCTCCCCGCTCCCGTGACGGCCGAGGCCGACGGCGTCTCCGCGCGCCCGCGTCTGGCCCGGACCGTCGCCGAGATGCGCTCCGCTCTCCGTGAGCTCGTCGCCCACGCCACGGACGACGGCGACGCCGAGCCCGTCACCGTCGGCCTGATCCCCACGATGGGCGCCCTCCACGGCGGCCACGCGGCCCTGGTGCGGCGGGCCCGCGCCGAGAACGACGTCGTCGCGGTCAGCATCTTCGTGAACCCGCTCCAGTTCGGCGATCCGGCCGACCTGGAGCACTATCCGCGCACCCTGGACGCGGACCTGGACCTGCTGGCGGCGGCGGGCGCCGACGTCGTGTTCGCCCCGGACGTGCAGGAGATGTACCCGGGCTACCCGGACGCGCCGATCGTCACCGTCTCCGCCGGCCGCATGGGGGAGGTCCTCGAGGGCGCCTCCCGCCCGGGCCACTTCGACGGCGTGGCCACCGTCGTGGCGAAGCTGTGGAACATCGTGCGCCCGGCGGCGCCGGTCCTGCGCAGCTACTTCGGCCAGAAGGACGCGCAGCAGCTCACCGTCCTGCGCCGCCTGGCCACGGACCTCGACATCGACGTCGACGTCCGCGCCGTGCCCATCGTCCGCTCGCCCGAGGGCCTCGCGCTCTCCAGCCGCAACACCCGCCTGGACGCCGCGGGCCTGGAGCACGCGCTCGTCCTCAGCCGCGCCCTGCGCTCCCTGGCCGACGCCGCGGCGTCCGGTGAACCCGTCGACGTCCAGGCCGCGCGCCGGATGGTCGAGGACGAGCCGGGCGTCGAGCTGGACCACCTCGTGGTGGTGGACCGGGACACCTTCGCCGAGCTCGGTCCGGAGCTGCTGTGCCAGCCGCTGCGCCGCGAGGCCCTCGCCCTCGTGGCCGCGCACGTGCCGCCCGTCCGGCTGATCGACACCATGGTGCTGCCCGCCGCGGGGCCCCTGCCGTGACCCCGGAGCGTCTCGCCGCCGCCTTCGACAGCCCCTCGCCCACGCTCGCCGCGACGCTGCTGGGGTGCCGGCTGACCGTCGTCGCCCCGGACGGCGCCGTCACCGTGCGGCTGACCGAGACCGAGGCGTACGGGAACGCGGGAGCGGACCCCGGCGCCCACTCGTTCCGCGGCCGCACCGAGCGCAATGCCGCGCTGTTCGGGCCGCCGCGGCGCACGTACGTGTACCTGAACTACGGCATCCACCGCTGCCTGAACCTGGTGGGCCACCCCGAGGGGGAGGCCGGCGGTGTGCTGCTGCGTGCGGCCGAGGTGCTCGCAGGAGGGGACCTCGCGGTGGCCCGCCGTGGCCGGGACACCGGCCCCAAGCTGCTCTCCGGCCCGGGCAACCTCGGCCAGGGCCTCGGCATCACCCTGGAGATGGGCCACGCGCCCGTGGAGATCGTCGCCGCGCCGCCGGAAGTGGCCGACGACGGCGGCACCCCGGCCCGCCTCGCCGCGCCGGCCGCGCCCGCCCGCTTCCTCCTGGCCCCGCCCGCGCCCCGCGATCCGGCCGAGCCGCCGATCGAGGTCGTGACGGGCCCGCGCGTCGGCGTCTCGGGGGAGGGTGGCTCCGTGCGCTTCCCGTGGCGGTTCAGCGTGGCCGGCCACCGCAGCGTGTCCGCGTTCCGGCGTGGCCGCAACGTGCCGGACTGAGCCTCAGACCTTGTCGCCCGCCCCGGCCCCGTGCCTAGGTTGATCCCATGACCGAGATGAACAAGACCGCCCACGGCGAGACCCAGCAGACCGTCACCCGGACCATCGACGCGTCCGCCAAGGACGTGTTCGACTTCCTGACCCTGCCCGCGAACCACGCGAAGTTCGACGGCTCGGGCATGGTGCAGTCGGACGACAAGACCCAGCGCATCCAGAAGGTCGGCGACGTGTTCACCATGAACATGCACGCGGAGCACATGGGGGGCGACTACCAGACGGACAACCACGTGGTCGCCTACGACCCGAACAAGCTGGTCGGCTGGAAGACCGCCCCCGCCGGCACCGAGCCCAAGGGCTGGCAGTGGGTCTACCGGCTCGAGGACAACGGCTCCGGCAGCACGGACGTGTCCCTCACCTACGACTGGACCGACGTCACCGACCCGGAGCTGCTGGAGAAGAACCTCTTCCCGATGGTCTCCGAGGAGCAGATGGAGGAGTCGCTCGCGAAGCTGGCCGCCGAGGTCGGCTGACCCCCGCTTCCCGACGGCGGCCCCCGGGCCGGCCGTCCCCACGACGCCGGGCACGCACCCGACCAGGGTGCGTGCCCGTCGTCGTGTCCGGTGTCACGGCTAGAGTGCCGTGCGAGACCGTCCCACCCCCCCCACGTCCAGGAGGATCCGCCGTGACCGCCACCGCCGAGCCCCGCGTCCCGTCGCCGCGCGAGGACCTGTACCGCCACGTCAACGCCGGGTGGCTGGACACCCATGAGATCCCCGCGCACCAGGGTGCCTACGGCGCGTTCCTCGAGCTGCGGGACGCGGCCGAGCTCGCCGTCCGGCACCTGTGCGAGGACGCCGTGCGCGAGGTCGGCGCGGGCTTCGACCCCGCCCAGGCGCGCGTGCAGGCCACGGCCGCGGCCGGCGCGCACCGGGACGTCCCGCTCGCGCCGCTGGATGCGGAGGACACGGAGGGCATGGAGCATCCGGTGCTCAAGCGCCGGATCGCCGCGCTGTACGCCTCCTTCATGGACGACGAGACCGTGGAGGCCCGCGGCCTCGAGCCGATCGCCTCGGACCTGGCGGCGGTGGCCACCGTGACCACCCCCGCGGAGCTGCTCGCCCTCTCCGGGCGATTGCAGCGTCAGGGCGTCTCCGGCCTCATCAACACCGGCGCACTCAACGACGCCGGGAACCCGGACCGCATGCTCCTGCACCTGCTCCAGGGCGGTCTGGGCCTGCCGGACGAGTCCTACTACCGGGACGAGGCCTACGCCGAGATCCTCGCGCAGTACACCGAGCACACCGGCCGCCTGCTGGCGCTGGCCGGGATCGGTGCGGACCGGGACGAGGCCGCCGCGCTGGGCGTCCGGGTGGTGGAGCTGGAGAAGCGCATCGCCGCCCTGCACTGGGACCTGGTCCGCAGCCGGGACGCCGTGGCCCGCTACAACCCCATGACCCACGACCGGCTGACGGAGCTCTTCCCCCTGGCCGAGGCCTGGCTCGAGGGTGTGGACGCCGCGGGCGAGCGCGCCGCGGAGGTCGTGGTGTGGCAGCCGGACTTCCTCTCCGGTGTGCAGGGGCTGCTCGAGGGACCCGAGGCCGCCGACCTCGAGGACTGGCGTCACTGGCTGATCCTGCAGGTGCTGCGCTCCTTCGCCGGGTTCCTGCCGGACGCGTTCGTGCAGGAGAACTTCTCCTTCTACGGCCGCCGCCTGGCCGGCACCGAGGAGGTCCGCCCCCGTTGGAAGCGCGCGGTCGCGTTCGTCAACGGGGCGGCCGGCGAGGACGTGGCGCAGCTCTACGTGGCCCGCCACTTCCCGCAGGGCCACGTGGCCGCGATGGACGAGCTCGTGGGCCTGCTCCAGGAGGCCTATCGCCGGTCCATCGAGGAGCTCGAGTGGATGGGCGAGGAGACCCGTCAGCGGGCGCTCGAGAAGCTGGCGATGTTCCGCCCCATGGTGGGCTACCCCTCGAAGTGGCTGGACTACTCCGCCCTCGAGGTCCACGCCGGCGACCTGCTGGGCAACGCCCGCTCCTCCTCGGAGCTCGAGTGGGAGCGGGACCTGCGCAAGATCGCGGACGGGCCGGACCCGGAGGAGTGGCACATGACGCCGCAGACGGTGAACGCGTACTACTCCCCGCTCGAGAACGCCATCGTCTTCCCGGCCGCCATCCTGCAGCCCCCGTTCTTCGACCCCGAGGCCTCGATGGCCGCGAACCTGGGGGCGATCGGCGCTGTGATCGGCCACGAGATCGGCCACGGCTTCGACGACCAGGGTTCGCGGTACGACGGCGCCGGTCGGCTCGAGGACTGGTGGACCGAGGAGGACCGCGCGGCGTTCACCGAGCGCACCTCCCGGCTGGTGGCCCAGTACAACGCGCTCTCCCCGGCCGAGGCCCCGGACCACCGCGTCAACGGCGAGTTCACCCTGGGGGAGAACATCGGCGACCTCGGCGGCCTGGGCATCGCCCACCGCGCCTTGGAGATCTGGCGGGACGAGGGCGACGGCGCCTCCCTCGACGCCGCGGCGGGGGACCGCGAGTTCTTCACCGCCTGGGCCACCGTGTGGCGTCAGCTCACGCGACCGGAGGCCATGGTCACCCGCATCGCCTCGGACCCGCACTCGCCCAACGAGTTCCGCTGCAACCAGGTGGTCAAGAACATCGACGCCTTCCACGAGGCGTTCGGCACGCGCGAGGGGGATCCCATGTGGCTGGCCCCGGAGGAGCGCGTCACCATCTGGTGATCCCGCCCGCCGGCCGGGCCCGCGGGTCCGGCCGGCGGCTCACTCGGACTCGGCGGGGTCCTGCATCCGGGTCTGACGCTCGGCGGCCAGCCGGTCCAGCAGGCGCGTCAGCGTCCGGATGTCCTCGCGGTCCCAGCGCGCCAGGTCGTCGCGCAGCCCGCGACCCGCCGGGCCGCCGCGCACCGCGTCGAGGCGGGCGAGCCCCTCGGGGCTGGCGCTCAGGAGGGCGGAGCGGCGGTCCCGCGGGTCCGGCTCGCGGGTGATCAGCCCGGCAGCCTCGAGGTCGCGGACCATGCGGGAGACCTGGGCGCGGTCCACCAGCAGGCCCTCGGCCACGGCCGAGGGCGTCATGGTCCCCTCGTTGGCCAGCATCATGAACGCCTTCATCGCCCCGACGGACAGGGCCGGGCTGAGGGCCGCCGCGTAGCGGGCCATCACCTGGCGGTGCTGCAGGACCAGACGCGAGAACGCCTGCTCGAGCCCCTGGACGGCGGCCTCGAAGCCCGCGTCGTCGCCGCCTCCGCCCGAGTCCGGGGCGCCGTCAGCCACGGCGGGCCCGGACCAGCGCGGTGACGACGGCCGCCAGCAGGGCCGTCCCCGCCACGGCCAGCGTCGCGGGGACGACGGGCCGGCCGGCCACCGGCGACGCCGTCGCCGGGCGCTCGGCCGTCACCGCCCGGGACTCCTCCGGGTCCTCGGCCGGATGCTGCCCCTGCGCCGCGGTCACCACGGGGGTCGGGCCGGTCGCGGGCAGCGTCTGCATGGCCTCGGCCGTGGAGTGGGTGGCCAGGTCGGCGCGGGTGGCGTGGAGACGCTCGGAGGTGGTCATGCGGCCCAGCGGGATGTTCGGCAGGAACAGGATCGCGATCAGCGCGACGATCGCGAGCGGCACGCCCACGAGGAACGCGTGGGAGATGCCGGTGGCGTAGACGTCCTCGAAGATCGAGCGCAGGCCGTCGGGCATCTCCGCCACGCGCGGCAGGGTGCTGGACTGCAGGCTCTCGGACCACTCGGCGGCGTCCGGGCCCAGGCTGCGCAGGGCCGCGGCGAGGTCCGCGCGGCGCTCCTCGATGCGGTCCGGGACCACGTTGGACACCACGGCGCCCATCACGGCGACACCGATGCTGCCGCCCAGGGTGCGGAAGAAGGTGACGCCGGAGCTGGCGACGCCCATCTGCCGCGGGTCGGTGGTGTTCTGCACCACGAGCACGAGGTTCTGCATGGTCATGCCGACGCCGGCGCCGAGCAGGAACATGTAGAGGGACACCAGCCAGAAGGAGGTGTCGTAGTGCAGGGTGCCGAGCAGGGCGGTGCCGGCGATCAGCAGGACGGCGCCGATCACGAGCCAGCGCTTCCACACGCCGGTGCGGGTGATGAGGCCGCCGATCACCGTGGAGGACACGAGCAGGCCGAGGATCATCGGGATGGTCATGAGGCCGGCCTGGGTCGGCGTCGCGCCGCGGGCCAGCTGCATGTACTGGGCCAGGTAGACGGAGGAGCCGAACATGGCCAGGCCCGTGGCGATCGAGGCGATCGTCGCGAGGGTGAAGGTGCGGTCGCGGAAGAGGGTGAGCGGGATGAGCGGCTCGGCGACGCGCAGCTCGGTCACGACGAACAGGACGGTGGCGACGGCGACGCCGCCGAGCATCCACGCGGTGGTGGTGCTGGCCCAGTCGAAGTCGCGACCGGCTCTGGTGACCCAGATCAGCAGCAGCGCAGTGGCCGCGGTCAGGAACACGATGCCGAGGTAGTCGATGGACACCTTCTGGCGCTCGCGTTGCGGGAGGTGGAGGGTGCGCTGCACCATCACCAGGGCGACGACGGCGAAGGGCACCGCCACGAAGAAGTTCCAGCGCCAGCCCCACAGGTCGGTGATCACGCCGCCGGCGAGCGGGCCGCCCACCGTGGCCACGGCCATCACGGCGCCGAACAGGCCCATGTAGCGGCCGCGCTCACGCGGGCTGATGATGTCCGCCATGATCACCTGGCTGAGCGCGACGAGGCCGCCGCCGCCCAGTCCCTGCACGGTGCGGCAGACGATCAGGAAGGTCGGATCGTGGGTGAACCCAGCCGCCGCGGAGGCGGCGACGAAGATCGCCAGCGCGACCTGGAAGAGGACCTTGCGGTTGACGAGGTCGGCCAGCTTGCCCCAGATCGGGGTGGCGATGGCCGTGGCGAGCAGGGCCGAGGTGATGACCCAGGTGTAGGCGGTCTGGTCGCCGCCGATGTCGTGGATGATCACCGGCATCGACGTCGAGACTACCGTGTTGGCGATCATCGAGACGAACATGCCCAGCAGGAGGCCGGTCAGGGCCTGGAGCACGGAGCGGTGGCGCGCGGCGTCGGCGGCGGCGCGCTCGAGCGAGGGGGCGCCGGCCGGCGCGACGGCCTCGGGGGCGGGGGAGGTTGGGGTCATGGGGTCCTTCGGCGGGAGGGGCGGCGCGGTGATTGACATGAGTCAATGATTGACGAGAGTCAATCATAAGGGGCGTCGGACCGGGCCGCACCCGCCGTCCGCGGTTAGCCTGGTCACGCCGGACGACGCCGCGTCCTCCCCCCGATCCGAGAGTGAGGCCCCGCCGTGACCCCCCGTTTCCTGCTCATGACCCGCCTCCCTGAGCCCGGGCTCGGGATGCTGCGCGAGGCCGGAGAGGTGGTGGACGGCGCCGACGTCGGAGGGGACGCCGCGCTCGCGCGGCTGGTGGCCTCGGGGGACTACGACGTCGTCGTCGCGGCCCTGGACCAGAAGTTCACCGCCGACGTGCTCGCCGACGCGCGGATCAGGGGCATCGCCAACTACGCGGTCGGCTACAACAACGTGGACGTGGCCGCCGCGACGCGGCGGGGGATCGCCGTCGGCAACACCCCGGACGTGCTCACGGACGCCACCGCGGACATCGCGATGCTCCTGATCCTCGGGGTGACCCGCCGTGCCCCCGAGGGCGAGCGGATGGTGCGCGAGGGGCGCTTCCACGGCTGGGCGCCGGACCTGCTCGTGGGCCGGGACGTGCGCGGCGCGACCCTGGGCCTGGCCGGTTTCGGGCGGATCGGCAAGGCGGTGGCCGAGCGCGCGCTCGCCTTCGGCATGGACGTCGTGTTCGCGCCGCGGCCTCCCGCGCACCGGGAGGTGGCGGCCGAGGAGCTCGGCGACCTCGCCGGCCGCGTCCGTCAGGTCCGCTGGGAGGAGCTCGTCGAGGTCGCGGACGTCCTCTCCCTCCACGTGCCCCTGACGGACGACACCCACCACCTCGTGGATGCGGAGGTGATCGCGAAGATGAAGGACGACGCCGTCCTCGTCAACACGGCCCGCGGGCCCGTGGTGGACGAGGTGGCCCTCGTCACAGCCCTGCGCGAGGGACGGCTCTTCGGCGCCGGCCTGGACGTCTACGAGGACGAGCCCGCCCTGGCCCCGGGCCTGGCCGAGCTGGAGAACGTGATGCTCCTGCCGCACCTGGGCTCCGCCACCCGGGACACCCGCGCCGCAATGGCCGAGCTGGCCGCGCGCAACGCGATCGCCATGGCCACGGGCGCGGAGGTCCCGGCCCTCGTCAACCCCGAGGTGCGCGGCTGACCGGCGGGGCGCCGTCGGTAGACTCGGGGACCGTGACCACCCAGAACTCCGCCTCCGCCGCCGTCGACCACCACGATCAGCAGGCCGTCCGCGCCGCCAAGCGTGAGCAGCTGCTCGCCTCGGGCCGTGAGGCCTACCCCGTGCAGGTGCCGCGCACCCACGCGCTGGCCGAGGTGCGTGAGCGGTTCGACGGCCACGAGCCCGACTGGACCTCGGGCGAGACCGTGTCGGTGACCGGGCGCGTCGTCTTCCTCCGCAACACCGGCAAGCTCTGCTTCGCCACCCTGCAGGAGTCCGGCGCGGACGGGGAGGCCGTCCGCCTCCAGGTCATGGTGTCCCTGGCCGCCGTCGGTGAGGAGTCCCTGGCCGAGTGGAAGAAGGTCGTGGACCTGGGCGACTTCCTGTCCGTCACCGGCGAGGTGATCGTCTCGCGCCGCGGCGAGCTGTCCATCATGGCCTCGGCGTGGGAGATGGCCTCCAAGGCGCTGCGCCCCCTGCCCGTGCTGCACGCGGACCTGAACGAGGAGACCCGCGTCCGCCAGCGCTACGCGGACCTGATCGTGCGCGACGAGGCCCGCCGCATGGTCTACACCCGCGCCAAGGTCACCTCGGCGGTGCGGCGCACCCTCGAGGGCCACGGCTACGTGGAGGTGGAGACCCCGATGCTCCAGCTCGTCCACGGCGGCGCCCTCGCACGTCCCTTCGAGACGCACCTCAACGCGTTCGACCAGCCGATGACCCTGCGCATCGCCACCGAGCTGTACCTCAAGCGCGCCGTCGTCGGCGGCATCGACCGCGTGTTCGAGATCGGCCGCGTGTTCCGCAACGAGGGCGTGGACTCGACCCACTCGCCCGAGTTCACCACCCTCGAGTCCTATGAGGCATGGGCGGACATGCACGTGATGGCCGAGCGCATGCAGGAGATCATCCTCAACGCCGCGGACGCGGTGGGCGCCGGGCGTCGGCTCGAGACCGCGAAGGGCGTCATCGACCTCGACGGCGAGTGGGCCTGGGTCGCCGTGTACCCGGGGCTGTCCGAAGCCGTGGGCCGCGAGATCACCCCGGACACGGACGCCGGGACCCTGCGGGCGATCGCCGCGGAGCACGAGGTCAAGGTGGACCCCGCGTGGGACGCGGAGAAGCTCGTGATCGAGCTGTTCGGCGAGATCGTGGAGCCCACCCTGATGAACCCCACGTTCGTGTACGACTACCCGCCGGCCGCCCAGCCGCTCGCGCGCCCGCACCGCTCGGACGACCGGGTCATCGAGGCCTGGGACCTGATCATCGGCGGCATGGAGCGCGGCACCGCGTTCTCCGAGCTGATCGACCCCGTCATCCAGCGCGAGCGCCTGACCGCCCAGTCGGCGATGGCGGCCGCCGGCGACGACGAGGCGATGCAGCTGGACGAGGACTTCCTGCGCGCCCTCGAGTACGGCGCCCCGCCCATGGGCGGCATCGGCCTGGGCATCGACCGCCTGGTGATGCTGTTCACGGACGCCGGCATCCGCGAGACCATCCTCTTCCCGCTGCTCAAGCCGGAGGCCTGACATGGCCGACTTCTGGGACTACTTCTCCGTCCTCGCCCCCTCGATCGGCCTCGGGCTCATCTTCTGGCTGGTGATGCGCTCCCTGCTGCGTTCGGACACGGGTGAGCGCGAGAGTCAGGCCCGCCGGCTCTCGGGCGCGGACGCGCGGGCGGCCCGCGAGGAGGCCGAGGCCCGTGAGTGGGCGGCCCGACGCCGAGCCGAGGGAGGGCCGGAGGCCGATCCGGAGGACCGCGCCCGCTGAGATTCCTTCCCCGGCGTTGAAGAATCCTTCTGCCCGGTTTTGTTGCGGTATTCTTGACTCACCACAAGTGCACGGCCGGAATCGTGAGCACGCGGGAAAGAAGCCCGAGAGCGAAGACCGGAACCCAGGGACACGCGCACGAGAGAAGAAAGTGGGAATCACCGTTGGCACAGAAGGTAGAAGTGGTCCTCGTGGATGATCTTGACGGTTCGCCTGCAGATGAGACCGTGAACTTCGCATTGGACGGTCGCAATTACGAGATCGACCTGTCGAAGGAGCACGCCGCAGAACTCCGTGAGTTCCTGAAGCCCTACATGAAGAAGGGCCGCGCCGTGGCGCCGCCGTCGCCCAAGGTCGAGGCCGCCCAGATCCGCAAGTGGGCGGCCGAGAACGGCTACGAGGTCTCGAGCCGGGGCCGTCTGCACCGCGACGTGGTGGAGGCCTACCGCAACGCGAAGCGCAAGTGAGCGTCCCGCCCGGGTGCGTCGAGGAATCGGCGTCCCCGGGCCTCGTTCCGGCCCCTCCCGACGACGGCCGGGCCGCTTCTCCCGCTGGCGAACAGCCGCGCGGCACGCGGTCCGGGTGCGTAGTGTCGACCACGACCGTACGCAAGGAGTGTGCCCATGTTCGAGAGATTCACCGACCGCGCCCGTCGGGTGGTCGTGCTCGCCCAGGAAGAGGCGCGCATGCTCAACCACAGCTACATCGGCACCGAGCACATCCTGCTCGGACTGATCCACGAGGGTGAGGGCGTCGCAGCCAAGGCACTGGAGTCCATGGACATCTCCCTGGGCGCCGTGCGAGAGAAGGTGCAGGAGGACATCGGCCAGGGCCAGCAGAACCCGCCCGGCCACATCCCCTTCACGCCGCGCGCCAAGAAGGTGCTCGAGCTGTCCCTGCGCGAGGCGCTGCAGCTCGGCCACAACTACATCGGCACCGAGCACATCCTGCTCGGCCTGATCCGCGAGGGCGAGGGCGTGGCCGCCCAGGTCCTCGTGCAGCTCGGCGCGGACCTGAACCGCGTCCGTCAGACGGTCATCCAGTTGCTCTCCGGCTACCAGGGCGGCGCCCAGGGCGGCAAGGAGACCGCGGGTGCCGGGGTGGGCCAGGGCGCGGAGGCCGGCCAGAACGCCGGCTCCGTGGTGCTGGACCAGTTCGGACGCAACCTCACCGCGGCCGCGCACGACGGCAAGCTGGATCCCGTCATCGGGCGTGCGGGTGAGATGGAGCGCGTCATGCAGGTGCTCTCCCGCCGCACCAAGAACAACCCCGTGCTCATCGGCGAGCCCGGCGTCGGCAAGACCGCCGTCGTCGAGGGCCTGGCCCAGGCGATCGACCGCGGCGACGTCCCGGAGACGCTCAGGGGCAAGCAGCTCTACTCGCTGGACCTCGGCTCCCTCGTGGCCGGCTCCCGCTATCGCGGCGACTTCGAGGAGCGCCTGAAGAAGGTGCTCAAGGAGATCCGCACCCGCGGGGACATCATCCTGTTCATCGACGAGATCCACACCCTCGTCGGGGCGGGCGCGGCCGAGGGCGCGATCGACGCCGCCAGCATCCTCAAGCCGATGCTGGCCCGGGGCGAGCTCCAGACCATCGGCGCCACCACGCTGGACGAGTACCGCAAGCACATCGAGAAGGACGCCGCGCTCGAGCGCCGCTTCCAGCCGATCCAGGTCGCCGAGCCGTCCGTCGAGGACGCCACGGAGATCCTGCGTGGCCTGCGGGACCGCTACGAGGCACACCACAAGGTCTCCATCACGGACGGTGCGCTCAAGGCCGCCGCCGGCCTGGCGGACCGCTACGTCTCCGACCGGCACCTGCCGGACAAGGCCATCGACCTGATCGACGAGGCCGGCGCGCGTCTGCGCATCCGTCGCATGACCGTGCCGCCGGAGATCAAGGCCTACGAGTCCCGCATCGCGGAGGCGCGCACCCAGAAGGAGGCCGCCATCGACGGCCAGGACTTCGAGGGCGCCGCCCGCCTGCGCGACCAGGAGCAGCAGCTCGAGGACGAGCGCCGCGAGAAGGAGCAGGCGTGGCGCACCGGTGCGGACGCCGACGTCGCCACGGTGGACGAGGACCTCATCGCCGAGGTGCTCTCCAAGTCCACCGGCATCCCGGTGTTCAAGCTCACCGAGGAGGAGACGGACCGCCTGCGCAACATGGAGGAGGAGCTCCACCGCCGCGTGATCGGCCAGGACGAGGCGATCAAGTCCCTGTCCCGCGCCATCCGCCGCACCCGCGCGGGCCTGAAGGACCCGAACCGCCCCTCGGGGTCGTTCATCTTCGCCGGCCCCACCGGCGTCGGCAAGACGGAGCTGGCCAAGTCCCTCGCGGAGTTCCTCTTCGGGGACGAGGACGCGCTCATCACGCTGGACATGTCCGAGTTCCAGGAGAAGCACACCGTCTCGCGTCTGTTCGGTGCCCCTCCCGGCTACGTGGGCTACGAGGAGGGCGGCCAGCTCACCGAGAAGGTCCGCCGCCGTCCGTTCTCCGTGGTGCTGTTCGACGAGGTGGAGAAGGCCCATCAGGACCTCTTCAACTCCCTGCTGCAGATCCTCGAGGACGGTCGCCTGACCGACTCGCAGGGCCGTGTGGTGGACTTCAAGAACACCGTGATCATCATGACCACGAACCTCGGCACCCGGGACATCTCCAAGGGCGTCATGACCGGCTTCCAGTCGGCCACGGACACCACCACCGGGTACGAGCGGATGAAGGGCAAGGTCAAGGAGGAGCTGCGCCAGCACTTCCGCCCCGAGTTCCTCAACCGTGTGGACGACGTGATCGTGTTCCCGCAGCTGCAGAAGCACGAGATCGTGCAGATCGTGGACCTGTTCATCTCCCGCCTCGGCAAGCGCCTGGCGGAGCAGGACCTGTCCATCGAGCTCACCCAGTCCGCCAAGGAACTGCTCGCGGACCGCGGCTACGATCCGGCCATGGGTGCCCGCCCGCTGCGCCGCACCATCCAGCAGATGGTGGAGGACCAGCTCTCGGAGAAGATCCTCTTCGGTGAGATCCCGGCCGGCTCCCTCATCACCGTGGACACCACGGGCGAGGGGGAGGGCGCCGAGCTGACGTTCACGTTCTCCGGCGGCCGGGAGGCCCTGGAGGGCGCGGACCTGGCCGAGCTCGAGTCCGGTGCCGGCGATCCGGTGGACGCCGCCCGCTCCGCGTGACCCGCGGGGCCTGATCCGAGACGCCGGACCGCGCGTCCGGTGCCCACGGCCCGCCGCCTCCTCCCCTCGGGGAGGAGGCGGCGGGCCGTCGTCGTGCCCCCGCGGGACGCCGGGGCCGAGGTCCGCGACACCGCCGTAGGCATCAAGGACGGCCTCTCGAAGGACCGCTGAACCGGACCGCCTCCCCGGAGGCACGAGAGGGGTTCCCTCGCGGCGGGATCGGTGCCAGCGTGGTCTGTGACCGCTCGACGGTGGTCCTGTCTCCGCTTCGACCCGGCGCTCGCCGGGACGGCCGCGGAGCAGCCCCGAGAAGAAGGAGGCCGCCCATGGGTATCGGTGACCTGAACAACCTCGCAAACCAGCACTCGGACAAGATCGACGAGGCCGTGGACAACGCTCAGGAGCAGCACGGTGACAAGCTCGGCGAGCACGCCGACACCGTGAACAAGGGTGTCGACGGCGCGCAGGAGAAGTTCCTGTCCGGGGACGAGGGCGAGCAGCAGGCCTGAGCCTGCCGTCGACGCCGCGGGAGCCCCCGCCCGGTCCGCCGGGACGGGGGCTCCCGTCTCTCCGGGGTCGGGATGTCCGTGCCTAGACTGGACCCCATGCCTGCCGACCGCCCCCTCACCCTCCGCTCGGCGCGGACCCAGGACGTCCCGGTCATCCAGGCGCTCGTGGAGCCACTGGCGCGGGAGCGCGTGCTGCTCCAGAAGGAGGCTGTGGCCTACTACGAGGCCATCCAGGAGTTCGTGGTCGCCGAGGAGGCGGACGGGACCCTGGCCGGCTTCGGCGCCCTCCACGTGATGTGGCAGGACATCGCCGAGGTCCGCACCCTCGCCGTCTCGGAGGCCCACCGGGGGGCCGGCGTCGGGCACCTGCTCATCGAGGAGCTGCTGGACCGTGCGCGGGCCGTGGGCGTCGAGCGGGTCTTCTGCCTGACCTTCGAGGTCGAGTTCTTCCGCCGGCACGGTTTCGAGGTGATGGCGGACCAGTCCGCCGTGGACCCGGAGGTCTATGCGGAACTGCTGCGCTCCACGGACGAGGGCGTCGCCGAGTTCCTGGACCTCGCCCGGGTCAAGCCGAACACGCTCGGCAACACGCGGATGATCCGCCGCCTCTGAGCCGCCGCACCGCGGGCCGCCCCGTACCCCGGCGAGGTCAGGCCGGGAAGGTGAGGCCGCCGTCGTCGTCCCGGGCCAGCAGCCCGTCCGACACGAGCCCAGCCACGCAGCGCGCCCACTGCGCGTCGTCGGGGCGGTGCGACCCGAGCCGCCCCCCGGTCACGACGACGGCGGGCACCTCCGCCTCGGCCACGCGCCCGTGCTCGCGGACGGCGGCCATCACGGCCCCGCGCACCTGACGGTCCGTGCCGGCCCAGGCCTGGCCGCGCGACACCTCCGCCGGCGGCGGGGAGCCCGCCGCGACCCACGCGCACGTCTCCGCCAGGGGGCAGCGGTCGCAGGCGGGGGAGCGGGCCGTGCAGACGAGGGCCCCGAGCTCCATGACGGCCGCGTTCCACGCGTTGGCGCGGGCAGGGTCCTCGGGCATCAGGTCCTGGGCGCGGCGCATCTCGGCGCGGGTCAGCGACCTGCCGGGCAGGGCCTCACCCGCGACCGCGCGCGCGATCACCCGGCGCACGTTGGTGTCCACGACGGTCTCGGGGATGCCGAACGCGAAGCTCGCGACCGCCGCGGCCGTGTACTCGCCGATGCCGGGCAGGGCGCGCAGGGCGGCGGGGTCGGCCGGCACCCGGCCGTCGTGGCGCTCGACGACGGCCCGGGCGGCCTCCTGGAGGCGCAGGGCCCGGCGCGGGTAGCCGAGCCGGTCCCAGGCCGTGAGCACGTCTGCGGTGGGGGCGACGGCCAGGTCCGCGGGGGTGGGCCAGCGCTCCAGCCACTCCCGCCAGCGGGGCAGCACCCTCACGACCGGTGTCTGCTGGAGCATGATCTCCGAGACGAGCACGCCCCACGGGGAGCAGTCCGGGCTGCGCCAGGGAAGGTCCCGGGCGTGGACGGCGAACCAGCCCAGCACCGCGTCGTGCAGGCGCGGCACGTCCACCGTGGGCGGGACGAGGGGGGCGGGCGCGGGCATGGCGTCCACTGTAGGGTGCGCCGCCGCCTACCCTGGATCGCATGCCGTCTCGTCCGACTTCCCCCGGGTCGAAGCCGTCCCCCGCCGTCTACCGCCGCCGGCGGCTCGTGGCCGCCCTGCTCGCCCTCGTGCTCCTGCTCCTGGTGGGGTGGGCCGTCGTGGCGCTCGTCCGCGCCGGGATCGGCGCCTTCTCCTCCGAGGACGCCGACCCCTCCGCCGCCCCGACGCCGGTGCACTCCCCGTCGCCCGCCCCGGCGACGGACGCCGAGTCCGGCTCCGCCTCGCCCACCGTGGCCCTCGAGGACGCGGCCGAGTGCCAGCCCTCGGACCTGCGGATCACCGCCTCCGCGGACCGGTCCGAGTACCAGCGGGGCGAGGAGGCCGAGCTGCGCCTGGGCATCACGAACCTCTCCTCGACCCCGTGCCGCACGGATGTGGGCACGGCCCGACAGGAGTTCAGGATCCGCACGGCCGAGGGCGACGACGTCTTCTCCACCCGCATCTGCCAGGCGGACCCCGCGGAGGCCCAGCGGGTGCTGTACCCGCACGAGGAGCTCACCGCCGTGTACCGCTGGTCCGGCCGTGCCTCGAGCCAGGACTGCGGCCGACTCGGCGCTCTCGCGGAGCCCGGACCCCATCTGCTGACGGTCAGCCTCGGCGACGTCACCTCCCGCCCCGTCGCGCTGAAGATCCTCGAGGAGCTCGCCCCGGGGGCCCAGGACGGCGGCTCCTCGGCCACCCCCTCCTCGGCCACCCCCTCCTCGAGCGGCAGCGCCTCCCCGTCGGCGTCCGCCTCAGCTCCGGCGTCGGCCTCAGCCTCGGCGTCCGCCTCAGCATCGGCGTCGGCTTCGCCGTCCGCGGCACCGGCCACGACCACCGACCCGTCGCCGTCGCCGTCCCGCTGAGCCGGGCGCGTCGTCAGCGGCCGGGGCCGACCTCCGGACGCGCGGCCGGGCCGCCGCCGGTCCACGTGGGGATCGTGGCGAGGGCCTCGCCGATCGAGCCGACCTCCGCCACCGTGAAGCCCGCCGGGACCTCCCCGAGCGGCTCGGGGGAGCGGGGGACCAGCGCGCGGGTGAAGCCCAGCCGCGCAGCCTCACGCACCCGTCGCCCGATGCCGGGCACGGGGCGCACCTCCCCGGCAAGCCCGAGCTCGCCGACCGCGATCATCCCCTGCGGGACGGGGGCCGAGAGCTTCGCCGAGGCCACGGCGACGGCCACGGCCAGGTCCGAGGCGGGCTCCGAGAGTCGCACGCCGCCCACGGTGGCCACGTAGCAGTCGTCCTGGGCGACGGCGAAACGGGCCCGGCGCTGGAGCACGGCCAGGAGCATGTTCACGCGCGCCGCGTCCACGCCGGAGACGGTGCGGCGCGGGCTGCCGCCGGCGGACGGGGTGAGCAGGGACTGCACCTCGGCCACGAGCGGGCGCCGGCCCTCGAGCGTCACCGTCACGCACGTGCCCTCGACCGGCTCCGAGACGCCCGAGAGGAACAGACCGGAGGGGTCGTCCAGGGACTCGATGCCGTCCTCCCGCAGGTCGAAGCAGCCGACCTCGTCCGTGGGCCCGAAGCGGTTCTTCACCGCACGCACCAGGCGCAGCCGTGAGTGGCGGTCCCCCTCGAACTGGCAGACCACGTCCACGAGGTGCTCGAGCAGCCGCGGGCCGGCGATGGTCCCGTCCTTCGTCACGTGGCCCACCAGGACCGTGGTGATCCCCTTCTCCTTGGCCGTGCGGATGAGGCTGGCCGCCACCTCGCGCACCTGGCTGACGCCCCCGGCGATCCCGTCCACCTCGGTGGACTGCAGGGTCTGCACGGAGTCCACGATCACCAGCTCCGGGTCCGTCCGCTCGATCTGCCCCAGCGCCCGACCCAGGTCCGTCTCCGCCGTCAGACGCAGGGTCTCCGCGATCGCCCCGATCCGGTCTGCGCGGGAGCGCACCTGCGCCGCCGACTCCTCGCCCGTCAGGTACAGCACCGAGCGCGGACCGCCGCCGCCCGCGCCGCGCGCCGTCTGGGCGGCCACGTCCAACAGCAGCGTGGACTTGCCGATGCCCGGCTCGCCGGCCAGCAGGATCACCGCGCCCGGCACGAGGCCGCCGCCGAGCACGCGGTCCAGCTCACGCACCCCCGTGGAGCGGAACGAGGCCAGCGTGGCGTCCACGTCCGCGATGCGCGGCGCGACCTCCGCGACCGTGGCCGCGCGCGTGCGACCGGTGGTCGACGTCAGCCCGATCTCCTCGACCGTGCCCCACGACTGGCACTCCCCGCAGCGGCCGACCCACTTCACGGTGGTCCAGCCGCACTCGGTGCAGCGGTATCCGGGGGCGCGCTTCGGGGCGGTCTTGGTGGCCATGCGCCCACTCTAGGAGCCGAGGCGGACGCGTTAACCGGCACCGCGCGCGGTCCGACGTCGGCCGCCGGGGCCGTGCGCCGCCGTCGGGCTCAGACGCGGGGCAGGTAGCCGCGCGCCTCGTCGTGCTCGGCGCCCGTGGCCTCGATGAGGTCCACCATCATGGGCCGCAGCAGCATCACGAGCGCCTCGCCGTGCACGGACCCGCCGCCCAGCTGGTGCGGGTCCAGCGCGGACGCGGACGCCCCCAGGGCGTCCCGCGCCACGGACAGCGAGCGATGGCGGCCCTCGGCCTGCGGCTCCACGAGGGAGCGGTGCAGGATCTCGACGGCGTCCGCGGCGTCGTCGAACCAGGCGGCCAGGCGCTCGCGGACGTCGTCGTCGAACACACCCTCGTCCAGGACCGAGACCACCCGCCGGGCCACGATCCGCAGGGAGCGCACCGCCAGGTCCGAGCGGTCCGCCGCGTTCACCGCGTCGTCCACGAAGGAGCGCGAGGAGCGGTGCAGCGGGTTGAAGAGGGTCTGCTCATGCGTGACGCGCAGCTCCTTGCGCAGCGCCTCCAGCGTGGTGTGCGTGCCGCGGCTGGCCACGAGCGCCATCCAGGCGGTGCGGGAGTCGTCCTCCCGCAGGGCCCGGGAGAGGTCGCGCAGCACCGTGGCGATCGAGTCGTAGAGCCCACCCAGCTGACGCACCGCGGGGCGGCGCACGTCCTGGGGCGAGAGGAACGTGACGAGCAGGGCCAGGACGCCGCCCACGATCGCGTCCTGGCTGCGGACGAACGGCCCTCCCGCGCCGATGGGCAGGAGGACCACGAGGACGGACTGCAGGGACATCTGCATCGTGAACGTGGCGCCGGAGTCCAGGAACCGGGCCACCATCACGGACACGAACAGGACCACCGAGGCCTGCCACAGGCCGCGGCCGAGCCCGACCATGAGCAGGTCCCCGATCAGGATGCCGACGGTGCAGCCGACGGCGACCTCGGCCACCTTGCGCAGCTTCGGCTCCCGTTGGAAGCCGAGGGCGATCAGCAGGGCGGTGGAGGCGAACAGGGGCTGCTGGTGGCCCAGGATGGTCTCCGCGAACCAATAGGCGCCCACCGCGCAGACCGCGACGAGGGCGGCCTGGCCCACGGAGGAGCGGACGCGGGACCAACCCGCACGGGCGCGCCGACGCAGGAAGCGGCCGAGGCGCTCCCCGCGGGTCTGGGGGTCGACCATCGGCACCGTGCCCGTGGCGGTGGCGAAGCGGTCCGTCATGCGGCCAGCCTAGTCCGACGCCGGGGAGCCCTCGCCGTGCGAGGCTCAACCAAGCATTGTGGTCCACGGCACAGATCATTCCTGCGAATGCCGCTCCCGTTCACCATCTGTTCACCCCGGCCGAGCACTCGATTCACCTCTGGACCGTACGGTCGGGTGCGGTGCAGAACCGGGCCAGCCGGACGCTCTGCCCTCACCGTCGTCATCCGATTGAAAGAGGCTCTTCGTGAAGGCTCACCGCTTCGGCCGCTCCGCCGCCCTCCTGTCCGTGGCCGCCATCGCCCTGACCGCCTGCTCCTCCGCGGACAGCGGCAACGGCGGCTCCGATGCCTCCGGCTCCGCCGGCGGCTCCGATGCCTCCGGCTCCGCCGGCGGCGAGCAGGGCACCACCTCCGAGGTCCAGGGCAACCTGGTCGGCGCCGGCGCCTCCTCGCAGGAGGCGGCCATGACCGCCTGGACCCAGGGTGTCACCGAGACCGCTCCGAACCTGACCGTGCAGTACTCCCCGGACGGCTCCGGTGCCGGTCGTGAGAAGTTCCTCGCCGGCGCCACCTCCTTCGCCGGCTCCGACGCCGCCCTCAAGGAGGAGGAGGCTGAGTCCGCCAAGGAGAACTGCGGCGACGAGGGTGCGTTCCACGTGCCGGCCTACATCTCCCCGATCGCCGTGGCCTACAACCTGCCGGGCGTCGATGAGGTCAAGATGGACGCCGAGACCATCGCCAAGGTGTTCTCCGGCGAGATCAAGAACTGGAACGACGAGGCCATCGCCGCGCAGAACGAGGGCGTCGAGCTGCCCGACACCCCGATCACCGTCGTGCACCGTTCCGACGACTCGGGCACCACCGAGAACTTCACCGCCTACCTCACCGAGGCCGCCGGCGATGCCTGGTCCTACGACGAGGTCGAGACCTGGCCGTCCGACATCACCGCCGAGTCCGCCCAGGGCACCAAGGGTGTCGTGGGCCTGGCCTCCCAGACCGAGGGCGCCATCACCTACGCCGACGCCTCCGCCGTGGGCGAGCTGGGCACCGTGTCCGTGAAGGTCGGCGAGGAGTACGTGAAGTACTCCGCCGAGGCCGCGGCCGCGACCGTCGAGAAGTCCGAGGCCAAGGAGGACGGCTCGATCGAGCTCGACCGCGCCACCGACGAGTCCGGCGTGTACCCCGTCGTGTTGGTCTCCTACCACATCTACTGCAACCAGTACGAGTCGCAGGAGACCGTGGACCAGGTCAAGGCCTTCGCCGAGTACGTCGTGTCCGAGGACGGTCAGAAGACCGCCGAGGAGTCCGCGGGCAACGCCCCGATCTCCGAGGACACCCGCAAGAAGGCCATGGAGCGCATCGAGGCCATCTCGGTCAAGGGCTGATGTCGCTTCTTGTCGGCTGACCCACCGCCGCTTCGGCCGCCGGGCCCCACGGGCCCGGCGGCTGAAGCCGCGTCAGGGCTCTCGTTCGTCGCGGCCCGTCCATCACCACGCACGTCGATCTGAGGGAAGGCACTGTGTCCTCAACCACCAACGAGGCGGCACCGAAGCCGTCCAGCCTGCGCGGCCCCCGCCGCGGAGCCGCCGGAGACAAGCTCCTCTCCGGCGGGGCCCTTGCGGCCGCCGTCCTGATCCTGCTCGTGCTCGCCTTCGTGGCGGTCTTCCTCCTGACGGAGGCATGGCCTGCCCTGCAGCCGGGTGCGGAGCTCGTGTCCGCGGACTCCTTCTTCCAGTACGTGTGGCCGCTCATGGCCGGCACCGTGATGGTGTCGATCATCGCTCTGCTCATCGCCACCCCGGTCGCGATCGGTGTCGCCCTGTTCATCTCGCACTATGCGCCCCCGCGCATCGCGCAGTCGGTGGGCTTCGTGATCGATCTGCTGGCCGCGATCCCCTCCGTGGTCTACGGCGTGTGGGGCTGGCTGACGCTCGCTCCGCTGATGGTGCCGATCTACGGCTGGCTCAACGAGAACCTGGGCTTCATCCCGTTCTTCGGCGGCTCGGCCACCACCACGGGCCGTACCCTGCTGACCTCGGGCGTCGTGCTGGCCGTGATGGTCCTGCCGATCATCACCGCGCTCTGCCGTGAGATCTTCACCCAGACCCCGAAGCTCCACGAGGAGGCCGCGCTCGGCCTCGGCGCCACGCGCTGGGAGATGATCAAGATGACCGTGTTCCCGTTCGCCCGGGCCGGCATCGTCTCCTCGATCATGCTCGGCCTCGGCCGCGCGCTCGGCGAGACCATGGCGGTCACCATGGTGCTCTCCGGCGGCGTCTTCTCCTGGTCGCTCGTGGAGTCCGGCAGGAACCAGACGATCCCGTCGGAGATCGCGCTCAACTTCCCCGAGGCGTTCAACATGCGCCTGCACGAGCTGATCGCTGCCGGTCTCATGCTCTTCATCATCACCCTGGCGGTGAACATGATCGCCCGCGCGATCGTGAACAAGCACAAGGAATTCTCGGGAGCCAACTGACATGAGCACTGTCTCGACTTCTCCCCGGGCCACCGAGGACAGCGTGACGCCGCGGCGTCACTCCCTGACCGAGGGTCAGAAGCCCGGCTGGACCTGGATGGCCGTCGCAGCTGCCGCGGCCGTCGTCGCCGCCGGCCTGACCGTGCTGCTCAGCGGCGCCTTCAACGTCGTCGGTTTCGTGATCATCGCCGCCATCCTCTACATCGCGGGGCTCTACGTGGCCACCCGCGTGATGGAGAACCGGCGCCGCGCCGCAGACGGCCTGTGCCGCAACCTCGTGTGGCTGGCGTTCCTCGTGGCCCTGGTGCCGCTGGTCTCCGTGCTGTGGTCGGTCCTCTCCGCCGGTCTGCCGACCCTGATCGCCAACCCGCAGATCATGGCGTACGACATGAAGGGCATCACCGGCATCGACGACTCGGCGTGGGTGGAGGACGGCAAGCCCGCCGGCGGGCTCGCGGGCGGTTTCGGCCACGCCCTGATCGGCACCGTCGTGATCACGATCATCGCGACCCTGATCTCCGTGCCGATCGGCATGCTCACCTCCATCTACCTGGTGGAGTACAGCCGCGGCGGCTGGTTCTCCCGCGCCATCGTGTTCTTCGTGGACGTCATGACCGGCATCCCCTCGATCGTGGCCGGCCTCTTCGCCTACGCCGCGATCACGTGGGTCCTGACCCTGGTCACCGGCAGCAAGTCCACCGCACTGCAGTCCGTGCAGATGGGTCTCACGGCCGCGATCGCGCTCTCGGTGCTCATGATCCCCGTGGTCGTCCGATCCACGGAGGAGATGCTCCGTGTGGTGCCCAACGAGCTGCGCGAGGGCGCCTACGCCCTCGGCGTGCGCAAGTGGCAGACCATCGCCAAGGTGGTCCTGCCCACCGCGATCTCCGGCATCGCCTCCGGCGTCACCCTGGCCATCGCCCGCGTGGCCGGCGAGACCGCGCCGATCCTCGTGACGGCCGGCTTCGCCACCAGCATCAACTGGAACCCGTTCGACAACTGGATGACCGCGCTGCCGGTGTACATCTACCGCCAGCTGGTCGCCCCGACCTCGCCCACGGCGGCGGACCCCTCGACCGCCCGCGCCTGGGCAGCCGCCCTGCTGCTCGTGACCATCGTCATGCTGCTCAACCTGGCGGCACGGTTCATCGCCAAGGCGTTCGCCCCCAAGAAGGGCCGATGAGGTCCGGCCGCCCGGAATCCCCCGGGCGGCCGGCCCCGACCCCGTCGCACCCCCCCAGAGACTTCCACGAAGGAACAGAACCACTCATGTCCAAGCGCATCCAGGCCATCGACGTCGATGTCTTCTACGGCAAGTTCAAGGCCGTCGAGGGCGTCAACATCGACATCGCCCCCCGCTCCGTCACCGCCTTCATCGGCCCCTCCGGCTGCGGCAAGACCACTTTCCTGCGCAGCATCAACCGCATGCACGAGGTGCTCCCCGGCGCCACCGTGGACGGCCAGCTCCTGCTCGACGGCGAGGACATCTACGGGCCCGGTGTGGACCCGGTCCGCGTCCGTTCCCAGATCGGCATGGTCTTCCAGCGCCCGAACCCGTTCCCCACGATGTCCATCCGGGACAACGTGCTGGCCGGCTACAAGCTCAACGGCACCCGCCTGAACAAGTCCCGTGCGGACGAGCTCGTGGAGAAGTCCCTGCGCGGCGCCAACCTGTGGAACGAGGTCAAGGACCGCCTCGACAAGCCCGGCTCCGGCCTCTCCGGCGGTCAGCAGCAGCGTCTGTGCATCGCCCGCTCCATCGCGGTGCAGCCCGACGTGATCCTCATGGACGAGCCCTGCTCCGCGCTCGACCCGATCTCCACCCTCGCCGTCGAGGACCTGATCAACGAGCTCAAGGAGGAGTACACGGTCATCATCGTCACGCACAACATGCAGCAGGCCGCGCGCGTGGCGGACAAGACCGCGTTCTTCAACATCCAGGGCGTCGGCAAGCCCGGCAAGCTGATCGAGTACGACGACACCAACGTCATCTTCAACAACCCCTCGAGCCAGCAGACCGAGGACTACGTCTCCGGCCGTTTCGGCTGAGCCGCCCCGCGCTCCGTCCCCGACCCCGTCCGGCCGCACGCCGGGCGGGGTCGCGGCGTCTGCGGGGCCGGGCGTCGTCGTCGGGCGCGGCCTCAGGCCAGCGGGAGGAGGGCCAGCGTGCCGAGGAGGCCGAGGAGGGCGCAGGCCACCGGCGTGAGCAGCCACCAGCCGACCACGCGCAGCACGGTGGGCCAGCGCACGGACGCGTAGGTCTGCGTCTGGCCGGCGCCCACGATGGCCGCCGTCGCCGTGTGGGTGGAGGACAGGGGCAGGTGGAACACCAGGGATCCGACGAACAGCAGGCCCGCGGGGATGACGGCGGCCACGGACGCCCGCAGGGGGTCGAGGCGCACGAGACGCTCGGTGAGGGTCCAGGCGATCCGCCAGGCGCCGCCCAGCGTGCCGAGCCCGACCGCGAGGGCGAACAGGAACGCGCCCCCCACGAACTCGGCCGTCAGGGCGTCCGGCGCCAGGACGGACCCGGACCCCACCAGCACGGCGGCCCACAGCACCCCCATGCGCTGACCGGCCTGCAGGCCGTGGCCCATGGCCATGGCGCTGGCGGAGATGCCCAACGCGACGCGGGCCCGGTGCTGGACGTTGACCGTGGTGCCGCGGGTGGCGAGCCGCGTGGCGGGCGCGGTGAGCAGGCGGGCGAGCGCCCACGCGATCAGGGGCGAGAGCAGCAGGCTGAGCAGCACCTCGGCGCGGACGAGGTCGAAGATGGTGTGGGCGACGTCGATGTGCAGGCTCAGGCGCACGGCGAGGTGGCTGCCCGCCAGCGCGGAGATCAGCGCGTGCGTGCTGGAGCCGGGCAGGCGCCGCCACCACAGCAGCAGACCCCACACGAGGGTCACCACGCAGGACACGCCCACGGCCAGGGGGCCGATCTCGCTGCGCACCGCGGGCGAGGTGAAGTAGTGCACGCTCAGCGTGATGAGCCCGATGCCCAGCAGCGCGCCCACGGTGTTGACCGCTCCGGTCAGGAGGAGGGCCCCGCGCGGGGTCAGCGCCCGGTACCGGACAGGCAGCGCCGCGGCGTTGGGGGCGTCGCGGAACCCCATCAGCGCGCCGACGGCGCACAGCAGCACGAGGACGACGGCGAGCCCCGCGGTCACGGCGCCTCCACCGGCTCAGGACTCACGGACGAGCACCATGCCCAGGTCCATGTTCACGCGGGAGAGGGCCTCGAGCGCCGCGTGCAGCGCCCAGGCGACCTCGCGCTGGCGGTTGTAGTCGCGCTGCAGCAGGTCCATGCCGAGGTCGGCGAGCCACTCGACCATGATCCGCTCCGTGCGGCGGGAGGCGCGCAGCAGCTGCATCCACGTGGCCTCCAGTGCGTCGAGGTCGCGCATCTCGGCGGCGCCGCGGGCGAGCAGCTCGGCCTGACGACCCACGGTCTCGAGGACGTCGAGGGCGTGCGTCGGCAGCTCCTCGAGGTCGGCCCGCTGGATCAGCACGCCCGCCGACACGACGCGCCGGGTGGTCGCGTGCACGCCGCTGGCCAGCCGGTAGAGGTCCTGACGGGGCAGCGGCGTCACGTAGGCGCTGCGCAGCGCGGTGAGGAAGGCCATGAGGGTGGCGCTCGAGGACGAGTCGAGCTCCTCGAGCTCACGGGCGGCACGGTCCGCCTCGGGTCCGCGGGTCCCCGCGACCTGGGCCACCAGATGCACGGACCGGTGCAGGGCCTCGGCGAGGTCCGCCATGTGGCGCAGCGCCGGGGTGTCGCGCGTGACGAGCCAGGGCATGCGGGGGGACATGGGCAGCGGTCGCTCTCTCGTCGACGGGTGGCGAAGGGGTCGACGACGACGCCGGACCGGGAACGCCTCTCGGCGGAAGGCCGCTCGCAGCGGCTATGTGTTGGAGCCCGGGGTTACCAGCGGCCCGGCGCCGTCCCCTTCAGTCTAGCGATCCGTCCCGAAACGCTCGACCCGCCGCCTCCAGGGCGTCGGCGGTGCTGACCAGGCGCGCGGCCCGGCGGGTGAGGGCGGCGGCGCGGTCCGGGGCGGCGGCCTCGGAGCCCTCGGCGTGCTCGACCTGGCCCAGGGCCACGACGCGGGCGTAGGCCGCGGCGCGCTCGAACGCGACGTCGATCTCGGAGCGGTAGGCGCCCGTGAGGATCGTGTCCGTGAGGCGGCGCAGCTCGGCCGGCCCCGGCGGCTCGACGGCCCCCGCCACGACGCGCGAGGCGTAGGCGGCGTGCCCGGCGCGGTACCAGGCGGCCCAGCGCTCGCCGTCGCGGGTCGTCGCCTCCTGGAGTGCGTACAGGCGCCACAGGGCGCCGGCGAGCGAGACGGGCGGGGCGTCCGCCCACAGCTCGGCGAGCGTCTCGACGCCGAGCTCGCGGACCAGCCCGACCAGCCGCTCGACGACGGCCGGGTCCTCCTCCGCGCGGCCGCCGGCCACGAGGGCGTGGGCCAGGCGCGAGGCCGCCGCGGCCACTTCCTGCGGGTCTTCGCCGCCGGCGAAGTGCGTGAGCTCCTGCGGCTCCGAGAGGCGGGGCCGGTGCGGGCGCAGCACGCCCGAGGCGCTCGAGCTGGCGCCGCGGCCGGCGGGCAGGCGGTGACGTGCCATGGGCGGGCTCCCTTCGAGGGCGCATCGGGGTGGGGATGTGGTCGCCGGAGGCGGCGGCCCCGTCCACGGTAGTGCCCCGGACGCCTGGGCTACCATCGGAGGGCACCCGCGAGGGTCGCCGTCGTCGGCCGCACGCCGTCGTCGTCGGCCGCGGGTGAGGGCCTTTAGCTCAGCTGGCAGAGCATCGGACTTTTAATCCGCCGGTCGCGGGTTCGATCCCCGCAGGGCCCACCGGAAAGCGGCCCCTGACCAGGCATGACGCCCGGTCAGGGGCCTCTCCCTAGGATGGAGCCATGAGCCCCACGCCCACACCAGTCACCGAGACGATCAGTTCCGGCCACAGCGTGGTGTGGTCGCGCCCGCCGGCGGAGCGCGCGGGCACGGACCTGGTGCTCGTGTTCCACGGCTACGGCTCCAACGAGGTCCGCGCGGCGCGCCGCCACTTCCCGATGCTCCCGGAGCGGTGCACCGGCCTGGCGGTGCGCGGCGGCTTCGAGATCGACGAGACGGCCTCCGAGGGCCCGGGCGACCCCGGCGCGCACGGCTGGTTCCTGCTCGACCTGCTGCTGCAGTCCGACTTCGCCCAGGTGCTCGCCGCCGCCCACCGCGTGTTCGACGTGCTCTCCGCCGAGGAGGTCGTGGCGGCCGGCTTCCGCACGGTCTCGGTGCTCGGCTTCTCCCAGGGCATGGCCATGGCGACGACGGTCCTGCGTCTGCGTCCCGAGGCGTTCACCTGCGGTGTGGGCCTGAGCGGCTTCGCCGTCGACAACGAGCTGCTGGCCATGCTCGACTCCCCGGCCGAGGGACCGGGCCCGCGCCCGTTCTTCTGGGGCCGGGACGCCGAGGACCCCGTGATCCATCCGGACGCCGTCGCCCACACCCGCGCGTGGGCCGAGGAGCACACCCGCCTGACCGTGCGCACCTACCCCGGGATCCTGCACGGGACCGGCCCCGACGAGGTCCGTGACGTGCGCATCTTCCTCGAGCATTCCCTGCGCGCGGCGACGCCCGGGTCCTGACCGCGGGGGTCGCGCGCCGATACTGTGGCGCGCATGGCAAAGAACTCGACGATCGGCCGGTACGCGTCCGGGAAGGTGAAGGACTTCGGGCTGAAGTCGGCACTCGATGAGAACGGCGAGCCCACGGAGGGCTTCGAGAAGGCCCTCTCCACGGTGTTGGCGGTCCAGCGCCCCCTGGTCCTGAAGAACATCCAGCGCATGGCGGCGAAGCACCCGGGGGAGAGCCCGGAGCGTCTCGCCGAGCGGCTCGGGCAGCAGTACCTGACCACCGTCACGGGGGCCGGTGCCGCCGTGGGCGGCACCGCGATCGTCCCGGGCATCGGCACCGTGGCCGCGCTCGGCCTGTCCGGTGCCGCGGTCGCCGGCTTCATGGAGGCCACCGCCCTCTACGCGCAGTCCCTCGCCGAGCTGCACGGCATCACCACGCAGGACCCGCAGCGCGCCCAGGCCCTCGTCATGGGCCTCATGCTCGGCGACGACGCCAAGGAGCTGCTCCGCGAGGCCGCCGCCAAGGCCGGCCGTCCCTACGACCCGCAGTCCAGCCTCAACGCGCTCGCGGGCACCGCATCGGGCACCGGCATCAGCGCGTTCGTGGTGGATCGCCTCAAGAGGACGTTCATGCGCAAGATGCGCCTGCGGCAGGGTGCCGGCTTCGTGGGCCGCGCCGTGCCGTTCGGCGTGGGCGCCGTGATCGGCGGCGTGGGCAACCGCGCCATGGGCAAGGCCGTGATGGAGAACGCCGCGGAGCTCTTCGGCCCCCTGCCGATGGTGATCCCCGGCGAGATCCGCGAGGGCGCCGCACAGGGGCGCGCCGATGGCACCAAGGACGACGGCGGCGTCTTCGGTGCGATCCGTCGCGCCCTGCCCGGCGGCAAGGACGAGAAGGACGACAGGCAGAAGAAGGGCAAGCCCGCCGCCTGACGGCCCCGCCCCCGCGCGTCCGTCGCCCCCGCCCCCGCGCTTTCGAACGTGAGAGAGGGCCTATCTCACGCTCGAAAGCGCCCATTCGCCCCATTTCACGTTCGAAAGTGCGGGGTAGGGGCGGCGGCTCAGAGGAACAGCGTGGCCACCCCGTGGATCGCCAGGCCCGCGAGCGCGCCGACGATCGAGCCGTTGATGCGGATGAACTGCAGGTCCTTGCCCACGAACAGCTCGAGGGTGCGCGCGGTCTGCTCGCCGTCCCAGCGGGCGACCGTCTCCTCGATCACCCCGGTGAGCGCCGGGCCGTAGGAGCTCAGCGCATACGCCGCGGCGCGGCGGGCGTGGCCGTCCACGCGGTCGCGCAGCTCGGGGTCCTCCTGCAGGCGGGCGCCGAGGTCGCGCAGGGCGGCCACGAGCGCGCGATGCAGGTCGGAGGACGGGTCCTCGAGCGCATCCAGGAGCGAGTCCCGCAGGGAGACCCAGGCCCGCCCGGCCCACGCGCGCAGCCGTTCGTCCGCGAACAGGTTCCGCTTGAACCGTTCCACCGAGGCGCGGGTGGCCGGCTCGTTCCGCATCTCGTCGGCGAGGCGGTCGAGCCAGTCGTCGACGGCGCGGCGGGCCTCGTGCTGCCGGTCGCGGCGGATGCCGGCGAGGTATTTGAGGGTCTCGGCGTGCAGTCGCTCGGCGAGGAGGCGGTCCACGAGGTCCGGGCTCCACTCGGGGGAGCGGCGGCGCACCGTCTCGACGAACAGCTCGGGGTGGGCGGCCACCCAGTCCCCGGTGTGGGCGACCACGAGGTCCACCACGCGCTCGTGGTGCCGGCCGGCCACCACGTCCTCCAGCACGCCCGCGAGCGTGGGGGACCAGTCCGGGGCCACCATGTGGCGTTCCATCAGCTGGCGCAGCAGCTCCTGGACGGCGTCGTCGTCAGCCGCGGCCATGGCGCCCCGGGCCGCCGTCGCGATCTCCCGGGCGGTGCGGGCCGCGTTCTCCTCACGGCGCAGCCAGCCGCCGGCGGCCTCGGCCACCTTCAATCCGTCGACCTTCTCGTGGGCGACCTCCGAGTCCAGGAAGTTCTCCTGCACGAACTCGGTCAGCGCGGCGCCGAGCTGGTCCTTCTTCCGCGGGATCAGGGCGGTATGCGGCACGGGCACCCCCATCGGGTGGCGGAACAGCGCCGTGACCGCGAACCAGTCCGCCAGCGCGCCGACCATGCCGCCCTCCGCGGCGGCGCGCACGTAGCCCCACACCGGGTGGGTGTCCTGCAACGGGAACGCGACCACGAACACCACGGCCAGCAGGATGAGCAGCCCCAGGGCGACGGCCTTCATGCGCCGCAGGCCCGCCGCGCGTTCGAGGGCGCCGGCGCTGAGCAGCTGCTGGGCGGGGTCGGGGGAGAGGGACACGGAAGGCTCCTGATCGCGCGCACCGAATGGTCCCCACCAGTTAACCAGCCGGGCACCCTGCGGTGACGTGGCCGGCACACGCGCTCCCTAGCCTGGCGGCGTGCCCGCCCTCGTGATCGCCCACCGCGGCGCCTCCGCCGCCTTCCCCGAGCACACCCGCGCCGCCATGCTCCACGCCCTCGCCGT
Organism: Micrococcus sp. Mcc28; assembly: GCF_024519775.1. Classification (NCBI taxonomy): domain Bacteria; kingdom Bacillati; phylum Actinomycetota; class Actinomycetes; order Micrococcales; family Micrococcaceae; genus Micrococcus; species Micrococcus sp. Mcc28. Next base: position 38,853 of record NZ_JALJRH010000009.1, on the reverse strand, counting down.
GGGCGCGGACGGTCTCGAATGCGATGTCCAGCTCACGCGGGACCGCGAGGTCGTCTGCTGGCACGACCCCACCGTGGACCGCACCTCGGACGGGCGCGGCGCCGTCGCGGACCACACGCTGGATCGTCTGCGCGGTCTCGACGTCGTCTCGTGGCACGCCCGGCGTCCGGGGGCCGAGCCCGCCACGACGACGGCGCCGCCCGCCGCGTACGGCGGCGCGGGGGAGCAGGTGCTCACCCTGGCCGACCTCCTGGCGATCGCGACGGCCGCGGACCGGCCGCTGCGTCTGGCCGTGGAGCTCAAGCATCCCTCCCCGTTCGGGCATGAGCTCGAGGAGCGGGTGCTGCGGGAGCTGCTGCGGGCCGGCTGGGACCCGGAGACCGGCCGGGTGGGTCAGGTGCAGGTGTCCCTCATGAGCTTCCATCCGGACGCGCTGCGCCACGTGGCTCCGCTGGCCGGCACGGACCCCCTCTGCCCCCTGATGGACCTCATGCCGACGGAGCTGCCGACCCGGCTCGCGCGGGGGCCGCTGAGCCGGGCGGCGGTGCGTGCGGCGGCGCGTCAGTCGCTGGCGGGGTCCGAGGCGCTCGTCTGGCGCGGCCGAGCCGGGCTGGCGGGGCCCTCCGTGGCCTACGTGCGGGAGCACCTGGCGGACGTGAAGGCGTGGCTGGCGGCGGGGCGACGCCTGCGGGTGTGGACCGTCGACGAGCGCGAGGACGCCGAGTTCCTCCTCGCCCAGGGAGTGCAGGAGCTCACCACCAACCGTCCGGAGGACGTGCTGCGCTGGGTCCGCGAGCGGGCCGCCGCGCGTCGGGAGCGGGTGCCCACCGGGGCCTGAGGGCGCCGTGCCGCACGCGCAGACGCGGCCTGCGTTGCGTCCCCGCCCGCGCTTGTGGCTATAGTCACGTCCAGGAGCGTGCCCGAGGTCACACCCGACGGCGCGGTCCCCTCGCACCCGCGTCTCGGCTGAGACCTCTCCCGGAGGAGCCCCCATGGCCACCCGTCTGCGTCACCGACTCCTGTCCGCCGCCGCGCTCACCGCGGCCGGCGCCCTGCTCGTCACCGGCTGCGCCCAGAGCCAGCGCGACGGCGGCGGCTCCGGCGGCTCGGGCGGGGGCGACGCCGCCCAAGTGGACGGCTCGTTCATCTTCGCCGCCTCCTCCGACCCGAAGACCCTGGACCCGGCCTTCGCCTCCGACGGCGAGACCTTCCGGGTCTCCCGTCAGATCTTCGAGGGCCTCGTGGGCACGAAGCCGGGCACCGCGGACCCCGCGCCGCTGCTGGCCGAGTCCTGGGAGTCCTCGGAGGACGGCCTGACCCACACGTTCCAGCTGAAGGAGGGCGTGACCTTCCACGACGGCGAGCCGTTCAACGGGGAGGCCGTGTGCGCCAACTTCGACCGCTGGTACAACTTCACGGGCATCCAGCAGTCGGAGACCCTCTCGTACTACTACGGCAAGCTGTTCCGCGGCTTCGCGGACAAGCCCGAGGACGCCGTCTACAAGGAGTGCGAGGCCACCGGCGAGCACGAGGTGAAGATCACGCTGGCACAGCCGTTCGCGGGCTTCATCTCCTCCCTGTCCCTGCCGGCCTTCGCCATGCAGTCGCCGAAGGCGCTCGAGGAGTACAAGGCGGACGAGGTCGGCGGCACCGCCGAGTCGCCCCAGATGTCCGAGTACGCCCGGGCACACCCCACCGGCACCGGCCCCTACAAGTTCGAGTCCTGGAGCGTGGGCGAGGACGTCAAGCTCACCGCCAACGAGGACTACTGGGGCGAGGGCGGCGAGGTCACGGACATCACCTTCCGCGTGATCGACGACCCGGTGGCCCGCCGTCAGGCGCTCGAGGCCGGGGACATCGACGGCTACGACCTCGTGGCCCCCGCGGACACCGCGGCCCTGTCCGAGGCCGGCTTCAACGTGGTGGCCCGCGACCCGTTCACCATCCTCTACCTGGGCCTGAACCAGGAGAAGGAGGAGCTCCAGGACGTCAGGGTGCGCCAGGCGATCGCCCACGCGATCGACAAGGACGCCCTCATCGCGCAGACCCTCCCCGAGGGCACGGAGCCCGCCACCCAGTTCATCCCGAAGTCCGTGAACGGGTACAGCGAGGACGTCACCACGTACGAGCACGACCCCGCCAAGGCCAAGGCGCTGCTCGCCGAGGCCGGCTACCCGGACGGCTTCACGATCGACTTCAACTACCCCACCGGCGTCTCGCGCCCGTACATGCCGACCCCCGAGCAGGCGTTCTCCAACCTCTCGAGCCAGCTGGCCGAGGTGGGCATCACGGTGAACGCGAAGCCGGCCAAGTGGAGCCCGGACTACCTCGACCAGGTGCAGGGCACCTCGGACCACGGCATCCACCTGCTGGGCTGGACCGGCGACTACAACGACACGGACAACTTCGTGGGCGTGTTCTTCGGCCAGGAGAAGCCCGAGTTCGGCTTCACCGACGAGGAGCTGTTCTCCGCCCTCGAGGAGGCCCGCCAGATCCCGACGCTCGAGGAGCAGACGCCGAAGTACCAGGAGATCAACGAGCAGATCTCCGAGATCGTCCCGGCGGTCCCGCTCGCCCACCCGGCCCCGTCGCTGGCCTTCGACAAGCGCGTGGCCTCCTACCCGGCGAGCCCGGTCAACGACGAGGTCTTCAACGAGATCGACCTGACCGAGTGAGCCCGGCGGGCCGGGGACGACCCGCCCCACCGGCGACGACGGCGCCGCGCCCCGGCGCCGTCGTCGCCGGCCCGCCCGCCACCGCCCGTCCCTCGCACCGACCGGCCCGGCCCCCGCGCCGGCATGGAGGCCCCTCGTGCTCAGACTCATCGGCAAGCGCCTGCTGCTGCTGATCCCCACCCTGTTCGGACTGTCCGTCCTGCTGTTCGTGTGGGTCCGCAGCCTGCCCGGCGGCCCCGCCACCGCCCTGCTCGGCGACCGCGCCACCCCCGAGGCCGTGGCCCGGGTGAACGCGGCGTACGGCTTCGACAAGCCGCTGCTCGAGCAGTACGTCACCTACATGGGGCGGCTGCTGCGCGGCGACTTCGGCACCTCGATCATGACGAATCGGCCCGTGGTCGAGGAGTTCGCGGACCGTTTCCCGGCCACGCTGGAGCTCTCGATCTTCGCGATCGTGTTCGCGGTGGTCATCGGCATCCCGCTCGGCTACTGGGCCGCCCGCCATGTGGGCCGGTGGCAGGACGACGTCGCCGTCGTGCTGTCCCTGATCGGCGTGGTGGTGCCCGTGTTCTTCCTGGCGTTCATCCTCAAGTGGGTGTTCGCGGTGAAGCTGGGCTGGCTGCCCACCGACGGCCGACAGGACCCGCGGATCGACGCCACCCACTACACGAACTTCTACGTGTGGGACGGCATCATCACCGCCGAGTGGGACGCGGCCCTGAACGCGCTGACCCACCTGGTGCTGCCCGGCATCGCGCTGGGCACCATCCCGCTGGCGATCATCGCGCGCATCACCCGCGCCTCCGTGCTGGACGTGCAGGACGCGGACTTCGTGCGCACAGCCCGCGCCAAGGGCCTGGCCCCGCGCCTGATCCGGGACCGGTTCATCATGCGCAACGCCCTGCTGCCGGTGAGCACCACGCTCGGCCTGCAGCTGGGCCTGCTGATCTCCGGGGCGGTGCTCACCGAGACGGTGTTCGCGTTCAACGGGATCGGCCGGTTCCTCGCGCAGGCGATCTTCCAGCTCGACTTCCCGGTGCTGCAGGGCTTCATCATCTTCATCGCCCTGCTCTACTCGCTGATCAACCTGGTCGTGGACGTCTCCTACGGCCTCATCGACCCGAGGGTGCGTGTCTCATGAGCGTGAACCTGCCCCCCAGCCCCGGCGGCGGACCCACCGAGCACGCCGTCGAGCACGCGCTGGCGCCCGTCGAGGCCGGGGCGACCCAGGCGACCACCGAGGCCGCCGCGGACACCCGCGGCACCTCCGTGTGGGGCGCCGCGTTCCAGCGGCTGCGCCGCAACCCGGCGGCGATCGCCGGCGCCGTGATCGTGCTGCTCTTCGTGCTCGTGGCCGTCCTCGCCCCGGTGCTGGCCCCGTACGCGGGCACGGCCACACCCGGCATGCGCGAGATCCGCCCCACCCACGTGCCCGGCCCCGGCGAGGTGGCCGGCTACCCGCTGGGCCTGGACCGCTTCGGCGGGGACGTGCTCTCCAAGCTGATCTGGGGCGCGCAGGCCTCGCTGCTCATCGGCGTCGTCTCGACGGCGTTCGGCCTGGCCGGCGGCATGCTGCTCGGCCTGCTGGCCGGCACGTTCGGCGGCTGGGTGGACTCCGTCGTGATGCGCGTCGTGGACATCCTGCTCTCGGTGCCCAACCTGCTGCTGGCGGTGTCCATCGCGGCGATCCTCGGACAGACCCCGTTCGCGGTGATGATCGCGATCGGGGTGGCGCAGGTGCCCGTGTTCGCGCGGCTGCTGCGGTCCTCGATGCTCACGCAGAAGGGGTCGGACTACGTGCTCGCGGCGCAGACCCTCGGCCTCTCGCGCGGACGGATCACGATGTCCCACGTGCTGCCGAACTCGCTGGGCCCCGTGATCGTGCAGGCCACGCTCACCCTGGCCACGGCCGTGATCGACGCGGCCGCCCTGTCCTTCCTCGGCCTCGGCGGCGGCCGCCCCGAGACCGCCGAGTGGGGCCGCATGCTCACCTACGCGCAGGCCGAGCTGGGCATCAACCCGTGGCTCGCGTTCCTGCCCGGCCTGTGCATCGCCATCACCGCGCTCGGCTTCACCCTGCTGGGCGAGTCCCTGCGCGAGGCCCTCGACCCGACCTCCCGGAGGCGCTGACCATGGACCCCAAGCACGACGACGGCGCACCCGGCCCCGGCGCGGCGCCCGCGGTCCCTGCGGCGGGCGCCCCCCTGCTGGAGATCCGCGACCTGGACGTGGAGTTCACCACCCAGCAGGGCACCGTGCAGGCCGTGGAGGGCGCGTCCCTCACGCTCCCGGCCGGCGGCACGCTGGCGATCGTGGGCGAGTCCGGCTCGGGCAAGTCCACCACCGCGATGGCCGCGATCGGCCTGCTGCCCGGCAACGGCCGGGTCACGGCAGGCTCCGTCCGCTTCGCGGGCGAGGAGCTCGTGGGCCTGCCCGAGTCGCGGATGCGCCGCATCCGCGGCCGCCGGATCGGGCTGGTGCCGCAGGACCCGATGTCCAACCTCAACCCCGTGACCCGGGTGGGTCAGCAGATCGGGGAGACCCTGCTGACCCACGGCATGGCGACGAAGAAGGACGTGGGGGCCGCCGTCGTCGAGGTGATGGAGCGCGCCGGCATCCCCGAGCCCGCGCGACGGGCCAAGCAGTATCCGCACGAGCTCTCGGGCGGTCTGCGCCAGCGCGTGCTGATCGCCATCGGCCTGGCGTGCCGGCCGCAGCTGCTGATCGCGGACGAGCCGACCTCCGCCCTGGACGTGACGGTGCAGCAGGTGATCCTGGACCAGATCGGCGAGATGACCCGCGAGCTCGGCAGCTCCGTGCTGCTGATCACCCATGACCTCGGCCTCGCGGCCGAGCGGGCGCAGCAGCTCGTGGTGATGCACCGCGGACGCGTGGTGGAGTCCGGCGACGCGCGGGCCATCCTCGAGGACCCGCAGCACGCCTACACCCGCTCGCTCGTGGCGGCCGCGCCGTCGGTGGCGGCGGCCCGCCTGCTGCCCGAGGCCTTCGATCCCGCGCCCGTCGCCCTGGCCGAGGACGACACCGCGGCCCTGACCACGGTGGCCCTGGCGAAGCAGGACCTCACCCCGCTGGTGGAGATTCGCGACCTCACGAAGGTCTATCCCGTGCGCGGGCACGAGGACTTCATCGCCGTGAAGGACGTCTCCCTGAAGATCCCGCGCGGCAAGACCGTCTCGATCGTCGGCGAGTCCGGCTCCGGCAAGACGACGACGGCGCGCATGCTGCTCAAGCTGATCGAGCCGACCTCGGGCGAGATCACCTTCGAGGGCAGGGATGTGCTGGCGCTGAAGGGGGAGGGGCTCAAGGACTTCCGGCAGCGCGTGCAGGCCGTGTTCCAGGACCCCTTCTCCTCGCTCAACCCCTCGTTCACGGTGGGCCGGATCATCGAGGAGCCGCTGCAGACGTACCGGCGGGGCAACGCCACGCAGCGGCGGGCGCGCGTGCTCGAGCTCATGGACCAGGTGGCCCTGCCCTCCCACTTCCACCGCCGGTACCCGGCCGAGCTCTCGGGTGGACAGCGCCAGCGCGTGGCGATCGCCCGGGCGCTCGCGCTGAACCCCGAGCTGATCGTGTGCGACGAGCCGGTCTCCGCGCTGGACGTGCTCGTGCAGGACCAGATCCTCACGCTGCTGCGCCGCCTGCAGGACGAGCTGGGGCTGAGCTACCTGTTCATCTCGCACGACCTGGCGGTGGTGCGGCTCATCTCCGACTACGTGTGCGTCATGAAGGACGGCGAGGTGGTGGAGGCGGCCAGCTCGGAGGAGGTCTTCACCAACCCCCGGCACCCGTACACCCGCCGCCTGCTCGCCTCGATCCCGGGCAACGAGCTGGGCATCGCGGTGGAGGCGGACGGGACGCACGTGTGAAGCACCGCGGAATGATGTGATCCGGGTCGCTCCCATGCGTGATACTTGCTGGATCACTCGCATCCCCGATCGCAGGAGCATCCCATGGCCCACGCCGCCGACCCCGGGCGCCCCGTGCATAACCCGGACATCGTCGGGTTCACCGACGCCGAACTGAACGAGACGCCGATCCGCCCGCGCTGGAACTCCCTCGGCCCGGGCATCGTCGCCGCGGCCACGGGCGTGGGCGCGGCGGACCTGGTGGCCACCCTGACCGCCGGCTCCCGCTACGGCTACATGCTGCTGTGGGCCGTGGTGCTGGGCGTGATCTTCAAGATCGTGCTCGTGGAGGGCGTGGGCCGCTACTACCTCTCCACCGGCAAGACGATCTTCCAGGGCTGGCGCACCCTCGGGGCCTGGACGTCCTGGTACTTCGGCCCGTACATCCTCATCTGGGGCATCGTGTACGGGGCGACGGCGATGTCCTCCACCGCCCTGCCGCTCGCGGCGCTGTTCCCCGGGGTGGACAGCAAGGTGTTCGCGATCGCCTCGGGCCTGATCGGCCTGGGGCTGGTCTGGCTGGACAGGTACCGGCTCATCGAGTGGCTCATGACGGTGCTGATCGGCGTCATGTTCGTGACCGTGCTGCTCTCGGCGGCACTGACCGTTCCGAACCTGGGCGCGATCCTGGCCGGTCTCGTGCCGCGCCTGCCCTCCGGCGATCCCCAGGCCATGTTCTACGTGCTCGGCCTCGCCGGCGGCGTCGGCGGCACCATCACGCTCGCGGCCTACGGGTACTGGCTGCGCGAGAAGGGCTGGAACGTCCCGAAGTACCTGAAGGTCATGCGGTTCGACAACGCGACCTCATACATCCTCACGGGCATCTTCGTGATCGCCACCATGGTCATGGGCGTGGAGCTGCTGCACTCGGCGGGGCTGGCGATCTCCTCGGGTGACAAGGGCCTGCTCGACGTCGGCGACGTGCTGGCCGAGCGCTACGGCTCGGCGTGGTCCACGGTGTTCCTCATCGGATTCTTCGCCGCGTCCTTCTCCTCCCTGCTGGGTGTGTGGCACGGCGTCTCGCTGATGTTCGCGGACTTCTGGACGAACTTCCGCCGGCCCGCCGCGGAGCTGGACCAGGACGACGCGCCGTCGCTGTCCTCGAAGCCCGGCCGCTTCTTCCTGCTGTGGCTGACCCTGCCGCCCATGGCACTGCTGTTCCTGGACCGGCCGATCTTCCTGATCCTGCTCTACGGCACGCTCGGCGCCCTGTTCATGCCGTTCCTGGCCGTGACCCTGCTGTTCCTCAACAACACGAAGGACGTGCCGCGGCAGTTCCGCAACGGCTGGGTCCGCAACACCCTGTTGGGCCTGACCGCGGCCGTGTTCGTGGCGATCGGCGTGAACGAGCTGCTCAAGGCCCTGCAGCCGGTGCTCGGGGGGTGAGCCGGCGGCGGGAGCGGGGCACACTGGTGCCATGATCGTCGCCTTCTCCGTCGCCCCCTCCGGCCAACCCGCCGACGCCAACCACCTGCCCGGCGACGCGGACACCGCGTCCGTGCACCGGGCGGTCGCGGCCGCCGTCGCCGTGGTGCGCGCCTCCGGCCTGCCGCACCGCACCTCCTCGATGTTCACCGAGATCGAGGGGGAGTGGGACGAGGTGATGGAGGTCGTGCGCGCCGCCGTGGACGCCGTGTCCCCGTACGGCACACGCGTCTCGCTCGTGCTGAAGGCGGACATCCGCCCCGGCCGCACCGGCGAGCTGGACGGCAAGCTCGAGCGCCTCGAGTCGGCCCTCGCCGAGGACGAGGGGCGGCGCGCCGCCCCGGCCCCGCGCGACGGCGACGCCGGGTGACCCCCCTCCCCGCTGCCCCCGGACGCTTTCGTTCGAGAAACGGCGGCGTGTCGAGGCGCTTTCGTTCGAGACATGGCCGCCGCGCCGGCGGCCCGGAGGAGCAGTCCGTGCCTGAGCCCGTGGCCGTGCGCCCCGCCGCACCCGGGGACGTCGAGGCGCTGCTGCGCGTCAAGGCGCGGTCGTGGCGGGAGGCCTACGGCGCGCTCCTGCCGTCCGCGTACCTGGACGCGATCGAGGCCCGGATCCCGGAGGACGTACCCGCGTGGACCGCGCTGATCGGACCGGACCGTGACCTCTGGGTCGCCGACGACGGCGGCCGGCTGCTCGGCGTGGCGCTCGCGGGCCCGCGTCGCTCGGCGGCGGAGACGGCCCGGACGGGTGCGGACGACGCGGCCGCATCGCCCGCCGACCTGCCCGATGTCGAGCTCATGGTGCTCTACGTCCTGGCCGAGGCGTACGGCACCGGCCTGGGAGCGCGCCTGCTGGACGCCGTCGTCGGGGGCCGCCCCGCGCTGCTGCGCGTCCTCGCCGAGAATCCGCGGGCCGTGGCGTTCTACGCCAAGCACGGGTTCGCGGCCGTGGGGGCGCCGGAGCCGATGAACGGCCCGTGGGCCGGCCTGCACGAGCAGCTGATGGTGCGCCGTCTCCCGCACGACGGCGGTGCGGCGTGAGCCGCCGGTCGTCGGCGCGCCGGGGCCGGGCCGCGGGCGGATCCGCCGGCCCCGCCGGGATCGAGCCGGGCGTCCACGCGATCACCCACGGCACCGCCGAGATCCGCGAGGACGCCTTCGAGCCGGGCGCGTTCATCCTCTACGTCAACGGCGTCGAGTCCTCGCCGCTGGACCCCGAGCGCCCCGAGCGCATGGCCTTCGAGTACATGCGCTGGGCCGCCGCGGCCGTCCGGGCGCACTGGCCGGAGCCCACGCCCCTGCGGGCCCTGCACCTGGGCGGCGCGGGCTGCGCGCTCGCCCGCTGGGTGGACCACGCGTACCCGGGCTCCCACCAGACCGCGGTGGAGATCGACGCCGGCCTGGCCGCCCTCGCCCGCGAGCGCTTCGGCCTGCCCCGCGCCCCGGCCCTGCGCATCCGCGTGGCAGACGCCGCCGAGGTCCTGGCCACGGCCCACCCGGCCAGCCGCGACCTGATCATCCGCGACGTCTTCGCCCCGGACCCCACGGACCTGACCGGTGCCCGCCACATCACCCCGCCGGGCCTCACCGGCCTGGACGCGGCCCGCGCCGCCGCGCGGGTCCTCGCCCCGGGCGGGCTGTACGTGCTCAACGTGGGCGGCGGGCCGGACCTGACGTCGGTGCGGGCGGACGTGGCTGCCGTCGTCGCCGCGTTCGAGCACGTCGAGGTGATCGCGGATCCGCCCATGCTCAAGGGGCGGCGCCGCGGCAACGTCATCGTGGCGGCCTCGGACGCCCCCGTGGCCCGCCCCGCCGCGGACGCCCCGCCCGGCGCCGACCCCCGCGACCGCCTGGCCCGCGCCCTGCGCATGGACGCCTTCCCGGCCCGGCTCGCGGAGGATCCACGCGGCTTCCCCGCGGGCGTCTCGCCCGGGATCACGGGACTCATCCCGGGCCCCGAGGCGTAGACTGGAGGCACTCGGCCGGGTCCGCCCGGGGCCCGTCGAGTCCGACTCGAGGAGGTCGCCATGTCCGCCCAGACCCAGCCCGCCGCCACCCGCCGTGAGGACGCACCGCTCGGCGTCCTGGTGGGTGTGGACGGCTCCGACCAGTCCGTCTCCGCCGCCCGCTGGGCCCAGCGCGAGGCCGGCCTGCGCGGCGAGCCGCTGACCCTCGTCACCGCCTACTCGATCCCCGCGTACTGGGGTTACGGCGCGGACGCCGGCGGCGCCGTCCTGGACGACTCCCGTCTCCGCGAGGGCGTGCAGGCCCTCCTGGAGGAGGTCGCCGGCAAGCTCGACGCCGACGGGGTGCGTCCGGAGCTGCGTGTGGAGATCGGGGACGCGGCCGGCGTCCTCGTGGAGCTCTCCGCCGAGGCCTCCCTGCTCGTCTCGGGCGCGCGCGGCCGCGGCGGCTTCATGGGCCGCCTGCTCGGCTCGGTGGCCGCCGCGCTGCCCGGCCACGCGCACTGCCCGGTCGCCATCATCCCCGCCGGGGTCGAGGCCAGCCGCGCGGGGGACAGGACCGCCGTCGTGGTGGGCGTCGACGGTTCCGAGCAGGGCCGTGCCGCCGCTCTCGAGGCCGCTGAGGAGGCCCGCCTCCGCCAGGCCCCGCTGAAGCTCGTGTGCGCCGTCCCGCCCCTGGGCGCGAACGCCGCGTGGCTGGCCGTCAGCCTGGACGAGGAGGCCCGAGAGCGGGAGCTGCGCGAGCGTCTCGACGCCGGCGCCGCGTGGATCCGCTCCGAGTTCCCCGGCCTCGAGGTCCTCACCGAGCTCGTGGACGGCACCCCCGTGGACGTGATGGTGGACCAGACCGCCACCGCCCGCCTCACCGTGGTGGGCACGCGCGGTCTGGGCGGCTTCGCCGGTGCGATCGTCGGCTCCACGAGCCGCGGCGTCGCGGACCACGCGAAGGGCCCGGTGCTCGTCGTCCCGTTCCGCAAGGACGTCCGCCTCGGCCGCCGCGCCTCGTTCGGCCCGGTCCAGGACCAGCCGGAGTCCTGACCGGCGCTCAGCCCCAGCCGAGCTCGTGGAGGCGCTCCTCGGAGATGCCGAAGAAATGCCCCACCTCGTGCATGACGGTGACGGTGATCTCGTCCTCGAGCTCGGCGCGGGAGGTGCAGTGGCGGGTGAGCGGGCCGCGGAACACCACGATCCGGTCCGGCATCTGCCACGCGAACTCGGCGCGCTCGGTCAGCGGCACGCCCTCGTAGAGGCCGAACAGCTCGGTGGCCGGGTCCTCCCAGCGCTGCGGCTCGTACTCGTCCTCCACCACCACGACGACGTTCGTCAGCAGCCGTGCCAGCTCGTCCGGGATGCGGGTGAGGGCCGCGGAGACGGCGTCGTCGAACTCCTGCTCGCTCATCCACGTGGCGGCGGGGCGGTCGGGGCGATGGCTCACGGAGGGCTCCTGACGGCGGGGCACGACGACGGCGGACCGGCTCCGGCGGGAACTTGCCGGGGGGCGTGCGGCCACCATAGACTCCCAGGGTCCACCTCGGGAATCTCGAACCGGACCTGCCCCTATCGTCTAGAGGCCTAGGACACCGCCCTTTCACGGCGGCGACACGGGTTCGAATCCCGTTGGGGGTACGCAGGCCGGCCGCCCTCGGCGGCCGGAACGGCACTCGCCGACTGGGTTTGCACGACGCGCGGAGGCTCTGCTAGAGTTTCCACTCGTTGCGAAAGCGGCGAGAACAACAGAACATGGCCCTGTAGCGCAGTTGGTTAGCGCGCCGCCCTGTCACGGCGGAGGTCGCGGGTTCAAGTCCCGTCAGGGTCGCTCGGATCATCCGATCACCGGCATTCGGAAATGGAGTCCGGTGACGCATGGTCCTGGTGACGAAGGTCGCCGGGCTCTGTAGCTCAGTTGGTAGAGCGTACGACTGAAAATCGTAAGGTCACCGGATCGACGCCGGTCGGAGCCACCACTTCGAGAAGGCCCCCCGCAGACGCGGGGGGCCTTCGTCGTCCGGGGCGACGAGCCACTGACAGGCGGCGACGCGGTGGGCACACTGGGTCGATGCCCGATTCCCCCTCCGCCCGCGCGACCGGCGGCGAGACCGCGCTTGTGGTGATCGACGTCCAGCACAGCTACTTCGAGCATCCCGCGCTGGCCGCCCATCAGGCCGAGCTGACGGCGGCGGTCGTGGAACTGCTCCGGACCGCCCGCGAGGCCGGCCGTCCCGTCTTCCTGGTGCGGACCGAGCACGCGCGGGACCGCTCCACGTGGACGTTGAACATGCTGGCCGACGGCGAGGGCTTCGCCTTCCCGGGCACCCGGCAGGCGGCTCTGCTCGACGGGGTCGCGGCGGCCGCCCCGGACGCCGTCGAGGTCGTGAAGACCCGGGACTCCGCCTTCCACGGCACGGGACTGGCGGCCGAGCTGCGGGGCCGCGGGGTGGATCGGCTCCTGCTGTGCGGCGTCTCCACCCACAGCTGCATCGCCGCGACCGCCACGGCCGCGTTCGCCCTCGACTTCCACGCCGCGATCGCGACGGACGCGATCGCCTCCGAAGAGCCGGCGCTGGCCTCGGCGATGCTCGACTTCCTCCGCGACGAGATGCGTCAGCCGCTCCTCGGGCAGGACGAGGCACTCACCCTCCTGCGCACCGGCCTCGTCCCCGACCGGGGCTGAGGGGCGGTCACAGGATCTCGACGTCGCCCTCGTCCGCACGCGTGCGGTCCTGGGCGTCCTCCTCGATGTGCATGGCGGCGGACTCCGCATTGCGCAGGGAGTCCGGGGCACGTCCCTCCCCGGCCCAGTGCTGCGGGTCGTCCGAGCCGCCGCGCACGGGCTGGCCGTCGCGGCCGTCCTGCGGCGCGGGGTCGCCGGCGGCGTTGGGATCGGCGAGCAGGTCCGTCTCGAGCTCTCGTTCGTCCTCGCGGTCCTCGAAGGGGACGTCGGTCATGGTGCGGTCCTTCCTCTCGCGGGCGGGCCCGTCCGGCGCCGCCGTCGTCGTGGTGTCCCACACCCTAGTGAGGCCGCCCACGCCTCACCAGGGGACGCCCGCGCCGGGGCCGTGGGCGCGGTCACCCCGCCGGGTGAGACCGTCCACTCGGCCGCGTCTCAGGCAGGGAGCCGGCGTGCGGGACCACGTAAGGTCGGGAGGATGAGCGATCCGACACCGCCCTCGACCGAGCCCATGATCCCCGAGCAACCCGGGAACCATCCGTCCTCGGCGACCGCCCCCGACGCCGGCGTCGCCCCTGCCACCTCCGCCGCGGCCGCCCGCGACCGCGTCCTGCTGCCGTGGGTGTTCTGGCCCTCCGCGGTCATCGTGCTCTCCTTCGTGGGGGCCACGCTGCTCGCCCCCGACCAGATGACCGTGGGCATCGGCCTGGTCCAGCAGGCCATCATCACGAACTTCTCGTGGTGGTACGCGCTCGTCGCCCTGTTCTTCGTGCTGTTCTGCGGCTACCTCGCGTTCTCCCGGAAGGGGCAGATCACGCTCGGCAAGCCCGATGAGAAGCCCGAGTTCTCCACGCTGTCCTGGTTCTCCCTGCTCTTCGCGGCGGGCATGGGCATCGGCCTCGTGTTCTTCGGCATGACCGAGCCGCTCATGCACTTCACCGATCCGCGGCCCGACGTGGCGGCCGCCAACCCCACCCAGGCGGAGGCCGCCCAGTCGGCGCTGGCCACCACGTTCCTGCACTGGGGCCTGCAGCCCTGGGCGATCTACGCGGTGGTGGGCGTGGCGGTCGCGCTGGCCATCCACCGGCGCGGCCGTCCCCTCGCGCTGCGCTGGGCCTTCGAGCCGCTGATCGGCGAGCGCCGCGTGCGCGGCGGCTGGGGCCACCTGATCGACAACATCGCCCTCATCGGCACCGTCTTCGGCGTGGCCACCTCGCTGGGCCTCGGGGTCACCCAGATGTCCGCGGGCCTGCGCGCGCTGGGCATCGTGCCCGAGGACAGCCCCTGGCTCGAGTACGCCATGATCGGCGCGGTCACCTGCGTGGTGCTCTACACCGTGGTCTCCGGCGTGGAGCGCGGCATGAAGTGGCTGTCCAACACCAACCTGATCCTGGCCGCCGGCCTGCTGCTGTTCATCGCGATCGTGGGACCCACCGCGTTCCTGTTCAAGGAGATGGTGCAGTCCCTCGGCTCCTACATGCAGTACTTCTTCGCGAACTCGCTCAACGTCTCCGCGTTCTACGGCGCCGAGGGCGACGCGTGGCAGGCCGGCTGGAGCGCGTACTACTGGGGCTGGTGGATGTCCTGGACGCCGTTCGTCGGCATCTTCATCGCCCGCATCTCGCGCGGTCGCACCGTGCGCGAGTTCATCGCGGGCGTGCTGCTGGTGCCCACCATGGTGGGCGTGGTCTGGTTCGGCATCCTGGGCGGCACCGCGATCTTCCTCGAGACCACCCGCCCGGCCGGGTACACCTCCGTGGTGGGCGCGGACGGCGCCATCGACTCGAACACCGCGCTCTTCCAGGTGCTCGAGCAGCTGCCCGCGGGCACGATGCTCGTGGTCGGCGCCATCATCCTCTCGGGCATCTTCTTCATCACCTCCGCCGACTCGGGCTCGCTCGTGATGGGCATGCTCGCCACGGGCGGCGACGTGAACCCGAAGGCCACGGTGAAGATCTTCTTCGCCATCGCCACCTCGCTCATGGCCGCGGCCCTGCTGGCCGCCGGCGGCCTGTCCGCGATCCAGGTCCTGGCCATCACCATCGGCCTGCCGTTCTCCGTGATGATGCTGCTGATCTGCCTGGCCACGTTCCGCTCGCTCGGCTACTCCGTAGCGCGGGTGGAGGCGGTGCGCCGCCAGGCCATGCTGGCCTCCATCAAGGACCGCCTGGGCCTCGAGTCCGACGACGACGAGGTGGTCGACTCCGGCCCCGTGGCGGCCTCGCAGTGGTGGGCCTCGCTCAGTCGGGACCACCAGCAGCGGATCGCCGATGCGGCCGCCGGCGTCCCGGCCTCGGAGGGGCCTCGCCGCACCCGGCTGCGCCGCCACGAGCACTGACGTCCGCCCCCGGGCGCCCTCCCGGCCCCGACGAGAACGGCCCCTGTCCCGCGCGGGACAGGGGCCGTCGTCGTCGTGGGGGTCAGTCCTCGTGGGACTGGCGGGTGCGGACCACCGGCAGGGTGCCGGTGCGGCTGTGGGCCGCGGCCGACGTGCGGGTGCCCGTGACGAACCAGGCGAGGGTCAGGACCGCGACCCACACGAGACCGATGATGAGCGCGCGGCGCGAATCCGGGATGGTAGCCATGGTGATCACCACGGTGGCCACAAACGCCAGGCCCAGGTAGGTGCCGACGTTGCCCAGCGGCATGGGGAAGGGGGACGGCTCCGCGCCCTGCTCCGCGACGCGCCTGCGCATGGCGCGGTGGGACAGGAAGATCATGGCCCAGGTCAGCACCACGGCGAACGAGGCGACGCCGGCCACCAGGCTGAAGGCGTTCGGGTCCACGGTGATCAGCACCGCGCCGAGCACCATCACGCCCAGCGTCACGGCCACGGACAGCCACGGCACGCCGCCGCGGTTGGTGTGGGTGAAGGCCCGGGGCGCCTGGCCGTCATGGGCCATCGCGTAGAGCAGGCGACCGGACGCGTAGATGCAGGCGTTGATCGCGGAGACGGCGGCCGTGAGCACCACGAAGTTCAGCAGGTGCGGGGCGAAGGGGACGCCGAGGCCCTCGAAGATCTGCACGAACGGGCTGGCCTTGCCGTCCACCTGGTTCCAGGGGACGAGGGCCATGATGACCGCCATCGTCAGCACGTAGAACAACAGGATGCGGATCGGCACCGTGTTGATGGCCTTGGGCAGCACCTTCTCCGGGTTCTTGGCCTCGCCCGCGGCCACGCCGAGGGTCTCGATGCCGCCGAAGGAGAACGTCACGATGGTGAGCGCGGTCAGCACGCCCAGGATGCCGTGCGGCAGGAATCCGCCGTGGTCCACGAGGTTCGCCAGGCTGGCTTGGGTGCCGTCCGCGGTGGAGGCGCCGGTGAAGAGCAGGATCACACCGCCGAAGATCATCGCCACGATGGCCCCGACCTTCACGAGCGTCAGCCAGAACTCGGCCTCGCCGAAGTTCCCGACGTGCGTGAAGTTGATCAGGCCGACCACGAGGATCGTGGCGGCGACCCAGGCCCAGGCCGGGACCCCCGGGAACCAGAACGCCATGTACGTGGTGATGGCGGCGGTGTCCGCGATGATCACGACGGCCAGCTCGAAGACGAAGGTCCAGCCGGTCACGTAGCCGGCGAAGGGGCCGAGATAACGGGAGGCATAGGCGGCGAAGGAGCCGGAGACGGGCTCACGGAGCGTCATCTCGCCGAGGGCGCGCATCACGAGGAACACGGCGGCGCCGGCGACGAGGAAGGACAGGATCACGCCCGGCCCGGCGGCCTGGATGCCGCCGGCCGAGCCGTAGAAGAGGCCGGTGCCCACCGCCGTGCCCAGGGCGATGAACATGATGTGCCGCTGGCTCAGGCCGCGGTGCAGCTGCCCGCGGTCCGTGGTGGCCGCGTCGGGCTCGGCGACGCGGGAGCCGGAGGGGGAGGTGCTCACGTGAAGTCTCCGCTCGAAGGGGGTGGATCAGGACACGCCATGGTGACTCGTGACACAGCGTTCATGCCACTTTGTCCGGTGTGATGCGAGTCATCGTGGACGTTACGTCGAGTTCATCCGACCGTGCCGGATGATGTGGCCTCGGCCACCGCTGATTCCTCGCGGAAGATCTGTGGCGCCCCGGCGGGTCCCGGGGCGTGCCCGGCTCAGTCCATGAGCAGCCACGCGGCGGCGTCGTGCGCGAGCTGCCCGTCCTGCACGGCCTCTGCCTCCTCGAGGGAGAACAGGGCCCGGGAATGGCCCGCGGGCAGGTCGACGGGATCGGTCGACAGGTTCGCCATCACGAGCACGGTGCGCGCCGGGATCGGCTCGCCCGAGCCCAGGTGCCGGCCACCGCCCGAGGTGACCGTGAACGCCAGCACCCCGCGTGCGGGGTCGTGGTGCTCGGACCACGCGAACGTGCCCGTGCCCAGGTCGAGCTCGCCGCGGATCTGCAGCAGACGCCGGTACAGCTCGAACACGGAGCCCTCGACGCCGACCTGCCGGTCCGCCGCCAGCGCCCGGAAGGACGCGGGCTGGGGCAGCCACGGCGCGGCGACGCCCTCGGCGGCGGACGCGGGGCCGTCGTCGTCCGCGGGGGTCGAGAAGCCGTAGGACGTCTCGTCCGCGGCCCACGGCAGAGGGATGCGGCAGCCGTCGCGGCCGGGCTCCTTGCCGTCCGTGCGGAAGAAGTAGGGGTCCGTGCGCTGCTCGGCGGCCAGGGTGGTGTGCTCGGGCAGGCCGAGCTCGTCCCCCTGGTAGATGTACGCCGAGCCGGGCAGGGCCAGCTCGACCAGGGCCGCGGCGCGGGCCCGGCGGCGGCCCAGCTCCTCGTCCGGCTGCTCGTCCTCGGCGGTGATGCCGGCCGGGTAGGAGCTCGGGTCCGCCAGGCCGTAGCGGGAGGCGTGGCGCACCGTGTCGTGGTTGGAGAGCACCCACGTGTTGGGGGCGCCCACGCGCTCGGCGTGCTCGAACGAGCGGTCGATGGCGCTGGTGAGCGACTCCGCGTCCCAGCCGGCCATGAGGTAGGTGAAGTTGAAGGTCTGGTGCATCTCGCCGGGGCGGACGTACCGGAACATCCGCGAGAGCGGGGCCACCCACGCCTCGGCCACCATCATCGGCTCGTGGTCGTAGGAGTCCAGGACCCGCCGCCAGTGCCGGTAGACCTCGTGGACGCGGTCCTGGTCCATGAACGGGGTGAGCGGCTCGAAGGTGTCCGGGTCGAACGTGGGGTCGGCGTCCTCGCCCGCGTCCGTGACCATGCCCATGCGGGAGTGCTCGGCGTCCGGGTAGCCGGGCTGCTTGATGAGCCCGTGGGCCACGTCCACCCGGAAGCCGTCCACGCCGCGGTCCAGCCAGAACCGCAGGATGGAGCGGAACTCCTCGCGCACCTCCTCGTTCTCCCAGTTCAGGTCCGGCTGCGTGGTGTCGAACAGGTGCAGGTACCACTGGCCCGGGGTGCCGTCCGCCTCGGTCACGCGGGTCCAGGCCCCGCCGCCGAACGTGGACTCCCAGTTGTTGGGGGGCAGCTCGCCGTGCTCGCCGCGGCCCTCGGCGAAGTGGTAGCGGGCGCGCTCGGGGGAGCCGGGGCCGGCGGCCAGGGCGGCCTGGAACCACGCGTGCTCGGACGAGGTGTGGTTCGGCACGAGGTCCACGACCACGCGGATGCCGGCCTCGTGCGCGGCGGCGATCATCTCGTCCGCGTCCGCGAGCGTGCCGAACCGCGGGTCCACGGCGCGGTAGTCCGCGACGTCGTAGCCGGCGTCGTGCTGCGGGGAGAGGTAGAAGGGTGAGAGCCAGATCGCGTCCACGCCGAGCTGGGCCAGGTAGTCGAGGCGCGAGGTGACGCCGCGCAGGTCGCCCATGCCGTCCCCGTCCGCGTCCGCGAAGGAGCGCGGGTACACCTGGTAGATCACGGCGTCCACCCACCACGGGGTGACGGGCCGGTTCCGGGCTTCCGAGGGCGGGGTGCTCAGGCGCTGCGTGGTCATGGGATCCACCCTAGGCCCGACGCGGGAGCGCGCGCCCCGCGTGAGCGGCGTCGGCGGCGTGGTGTGCGTCTCGAGCACCCGGGTCGGCCCCACCCCGGTGCGCCGGCGGCCGGCTCAGGTCAGCCGGGCCAGCATCCCGACGGCGGCCCAGCGACGGTTCAGCCGTTCCTGCGCGACGCCGGCGGTCGCCTCGTCGCCCTCCTCGAGGGCGTCGATGAGCGTCCACAGGTCGAAGACGGAGTCGTCCGGCCACACGTGCCGCGTGAGGCCGCCGTAGTCCAGCTCGATCCACGAGTCGGGGTGGAACGCGCCGAGCCACTCCACCATCACCGTGAGCTCGCCGATCAGCTCCGCATCCGGGGCGTGCCGCGCGAGCACCGCCGCCGCGTGCCCGGCCCGCTCCCGGGCGGCCACGATCGGGGCGCGCCGGTACGCCGTGCGCTCGCCGTCCACGAGGCGCTTCACCGGCTCCTCGGGGTCGAACACCGTGAGCCAGCCGTGCGGCACACCCCACGTGGCCGTGCGCGTCTGCACGCGGTGGTGCTCCGGCGCGCCGCCCTCGTCCTGCGGGTCCTGGCCCGCCGCGTCCGGGTCGGGGGAGAGGCCCCACTCGTCCTCGAGCGCCACGAGCGCGCGGCCGCGGTTCATGGCGCGCGCCGCCGGCGGGATGGCGGCCTCGTGCAGCCGCGGCAGCATCGTCTCCTCGAGCATGGCCGCGGCCATCTCGGCGCGCAGGCCCCGCTCGTCCGGGCAGTAGAAGGCGGAGCGGTGCTCGTCCTGGAGGACCCGCACCAGGTCGTCCTCACCGGGTTCCGGGAACGGGTCGGCCACGGGCCGGGCCAGGCGACGCCGGGCCCGTTCGGCCGCCTCGGCCTCGACCTCGGCACGGGTGCGGTGGCCGCCGGCGATCAGCCGCGCCTGGACCGCGTCCGGGAACGCGGCCAGCGGCTGGAAGACGCGCAGGTGCGCGGTGCCGCGCGCGACACCCGGGGGCGGGCCGCCGTCGTCGTGGGTCATCGCGGGCTCGTCCGTGGTTCAGCCCAGCTCGACGACCACGGGCGCGTGGTCCGAGGCGCCCTTGCCCTTGCGCTCCTCGCGGTCGATCCAGGCGTCCGTGACCGTCCGTGCGAGGGCGGGGGAGCACAGCTGGAAGTCGATGCGCATGCCCTTCTTCTTGGGGAAGGCCAGGCCCGTGTAGTCCCAGTACGTGTACACGCCGGGGCCGGGGTGGCGCGGGCGCACCACGTCCACCAGCCCGGCGTCCTCGAACGCGTGGAACGCCGCGCGCTCGGCCGGGGAGACGTGCGTGTAGCCCTCGCGCTGGAACAGCTCGATGTCCCACACGTCCTCGTCCTGCGGAGCGATGTTCCAGTCGCCGGCCAGGGCGAGCCGGGTGTCCGGGTCCTCGGCGAGGCGAGCGGCCGCGTGCTCCTGGAGCACGCGCAGCCACTCGAGCTTGTAGCCCATGTGCTCGTTCTCCAGGCCGCGCCCGTTGGGCACGTACAGGCTCCACAGGCGCACCGGGGCGACGCCGTCGGCCGCCTCGGCACCCACGGTCGCCCCGATGGCGCGGGACTCCTCCTGCGGGTCCACGCCGCCCTTGCCGAAGTGCGGCTGGCCGGGGAAGCCGCGCTGCACGTCGCTCAGGCCGACGCGGGAGGCGATGGCCACGCCGTTCCACTGCGAGGTGCCGTTGTGCGCCACCTCGTAGCCGGCGCGCTCGAAGAGCTCCCAGGGGAAGTTCTCGTCCCGGCACTTGGTCTCCTGGATGGCCAGGACGTCGATGTCATGGCGCTCGAGGAAGGCCTCGACGCGGTCGGCGCGGGCACGGAGGGAGTTGACGTTCCAGGTGGCGATCTTCACCCGGCCAGGCTATCGAAGGGCGCGGACACCGTGGGATCGGCGCCTCAGCGCCACCAGTCGTCGTGGATCGTCACCGGCGTGGTGCGCTTGTGGCGGCTGCGGAGCCAGATGCCCTCGAGCTTCTCCGCGACCTCGGTGGGGACGTCCTTGCCCTCGAGGTAGTCGTCGATGTCCTCGTACGTCATCCCGAGTTCGGCCTCGTCCGTCTGGCCCGGCGTGCCGTCCAGCAGGTCCGCGGTGGGCACCTTGTTCCACAGGGGCTCGGGGGCGCCGAGTTCGCGGCCCAGCGCCCGCACCTGCCGCTTGTTCAGGCCGGCCAGCGGCAGGACGTCCGCGCCGCCGTCGCCGAACTTCGTGTAGAAGCCGGTGATGGCCTCGGCCGCGTGGTCCGTGCCGATCACCAGCTGCCCGTGGGCGCCGGCCACCGCGTACTGGGCCGTCATGCGGATGCGGGCCTTGACGTTGCCCTGGTTGTAGTCCGAGATCGGCTCCCCCACGGCCTCGGCGAAGGCGGCGGCCAGACCCTGCACGGCCTCCGCGATGTTCAGGGTGACGTCCTGATCCGCGCCCACGAAGTCCATGGCGGCCCGGGCATCCGCCTCGTCGTGCTGCACCTTGTAGGGCAGGCGCACGGCGGTGAACCGGGGGTTCTCGCGGGAGGGCACGACGTCGGCGCCCACCCCCGCCTCACCCGGCGGGGCGGTGCCGGGGCCGCCCAGGGCGACGGCGTCCGTGACGCCGAGCTGGGCGCGGCGACGCTCGGCGGCGAGCTGGGCCAGCCGGCCACCCACCGTGGAGTCCACGCCGCCGGAGATGCCCAGGACGAAGCCGGACGCGCCCGTGGCCGCGAGGTAGTCGGCGAGGAAGGCCACGCGCCGTTCGACTTCGGCCGCCGGGTCGATCTCGGGGAGGACGCCCTGCTGGGCGATGATCCGCTGCTGGAGTTCACGCATGCCGGTCAGCGTAGGACCGGCCCCGCGCACGGGGACAGGGTCGGTCGGCGACGACGGCTCACGCGTCCGGGTGCCCCAGGTTGCGGGCGATGCGGCGCAGGACGCGGACGGCGTCGTCGATCTGGTCCCGCGGGACGTCCGCCGTCGCCTCGGCACGCAGGGCCTCGACCGCCTCACCGACGCGGGCGCCCGCGGTGCGGCCCGTGGCGGTGAGGGTGTAGAGGTCGCCCTCGACCGTCACCCAGCGGGACTCGACCAGCTCCTCGATCTGACCGGACACCGCGCCGCGCTGCTCCTCCTCGAAGCCGGCCTCGAGCTCGGCGCGGGACTGCGGGGCCACCGTGAGGGTGTTCAGAAACTGCCACTGGGCGCGGGTGAGGCCGTGCTCCTCGAGGCTCTCGGCCACGCGCGCCGCGATCAGGCCCTCGGTGAGGGTGAGCCAGTGCGCCAGGGGCAGGCCGGAGGGATGCTGGACGGCGTCGTCGTGCTGGATCTCGCTCATGGCCTGAGCCTAGCCAGTCCGGGACGGAAGCGGCAGGGGCGGTCGGGCCCGCACTAGCATGGGCGGCATGACCGACGCGCAGACCCCCACCGTCCCCACGCCCGAGCAGGACCGCGAGCGGCTCAAGCAGCTCATCCAGGATCTGGCTGTGGTGCACGGCCGGGTGACCCTGTCCTCCGGCAAGGAGGCGGACTACTACGTGGACCTGCGTCGGGTCACCCTGCACCACGAGGCCGCCCCGCTGATCGGCCGCGTGATGCTGCGCCTGCTCGAGGAGAACGGGATCGGGTGCGACGCGGTGGGCGGGCTGACCATGGGTGCGGACCCCGTGGCCACCGCGATGATGCACCAGGCTGGCGCCGCAGGCCGCGCGCTCGACGCCTTCGTGGTGCGCAAGGCGCAGAAGTCGTACGGCATGGGCCGGCAGGTGGAGGGCCCGGGCGTGGACGGTCGCCGCGTCGTCGTGCTGGAGGACACCTCGACGACGGGCGGCTCCGCGCTGACCGCCGTCGAGGGCGTGCGCAACGCGGGCGGCGACGTCCAGGCCGTGGCCGTGATCGTGGACCGCGCGACCGGGGCCGCCGAGCGCGTGGCCGAGGAGGCGGGGGTGCCGTACCTGTACGCGTTCGGCAAGGACGAGCTCGGCCTCGACTGAGCCTCGGCCGGCCCCGCGCCGCCCGCCTAGAGCCAGTCCGCGCGCTTGAACAGCACGAACAGCGTGAGGGCCACCGCCAGCATGAGTCCCAGGGCGAACGGGTAGCCGAACGCCCAGTGCAGCTCGGGCATGCCGTCGAAGTTCATGCCGTAGACCGAGCCCACCAGCTGCGGCGCGAAGATGATCGCCGCCCAGGACGAGATCTGCTTGACCTGCTCGTTCTGGGCGATCGACTGCTCGGCCAGCCGCTTCGACGCCAGCGTCGAGTCCAGCTCGAGGGCGCTGTTGAGCATCTGGCGCATGGTCGTCACGCGCTCGTTGATCTGGACGGCGTGGTCGTGGACGTCGCGCAGGCGGCGCAGGTTCTCCACCTCGAGGCGCGCCTGATCGCTGAGCTCCTCGTCCTCCCAGGCGTGGGCGTCGTCGCGCCGGGGCAGGCCGTCGGCGTCGAGGCGGCGGGTGTCCTCGTGCAGACGGGTGCGCACCTCCTCCTGGAGCTGCTCCACGATGGACGGCAGCGCGCGGATGGCGTGCTGGAAGTTCAGCACCTCGCGGGAGAGCTCGTAGATGCGCCGGGAGACGTGCCCGTCGCCGGCGAAGACCTGGTCCTCGATCTCCGCGATGTCCTGTTCGAGGCCGTCGGCCACCGGGAAGTAGTCGTCCACGACCCGGTCCAGGATCTCCAGGGTGACCTGCCACGGCCCCATCGCGAGGCGCTCGCGGCCCTCCGTCTCCAGGGACCGACGCACGGCGGCCAGGTCCGGCTCCTCCGCGTGACGCACCGTCACCACGTAGTGCTCGCCGGTGAAGACGCTCAGCTCGCCGAACTCCACGGTCTCGGTGCGGTCGATGTAGCGGGCCGGGTGCAGGACCATGAACGAGTCCTCGCCGTAGCGGTCCAGCTTGGCGCGCTCGCCTCCGGCGAGGGCGTCCTCGACGGCGAGCGGGTGCAGGCGCAGCTCCTCCGCGACCGCTTGGAGCTCGGCCACGTCCGGGCGGTACAGGCCCAGCCAGGCCATGCCGCCGGTGCGCTCACACTCCTCCCAGGTGTCCTCGAGGGTGGAGGGGGCGTGGACGCGCCGCCCGTCCACGTACACGGCGTTGTCGATCATGCTCACCAGGACATTCTCCCCGACGGTGGCCCCCGGCGGATTCCAGGATGCGCGCGCTACGGTGGCGCCATGAAGACTCCGCGCCATGCCCCGCCCGTCGTCCGTGACGGCAAGACCCTGCTCCCCGCCCACGCCGTCTCCACGGCCCCGGTCGCCGCGTTCGGTCTGATCGGCGGCTACCTGACGGCCCGTGAGACCGGCATCCGCCCGCTCGGCGGCGTCGTGCTGGCCGCCGCCGGCCTGTACGCCGGCCGGACGTGGTTGGCCACGCGGGGGCCGGCCGTCACCGGGGGCCTGGCCGCCCTGTACCTCGGCGGCTTCGGCGCCTCCCACCCGCTGGCCAAGAAGATCGGCGCGTGGCCGGCCGTGCTCTCCGTGGCCGCGGTGTCCGCCGGGGCCGCCTGGGCCGCCGTCGACCGGTCCGAGGCCGGCCGCTGAGAGAGCCCGCGCCGGCCGAGGACGGCGCCGTGCCCCGCGAGGTCGGCGTCGGGCCGTGGACCGGCCCGTGGCCGGAGGACCCCCGCTACGACCCGGAGCTGCTCGCGCACGGCGACCGCCGCAACGTGCTCGACCGCTACCGCTACTGGAGCCTCGAGGCGATCGTCGCGGACCTCGACGCGCGGCGCCACCCGTTCCACGTGGCCATCGAGAACTGGCAGCACGACCTGAACATCGGCACCGTCGTGCGCACCGCCAACGCGTTCAACGCCGCCGGGGTGCACATCATCGGGCGGCGCCGCTGGAACCGGCGCGGCGCCATGGTCACCGACCGGTACCTGCACGTGCGCCACCACGAGACGGTGGCGGCGTTCACGGAGTGGGCGGCGGGGGAGGGGCTGCCCGTGCTCGGCGTGGACCTGTTCCCCGAGTCGGTGCCGGTGGAGACCTTCGACTTCCCGCGTGCCTGCGTGCTCGTCTTCGGGCAGGAGGGGCCGGGGCTCTCGGCGGAGGTGCGGGCGGCGTCGAGCGCGGTGTTGTCCATCGCGCAGTACGGCTCCACCCGTTCGATCAACGCGGGCGTGGCCGCCGGCATCGCGATGCACGCGTGGATCCGGCAGCACGCGGCCGTCCCCTGAGTCCGGCGCGAGCCAGACGATTCCGCGCTGAAAGGAGCCTCTGGACCGCAGATTCGTCTGGCTCGCGGCGCAGGACGGCGCAGGATGGCGCACGACGACGCAGCAAGACGCAGGACCGCGCCGACGACGTGCGGCGTGACGGCCTCAGCCCGCGAAGGGCCGGGCCGGCAGGCCCGTCACCCCCGGGCGGACGGCGAACAGGGCCCCGGCCAGCGGGTCCTCGCCGCGCTCCAGGTTCTCCCAGGAGGTGGTGATGTAGAGGGTGCCGAGGTCGTCGCCGCCGAAGGTGCACGCCGTCGTCTTCTGCACGGGCACCTCGACCACCTCGTCGAGCGTCCCCTCGGGCGTGTACCGGTGGATCTGCCCGTGGCTGATCACGGCCACCCAGATCCCGCCCTCGGCGTCCACGGTGAGTCCGTCCGGCTTGCCCTCCCCGTCGAGCACGTCCACGAGCACGCGGCGGTTCGTCAGGCCCTCCTCGCGGGAGTAGTCGAACACGGCCACCTGCCGTGTGGGGGTGTCGTTGTAGTAGGCCCGCGTGCCGTCGGGGCTCCACTCCAGGCCGTTGGACGTCGTCGCGCCGGTCAGCACGACGTCCACCTCGCCGGCGCCGCCGTCGGGTCCGGGGGCGAGCCGGTAGAGGTTCGCGGCGCCGGGGGTCTTGGCGTACGCCATGGTGCCGCAGTGGAACCGGCCGTCTGGGTCACAGCCGCCCTCGTTCATCCGGATCCCGGCGTCCGCGCCCCACAGCTCGGGCAGCGTCGTCAGCTCGCCCTCGGGCGAGATCAGGGCGAAGCCCCGCTCCACCGCGACGACGGCGCCACCCCCCGCACGCGGGCGCAGCGCGGCGGCCACGTCGCCGACGTGCGTGCGGTCCACCGTGCCGTCGGCGCGCAGGGACAGGACGTCCCCGGCGAGCATGTCCACCCAGCGCAGACCGCCGCCGGCGGTCACGCCCTCGGCGGCGGTGCCCCACGAGGCGGCCCAGACGGGGCCCTCGCCGTGGTAGGCGATGGGATCGGTGACCTGCTCGGCGCGCATGACTGCTCCTTCGGTGGGCGGGACGGTCCTGGCCCCGACGCTAGCCGAGGCTCAGAACCACCCGCACGAGTCGGCGGTCCAGCGGTCGGCGAGGGTCGCGTCCAGGAACGCCCCCATCCGCGGCAGCGAGGCCACGTGGCCGCCCACGTGGGTCGGGGTGAGGAGCGGGTCGAAACGCACCCGCGCGCCCTCCGCGCACCAGCGGCGGCCCAGGTCGCGGCCGGTGCGGTACGGGATGACGTCGTCCGTGACGGAGTGCGCGATCATCACCGGCACATCCGGACGGCGGCCCGGTGCGCCGATCCGCTGCTCGGCGAGGATCCCGGCCAGCTCGGCATCGGAGCGGACGAGCTCAGGGAAGTCCTGCCCCGTGTGGGTCAGTGTGGCGGAGTCGAGGTGCGCGTAGGCGAGGCTGCCCACCATGCAGGTCTCGGCCGCGCCGGCGAGGGCCGTCAGGCCGGTCTCGTTGAGATGCGTGGCCGGGTCCACGTCGTACGCGGCGAGCTGCCCGGCCATCGCGTAGAGCAGGAAGGCCGCGTAGAGACCGCCGTCGATCCGGCCCGCGACCTGCACGAGGTCGGCCGGCGGGGCGCCCGCGTAGGCGCCCTTGAGGTCCAGCTCCGGGGCGTAGTCGGGCGCGAGCTCGGCGGCGGCCGCGGCCGCCCCGCCGCCCTGTGAGTAGCCCGCGAGCGCGACCGGCGCGGTCGCGGTGACGCCCGACCCCGACACCTGGGCGGCCGCGCGCACCGCGTCGAGGACGGCGTGCGCCTGGGCCTCCCGGACCATGTAGGTGTGCGCGCCCGGGGTGCCCAGGCCCTCGTAGTCGGTGACCACCACGGCGTGGCCGCGGCTCAGCAGGGACGTGATCCCGACGCCCTCGTACTGCACGCCGGTGGAGAGGGTGCGGGACGGGGCGCAGCGGTCCGCCGCCCCCTGGGTCCCCACTGCGTAGCTGATCACGGGGCGCTCGCCGCCGCCCGTCCACGGGGCGGTGGGGGTCAGCACGGTGCCGGTCACGGCGATGGGTCGGCCCTGGGCGTCCTGCGAGGCGTACATGATGCGCGTGGCGTGCGCCGGCACCTGCACCAGCCGCACCGGGTCCAGGTAGAAGGCGGTGGGCTCGGTGCGGATCAGGGCGCCGGGGGTCGCGGGCACGACGGTGGGCGGCAGGTAGAAGGGGTCGTCGGCCGAGGCGGCCGCCAGGGCGTCCCGGGCCGCGTTCCAGCGGGCGTCCTCGGCCGCCGTGGCCGGCTGCGAGAGGTCCTCGACGGCGGAGCTCACCTCCGGCGCGTCCGGGGCAGGGGCGGACTCCTGGGCCAGGGCAGCGTGCGGCGCGCCGAACCCGGCGACGACAGCCAGGGCGGCGGCCAGGGCGAGGGGGCGGGAGGGGCGGCGTGCGGGGGCCATGGCGGTCTCCGGTCTCTCGGATGCGAATGTGACGCCGCTCACCCTAGGCCAACGGCGGGGTCGTGCCCAGGCCGGCGTCGCCGTCGGGTCCGGGACCCTGGGGCGGGTCCGGCCGCGCGGATAGGATGAGCCCGAGGGTGTCGCGCTCGCCGCGCTCCCCCCGCCTGCCCGAGTCGACGACGCCTAGGAGCTGCAGCATGCCCATCGCATCCCCGGAGAAGTACGCCGAGATGATCGACGCCGCCAAGAACGGCGCCTTCGCCTACCCGGCGATCAACGTCACCAGCTCCCAGACCCTGAACGCCGCCATCCGCGGCTTCGCCGAGGCCGGCTCGGACGGCATCGTCCAGGTCTCCACCGGCGGCGCCGCCTACTTCTCCGGCTCCTCCGTGAAGGACATGGTCGCCGGCTCGCTGGCCTTCGCCGCGTTCGCGCGCGAGGTCGCCAAGAAGTACTCCGTGAACATCGCCCTGCACACGGACCACTGCCCCCAGGACAAGCTCGAGGGCTTCGTCCTGCCCCTGCTGGACGCCTCCGAGGCGGAGGTGAAGGCCGGGCGCGACCCGATCTTCAACTCCCACATGTGGGACGGCTCCGCCGAGACCCTCGAGGAGAACCTGCGGATCGGCCGCGAGCTGCTCGCGCGCACCCACGCCAACAAGCAGATCCTCGAGGTGGAGATCGGCGTCGTGGGCGGCGAGGAGGACGGCGTGGCCCACGAGATCAACGAGAAGCTCTACACCACCGTCCAGGACGGCATCGCCACCGTGGAGGCCCTCGGGCTCGGCGAGCACGGCCGCTACCTCACCGCGCTGACCTTCGGCAACGTGCACGGCGTCTACAAGCCGGGCAACGTGAAGCTGCGCCCGGAGATCCTGCAGGAGATCCAGCAGGCCGTGGGCGAGAAGTTCGGCAGGGAGCGCCCGTTCGACCTCGTGTTCCACGGCGGCTCCGGCTCCGCCGCCCAGGAGATCGCCGACTCGGTGGAGTACGGCGTCGTGAAGATGAACGTGGACACGGACACCCAGTACGCGTTCACCCGCCCGGTGGCCGGGCACATGTTCGAGAACTACGACGGCGTCCTGAAGGTCGACGGCGAGGTCGGCGACAAGAAGCAGTACGACCCCCGCGTGTGGGGCGCCAAGGCCGAGGAGGCCATGGCCGCCCGCGTGGTCCAGGCCTGCACCGAGCTGAACTCGGCCGGCAAGAGCATCGGCTGACCCCCCCGTCCGCCGCGCCGGCCCGCACCCTCGCGTGAGGGTGCGGGCCGGCGTCGTTTCAGCCCTCCCGCTCCTCCTGGGCCTGGAGGAACTCGAAGACCTCACGCTCGTCCACACCGGGGAAGGTCTGCGTGGGCATGGCCGCCAGCAGATGCGCGTGCATGCGGGCCGCGGGCCACACGTGCCCGCCCCACGCGGCCTCGAGCTCGGGGTCGGGGCGGCGGCAGCAGCGCGGATCGGGGCACGTGGAGGTGACCCGGTGGCGGGTGTCCGCGCCGCGGAAGTACCGGGCATGCTCGAACGGGGTGCCCACGGAGAGGGCGAACAGCCCGTCGGGGCCGTTCTCGATCATCGAGGTGCACCAGAACGTCCCGTTGGGCGAGTCCGTGTACTGCGTGTGGGCGCGGAACCGGTCGTTGCGGGAGAAGGCCTGCCGTGCGCCCCACTTCCGGCACGCCTGCTGGCCCTCGATCGCACCGGTGTGGTCGGCGGGGAACACGATCCCGTCGTTCTCGTAGGCCTTGTGGATCACCCCGGTCTCGTGGACCTTCTGGAAGTGGCAGCGGATGCCCAGGTCCACGGTGGCCAGGTTGGTGAACCGGTGCGCGGCGGCCTCGTAGGAGACGCCGAACGCGTCCTTCAGGTCGTCCACGGACAGGTCCCGGCGCTTCTGGGCGGCCCGCAGCAGCGACGACGCCGCCCGCTGCGGCATGAGCAGCGCGCCCGCCAGGTAGTTCACCGCCACACGCTGGGCGAGGAAGTCCTCGTAGTCCCGCGGCTCGCCGTGGCCCAGGACGGCGGCGGCGAGGGCCTGGAGCACCACGGTGCGGCGGTCATGGTCTGAGGAGCGGGAGCCGCTGATGTGGATGCGCCCGTGCTTGAGGTCCGTGACGGAGCGCGTGGAGTGCGGCAGGTCCGGGACGAAGCGCAGGGTGAAGCCGAGGTGCTCGGCCAGCTCCGAGACCGCGTGCAGGCCCAGCGGCCCGCCCGTGTGGCCGATCGCGTCGAGCAGCCGATGCGCCTCGGCCTCGAGGTCGGGGTAGTGGTTGTCCACCGCGCGCATCCGGGCGCGCAGCTGGGCGTTGGCGCGGCGCGCCTCCTCGGGGGTGGCGGCCTGCTCCTCCAGGCGACGGCGCAGCTCGGCCTCCAGCCCCGCGATCACCTCGAGGACCTCGGTGGGGGTGCGGGGCCCGATGCGCAGCGGCGGCAGGCCGAGGGAGGCGTAGTGCTCCGAGCGCGCGAACCGTTCGACCTCGATCTCCAGTTCGGCCCGCCGGGTGGGGGCCCGGCCGGTGAGCAGGTCCTCGACCGGCACGCCCAGGACCTCGGCGATCCGCTGGACCAGCGAGAGCCGCGGCTCGCGGCGGGCGTTCTCCACGAGGGACAGGTGCGAGCCGCTCACTCCCGTGCGCTCCGCGAGCTGGTCCAGGGTGAGGCCGGCCTGCTTGCGCAGGTGCCGAACGCGGCGGCCCAGCGCGACGGCGTCCACGGTCGCGCTGTCCTCGGGAAGCGGGCGGGTCATCATGCGCGGAACTGTAGACGGAACCGGGGAGGAGATCACGTGTTTCGGAAAGAAAGTCACATTCTTGACAAGCGGGGGGCCGTTGCCGTGATCCAGGCCACATGGGGGCGCAAGGACTGTCACGTTCTGACCCAGTGGCAGGAACGGCCGGAGTTTCCACCGATTTTGTGCTCCAGAGGGCCTTGCCTGGGGCCAAGGTGGATGTCAACGGCAGCGACGGACACGTCGCACCGAACCCTTCACGAACCGGACCGATCCTCAGGAGGACGTCATGACCACCCAGCCCCACCACTCCACTCCCGCCTCCGCCGAACAGCTCCAGCACGACTGGGACAACAACCCCCGCTGGGCCGGCGTCGAGCGCAGCTTCACCGCCGAGGACGTCGTCCGTCTCCGCGGCCGCATCCAGGAGGAGCACACGCTGGCCCGCCGCGGCGCCGAGAAGCTGTGGACCCAGCTGAAGGACGAGAACGCCCGCGGTGAGTTCACCAACGCCCTCGGCGCCCTCACCGGCAACCAGGCCGTCCAGCAGGTCAAGGCCGGGCTGCGCGCCATCTACCTCTCCGGCTGGCAGGTCGCCGCGGACGCCAACCTCTCTGGCCACACGTACCCGGACCAGTCCCTGTACCCGGCCAACTCCGTGCCGCAGGTGGTGCGCCGCATCAACAACGCCCTGCTGCGCGCGGACCAGATCGAGCACGCCGAGGGCGTCAGCAGCGTCGAGGACTGGCTCGTGCCGATCGTGGCCGACGCCGAGGCCGGCTTCGGCGGCCCGCTCAACGCCTACGAGCTCATGAAGTCGATGATCACCGCCGGCGCCTCCGGTGTGCACTGGGAGGACCAGCTGGCCTCCGAGAAGAAGTGCGGCCACCTCGGCGGCAAGGTGCTCATCCCCACCGGCCAGCACATCCGCACGCTCAACGCCGCCCGCCTGGCCGCCGACGTCGCCGACGTGCCCAGCGTGATCATCGCCCGCACCGATGCCGAGGCGGCCACCCTGATCACCTCGGACGTGGACGAGCGCGACGCCGAGTTCATCACCGGTGAGCGCACCGC
Source organism: Micrococcus sp. Mcc28 (assembly GCF_024519775.1). Lineage (NCBI taxonomy): Bacteria > Bacillati > Actinomycetota > Actinomycetes > Micrococcales > Micrococcaceae > Micrococcus > Micrococcus sp. Mcc28. The sequence goes on along the minus strand of NZ_JALJRH010000009.1, from coordinate 7,871 downwards.
GGAGGGCTTCTACAAGGTCCGCAACGGCGTCGAGCCCTGCATCGCCCGCGCCAAGGCCTACGCCCCCCACGCGGACCTGATCTGGATGGAGACCGGCACGCCGGACCTCGAGCTGGCCCGGAAGTTCGCCGAGGCCGTCAAGGCCGAGTTCCCGGACCAGATGCTGGCCTACAACTGCTCGCCGTCCTTCAACTGGAAGAAGAACCTCGACGACGACACCATCGCCAAGTTCCAGCGCGAGCTGGGCGCCATGGGCTACACCTTCCAGTTCATCACGCTGGCCGGCTTCCACGCCCTGAACCACTCGATGTTCGACCTGGCCAAGGGATACAACGAGCGCCAGATGTCCGCGTACGTCGAGCTGCAGGAGCGCGAGTTCGCCGACGAGGCCCGCGGCTACACCGCGACCAAGCACCAGCGCGAGGTCGGCACCGGCTACTTCGACGCCGTGTCCACCGCCATCAACCCGGACAGCTCCACGGTGGCCCTGGCGGGCTCCACGGAGTCCGGCCAGTTCCACTGATCCGCTCAGCCGAGACCGCGAGGAGGCAGTCCCATGAGCCCGCAGACCACGACCCCCACCCTGCACGAGATCCATGCCGACGACGTTCGGGAGCACACGCCCCTGCCGCATGACGTGAGCACCCAGGCCATCCCCGTCGTCATCCCCGAGGGCGCCGCCCCCGTGGTGACCGTCCACGGGCCGGTCGACGGGCGGCAGGCCGAGATCCTCACGGACGAGGCGCTGGCGTTCCTCGGCCGCCTGCACCGGCTGGCCGAGGACCGCCGCCGGCGGCTGCTCGAGGAGCGGGAGTACACCCGGCGCCGCATCACCGACGGCTGGAACCCGCACTACCTGCGGTCCACCCGCCGGGTCCGCGAGGACGACTCCTGGCGGGTGGCGCCGCTGGCCCCCGGCCTGCAGGACCGCCGCGTGGAGATCACCGGCCCCGTGGATCGGAAGATGACGATCAACGCCCTCAACTCGGGCGCCTCGGGCTGGCTCGCCGACTTCGAGGACTCCTCGACGCCGTCCTGGGACCGGATGCTGGACGGGCAGGTCAACCTGTTCGACGCGATCCGCGACCAGATCGACTTCACCTCCCCCGAGGGCAAGGAGTACCGGCTGCGCGAGCGCGAGCTCACGGACCGGCCGACCATCATCGTCCGCCCCCGCGGCTGGCACCTCATCGAGGACCACATCCGCGTGGACGGCGAGCCGATGGCCGGTGCCCTCGTGGACTTCGGCCTGTACTTCTTCCACAACGCCGACGAGCTGATCCGCCGCGGCCACGGCCCGTACTTCTACCTGCCCAAGCTCGAGTCCCATCTCGAGGCGCGGCTGTGGAACTGCGTGTTCGTGGCGGCGCAGGACGAGCTGGGCATCCCCCAGGGCACCATCCGGGCCACCGTGCTGATCGAGACGATCACCGCGGCATTCCAGATGGAGGAGATCCTGTACCAGCTGCGCAACCACGCCGCTGGCCTGAACGCCGGCCGCTGGGACTACATCTTCTCCATCATCAAGAACTTCCGGGACCGCGGGGCCGAGTTCGTCCTCCCGGACCGCTCGGAGGTGACCATGACGCAGCCGATGATGCGGGCCTACACGGAGCAGCTGGTCCGGGCCTGCCACCGGCGCGGCGCTTCGGCGATCGGCGGCATGTCCGCCGTGATCCCGGACCGCCGGAACGAGGAGGCCAACGCCGCCGCGCTGGAGAAGGTGCGCGCGGACAAGGCCCGCGAGGCCGGCGACGGCTTCGACGGCTCGTGGGTGGCGCACCCGGACCTCGTGCCGGTCGCCCGGGAGGAGTTCGACGCCGTGCTCGGCGAGGCCCCGAACCAGATCCGCACCCGCCGCCGCGAGGACGTGGTGCCGGACGAGGCCGCCCTGCTCGACGTCGCCGCGACCACGGGCTCGGTGACCGAGGCCGGCGTGCGGATGAACATCGAGGTCGGGATCCGCTACATCGAGTCCTGGCTGCGGGGGAACGGCGCCGCCGCGATCCACGGACTCATGGAGGACGCCGCCACGGCGGAGATCTCCCGGTCCCAGATCTGGCAGTGGGCCCACAACGGCACCGGTGTGCAGCTGACCGAGGGCGGCGTGCGGACCGCCAACCGCGGCTGGATGGAGCAGCTGATCCGCGAGGAGCACGCTCGGATCCTCGCCGGCCCGCTGCCCGAGGGCCACAGGTTCGAGGACGCGGTGCGCGTGTTCTGCGAGTCGGCCCTGCCGCCGGAGTACCCGGCGTTCCTCACCCTGGGCGCGTACCGCCGGCACTTCGCCAGTCAGGACGACGCCGCGGCGAAGGCCTGATCCGCCGGGCCCCACGACGACGGCCGGTCACCTCACGAGGTGACCGGCCGTCGTCGTGCCGGGACGTCAGTCCCCGGACGTGGAGGGGGACGGCGAGGCCGAGGCCGAGGCCGACTTCGTCGGTGACGGGCTGGCCGACGCCGAGGCGGACGCCTCCGCGGCCCGCTGGGATTCGGCGGCCTCCCGCGCGGCACCCTGGAACGGCCGCGGCGGCTGGCCCGGGGCCACGGGGCCGGGGGCGCCCTCGGGGCGGTCGATCGTGGACTGGTTGTTCAGCAGCTCGTCGGGCACGCGGCCGGTGGGGATCTCCCGGGCCTGGGCCAGGGTCTCCTCGTCCATCTGCGCGTTCAGGAAGAACGGCGAGCTGAGCTTGATGACCTCCTGGAACTCACCGGCGTCCTTCAGCACGGTGTCCGCGAGGTGGTCGCGGGTCTCGGTGACGAGGGTGGTGCTCTGCGCGACCGGCGAGTTCTTCACCTGGGTGAGGCCGCCGTTGGCGTCCCCGAAGCCCTCCATGGAGCCCATGGTCACGGAGACCATCTCGCTGCCGTCCTCGGAGCAGGCCCACGCGGTGCGCTGGGGCAGCAGGGGGGCGCCGTCCTGGCCGCCGACCATGCCCGGACGGAGCAGGGCGAGCAGCCCCTTGCCGGTCTTCGGGTCGAACGTGTACTCGTCCGCCACGGCGGCGGGCTCCTCCTGGCACCACTCCAGGCGGGAGCCGTCGAGGTTGTGCTGGTAGTGGACCTGCGCCAGGGGCATGCCGGGGCTGTACTCGAAGTAGCCGTTGTAGACACAGGTGAGGAACTCGTGGGTCTCGTCCTGCGAGGCGAACAGCTGCACGATCTCGATGTTCGAGCTGTCCGGGATGTGCGTGGCGACGGCGTCCAGGGTGCGCTGGTCCAGGACGTCGCGCGTGCAGTCCATCACGGAGACGGTGTCGTTGCGGACCGCCGCCGTGTTCTTCCAGGCCTCGGTGGCGGCGCCGTCCTTGATGCCCGGGCCGACGGTCTCGAACGCCTGACGCGGCTCGGCGCGCGGGGTGCCCTCGGCGGACTCCGACGCGAGGGCCTCACGGACGCGGGACGCCGCGGCGGACGCGGGGTCGGTGGGGCTCTCCGTGGCCGAGCCGGCCGCGGCCGAGGCCGCCGATCCGCTGGGCGCCGCGGCGGTCGACGAGGCGGGCTCACCGGACTGGCCGGCCGAGCCGCAGCCGGCCAGGGCGAGGGCGAGGGCGGCGACGCCGACGGCCAGCGGGGCACGGCGGCGGGCGGGCGCGGGGTGGGTCATGGAGGCTCCTTCGACGGCATCGGCGGCCCGGCCCCGGGAGCGTGGGGCTGCGGACGGACGCTGCGCCTACGGTACCGGACCGTCCTGGACGCGGGGACGGCGATCCGTCCGGCGTCCGGCGCCGTCGATAGACTCGGCCGCGACCGCATCGTCCGCGAGGAGAAGAGGCATCCCATGTCCGAGTCCCTGATCGGCAAGAACCTGATGGAGCCGCCGGCCACGCGCCTGCCGGAGGAGCCGGAGGTGCTGGCCCGGCTCGAGGCAGGTGACCTGCCCGAGGACATCGTGCCGGTGGCGCCCGAGTCCTCCCTGGTGTGGGCGCTCATGGCGGAGGACGCGTGGGCCGAGGGCCGGACCGTGGACTCCTATGCGTACGCCCGCGTCGGCTACCACCGGGGTCTGGACGCGCTGCGCCGGGCGGGGTGGCGCGGCGCCGGCCCGGTGCCGTACGCCCACGAGCCCAACCGCGGCTTCCTGCGCGCCCTGTACGCGCTGGGCCGCGCGGCCGCCGGGATCGGGGAGTCCGAGGAGGTCGAGCGCATCCGCACCTTCCTGCGGGACTCGGACCCCACGGCCGCAGAGCAGATCGAGGCCGACCAGGGCCGCGCCCAGGGCTGAGCGGAGCCGTGGCCAAGCTCTACTTCCGCTACGGGGCCATGAACTCCGGCAAGTCCACGGGCCTGCTGCAGGCCGCCTTCAACTACGAGGAGCGCGGCCAGCGGGTGCTGCTGGCCAAGCCGGAGGTGGACGTGAAGGGGGAGGGCGACGTCGTGTCCCGCCTCGGTGTGACCCGCGCCGTGGACTTCCTCGTCCCGGCGGGAGCGGACGTGCGGGAGCTGTTCCGCCGGCACGCCACCGGTGACGACCCGGACGCCCTCGTGGGGCACGTGGAGGCTCCGCCCGTGGCGTGTCTGCTCGTGGACGAGGCACAGTTCCTCGAGCCGGCGCAGGTGGACGACCTGCTGCGCATCGCCGTGCTCGACGGCGTCCCCGTGATCGCCTACGGGCTGCGCACCGACTTCCGCACCCGCTCCTTCCCTGGCTCCGCGCGGCTGCTGGAGCTGGCGCACTCCCTCGAGGAGCTGAAGACCATCTGCCGGTGCGGCCGGAAGGCGGTGTTCAACACGCGCAAGGTCGTGGACCCGACCACGGGCGCCGAGCACTTCGTGTTCGAGGGGGACCAGGTGGCGATCGACGGTGTTCAGGTGACTTACGAGTCTCTGTGCGGCACGTGCTACCTGGCCGAGTCCGGCGGTGCCCTGGGCTGAGGCGGCCATTGCCAGGCAACTGCCAGGCTGCGTGACGGCTGCGCCCATGCTCGGTTCGTACGGTGGAACCACTTCATCGAGGTGCGAGTGATGAAGGTGCGAGTGATGACAGGCGAAGGGCCCCGGTGATCCCGGGGTCCTTCGTCTGTCCGGACCCGGCCCGCATCGGCCGGCCGGCTCAGAGCGAGACGAGCAGGAGTGTGCCGCCGAAGACGAGCCCCGACGCGAGCAGCACGACCGTGGTGTACCCCAGGATGTCGCGCATCTTCAGGCCGGCGATCGCCAGAAGGGGGATCGCCCAGAACGGCTGGATCATGTTGGTCCACTGGTCGCCGTAGGAGACGGCCATGATGGTGATGGCCGGGTCCACGCCGAGCGCGTCGCCGGCCTGGAGCATGATCGGGCCCTGCACGGCGAACTGTCCGCCGCCGGAGGGGACGAAGAAGTTCACGAGGCCCGCGGCCAGGAACGCCAGCAGGCCGAACGTCACCGGGTTCGAGATCGCCACGAAGGCGTCCGAGAGCACCGCCACCAGGCCGGTGGTCGTCATCATGCCGAGGATGCCCGCGTAGAGGGGGAACTGCAGCAGGATCTCGCCCACGTTGGACGCGGCCGACTGGGTGAGGCCGATCAGCTCGTGCGGGCTGCGCACCAGCAGCAGGATCAGCGCGAGGAAGGACCAGTTGACGATGTCCAGGGTGAGGGTGCCGCCGCCGACGAAGTGCATCACCAGATAGATCACGAGCATGGCGCCGACGAGGAGCGTGGGGACACGGGAGGCGTCGAGACGGTCCGCCGGCGTCTCGATCTCCGGTGCGGACACCGCGTCCTGGTCCCGCGCGTCGATCTCCAGCTCCACGATCCGGTCCCCGGCGCGCGGGGCGACGAGGAACAGGGCCAGGGCCACGACGAGCACGGTCACCACGGCGGCGGTGATGTTCCACCAGGAGAAGGTGGTCTCCGAGACCGGGACCGTCCGGCCGCCCAGGCTCTCCGTGAGGAATGAACCGGGGGTGGCGGCCGTCAGCGGGCCGGAGCCCGAGTACCCCATGTGCCACACCACGAACCCGGAGAACCCGGCGGCCACCAGCATCGGGAAGTGCAGGACCAGCCCGCGCTCACGAGCCTGCGCCGCGACCTCCTTGGCCAGCAGCGCACCGACCACCAGGCCCAGGCCCCACGTGATGAGGGAGGCCGCCGCCGCCACCACGAACACGAAGATGTAGGCGGCCAGGGGCGTGCGGGGAATGCTGGCCAGCCGGGCGAGCAGGCGGCGCACCGGGCCGGTGTTCGCCAGGATGTGGCCGAGCATGAGCACGAGCGCCATCTGCGTGATGAACGCCAGCAGCCCGGACAGGCCGTCACCCCAGCCCACGACGACGTCGGCCGGCCCGGCCGGAGTGAGCAGCAGGCACAGGGCCGCCACCGCGAACGTGAGCACGATGGTGAACACGAGCGAGGACGGGATGAACCGCTCCATCGTCGTGTTCAGCGGGCGCATGGCGCGGCTGAAGAACGTGCCCTCGCGGGCGGTACGGCCCGGGGGCCTGGGCGTGGGCGGACGTGTGGACGTGGCGGACATGAGGCTCCTGTTCAGGGTGAGAGGCCACGGCGAGAGTGATGTGGATCACTCTAGGCGCTCGATCGTCGTGGGCAGGGCCTGGGCCACGTCTCTGGCCGGGCGCTAGACGACGAGAGTGCGTCGGCGGTCGATTCCCCAGCGGTCGACGACGTCGTGGCCCGGCTCGGCCGGGTCACCCGGAATCTGTACGCGAGCGTGGACGACCTCACCGACAAGGGATGCACCGTGCGGGTCTCGACCGAGTGAGATCACGGTGCCCAGGCCCGGCACTTCCCCCGTAGCCGGACTCATGCTCGGCATCAAGGCCGCATTCGCTGAGTTCGAGCGTCGAAGGATCAAGGAGCGCCAGGCCGAAGGGATCGCCCCAGGGTGTGTTGCCCCCTTCCAGGCGCTGCTGTCGATGGCCCTTCCGTCTCCGCTCTGGTGGAGTACGGCTCTGGTGAGAGGGCCACGCGCTCTCGGTGCATGGCATGACAGGGTCTCAAAGTCAGGGCTCCCCGGGCATGCATGAACAGGTCCGGCTCCGGTACTCTTCTTGCATGACTCTTCTGACGGTGGGGGAGGCCGCCGAGCGCCTCAAGGTCTCCGACCGCTATGTGCGGCGCCTCGTCGAGGACGGTGATGTGCCGGCCCGCCGCCTCGGAGAATCCTGGTTCATCGATGAGCGTGCCCTGGCCCGTCGTGCCCGCAGGGCGCCGGGTATCGGCCGCACCTGGGCTCCGCGGACCGCCTGGGCCGCCGTCGACCTCCTTGCCGGAGGAAACGGACGGGCCTTCCTCGACCAGCCGCGGATCTCCCGTCTGCGCTCCCGGCTGCGAACGCTCACCGCTGCCGAGATGCACCGACTGGCTGAGAACAGGGCCCGGCCCCACCGGTTCCACGCCTCGCCTCGAGCCCGAGCCAAGCTCGCCGACGTTCTCGTGCCCTCGGGGGTGTCCGCCCTGGATCAGTCGGATCTCGCCCGCCGCTTCGGGCTCGCCGCTGTCGAAGGGAACCAGCGGGAGGAGGGCTATCTGCTCGGCGACCTGGAGGCTCTCCAGTCGCGGCTCCGCCTCGACGCCTCGGCGGCGGGGGAAGTGGTGATCCGCCACGTACCTGCCCCCGTGGATCCCTCCGCCCTGCTTCGCACTGAAACAGTCGTGGCGCTGGACCTCATGGACTCCGACGACGTCCGTGAGCGGGCCGCTGGGCGAGAGGCCCTCGATCGACTGTTGCATCGTGTCTGAGCCGCGTCACCTGAGCGTGGAGGACCTCCTCGGATGTGAGGCGGGCCTCGGCGCTGGAGATGGCCTAGGGCGTGTCTGAGAACGGCTCCAGGGACCCGCTGAGATCCGGGGAGCCATGTCCCGGTTGCACGTCTGTCAAGGGCCATTGAGTTCTGCCCATAGGCGGCCAGTGTTTCTTCCCGCTGGTG
>NZ_JALJRH010000008.1:0-103705 GCF_024519775.1 Micrococcus sp. Mcc28 | reverse complement strand
GCGGGCAACAGGACGACTCTCATAACGACTGGACCTACGAAACGGGGTCAGCCCAAGAGTCTGTCGAGGAAGGGTGAGAAGGCCCTCAACTGCATATTGTGCACAGCAACGCACCCATTGAGCGACACGCCGAGGACATGTGAGAGTCGAGCAGGAATGCTCATGTCGCGTTTCCGCGTCGGAAGGGTGAACGGCCACTTCACCTGCCACAGCCGCACTTCAGAGCCCGCGGCTGGAGGGATACTGCTCGCAGCCCTGCGAAGGGGGTCATCTCGTGATTTCTCGCACCCCCACCCCGGACGATATCGAGTCAGTGCTCGCCGCCGTCGAGACCATCCCGCCAAGCCTGTTCGATCACTACGAGGGATCCCGCGAGAACGAGCCGGTGCGGGGCCATGACCGCCTCCATGCGGCGCAGGATGGTGAGCGGAGGGACGAGCGTGCCGTACTGGTTCGGCTTGAACACGCCCCGGAGCTGATCCGCGATCCCCCACACGAAGTTCGAGAGGTTCTGGCGAGAGGGCATGGTGGCAGATCCTTTCGGGGCACGGCGGTGTGGCAGTCGGCCTCATTCTGGCACTGAAAAGTCGCACGCCTGATGCCTGAGAGCCGGGTTCCGAAGAATTCTTCGGATGAGGAGGCCGGCACCTTTTCGACCGACCTCCGGAGGCTCGAATCCGAAGTCTTCTTCGGTTTCCCATGTCGACTCGTCACCGCAGCAGTCGAACGTCACCGATTCCGAAGAATCCTTCGGATTTCAGCTGCTCATCTGCCACGCTGGGGCCGTGGCCACCACACGCGCAGTCTCCTCTGCCGCGGCGCTGATGAAGATCAGCGATCGCGTCCGCGCCATGCGTAAAGAGCTCCTGCTGACCCAGCAGCAGCTCGCAGACCTGGCGGGAGTCTCGGATGCGACCGTCCGCCAGATCGAGCGCGGCACCGGCAAGAGCACCCTGAAGTCAGTGCTCTCCGTCATGGAGGTGCTCGGCCTCGAGCTCGAGGTCACCGGCTGACGACTCCTGCACTCGAAGACCTGAAGCGCGTCACCACCGCGGACGTCTACAAGGGCGGCGTCCCAGCGGGGACGGGATCGCCCTTGCGGCTCAGTCCTCCAGGCTCAGCTCCACGTCCCCGACCCACGGCTCCGCGAATCCTTCGTACGTCCCGTCCTTGAGCGCGATGGCCAGCCACTGGTCCACGTAGTGCTTGAACACCTCGTCGCCCTGCGGGAGCATGTACCCCTTCTGGAAGTAGTCGAAGGGCTCGTCCGGGTTCGCGGCGCACAGCTCGGGGTACTCGTGGTCGATGTAGAGCACCTCGGAGCGGTCCGTGGTCATCACGTCCGCCTCACCGGCCGCGAGAGCGTCGAACACCGTGAGGTTGTCGTGTGTCAGCAGCTCGCCCTGCGGGTAGTGCTCCCGCGCGAACTTCTCGTTGGTGCCGCCCTCCGGGAAGATCGACCGCACACCCGGCTGATTGATCTCCGCCACGGTGTCGTACTTCTCGACGTCCTCGCAGCGAGTGATCGGCGTCTTGCCGTCCTCCTGCGTGGGCACGGTGAAGTACACCTGCTCGGCGCGTTCCGGGTTCAGGGAGATGCCCCCGACGGCGACGTCGCACGCCCCCGACGTGTAGTCGTCCATGAGCGTCTTCCAGCTGGTCTTCACGAACTCCGGCTCCACGCCCATGGTCTCGGCGAGATCGCGGGCCATGTCCACGTCGATGCCCTTCCAGTCGCCGCTCTCGGTCTGCTCGGTGAAGGGCGGATAGTCACCGGTGGAGCAGACGCGCAACGTGCCGGCCTCCTTGATGCGTGTGAGTGCGGAGTCGACGACGGTGGCGGTGGCAGGTTCCGATGAGCCGCCCGCATCCTGCGCCGTGCCGCAGGAGGTGAGGGCGAGCGCCAGGGCGACGCCGAAGGCCGCCGTCGTGAGTCGGTAGTGGGTAGGGCGGAAGGTCATGATCGGCTGTCTCCCTCGACGACGGCATGTGAGTCCCGTCACCGTAGCCCGGCACCACTCGCCCCCGCCGCCCCACGTGTGACAAATACACAACACTCGCCTTGCGTATCTCACTGAGGTGTGCCTTACTGGTTTCCGGACCCCCGCCGGAAGGACCCCCATGGCCCACGCCTCCACGCACCCCGCTCATCCGCTGCCGCCCGTGGCGCCCCGTCGTCTGCTGCTGGCCCAGCGGCTGCTCCGCGGCGAGGGCTCCGTCGAGGTCACGGCCTTCCGCGCCGGCGAGACGCTCACGACGGCCGTCCACGGCGTGAGCGCGGAGGGCCGCCTCGTGGTCGCCCACGTCCCCAACCTCCTCGGTTCGCTCGGCGCGTTCCACACGCCCGCGCCGCTCGACGTGCGCGTGGACGTCCTGCGCGACACCCTGGACCTCACGGTCCCCACCCGCCTGGCATCCGTGCATCTGCTCGGCACCCTGCGCTGGTGCCGGGACTCGGCCGAGGTCGCGGAGCTGGGGCTGCGCGGTCGCGTCGCGGACCTCGTGGCCGACGTCGGCCCGCGGGTGCGCGTGGGCGTCGTCGAGACCCAGCGGATCCTGCTGCACGACGTCGACGGCGTCGCCGTGTTCTGCCGCCACACCCTGCCGCTCACGTCGCGCGGGCTCGTCGACCAGGCCGAGCTCGCAGACCTGGCGGATGACGTGCTGGGCACCGCCCCCGAGGTGCTCGCGGACCTGGCCGACGCCGTCGCCCTGGGCCTGCTGCCGGGCGAGAGCACCCCGTTGCAGGTCGACGCCGAGCCCCTGCCCGAGTCCCCCGCCCGCGCCCTCGATGCGGACGAAGCCGGGGTGACCCTGCTGCGCGTCCGCGACGGCGAGAGCACCGCGGTGCATGTGGCCCTGCCCGGCGCTGGCCGGCTCGACCACAGCCCCTGGCACGCCTGGCGGCGACTGCTGGACGCGATCCCGGCGCGGGTCGCCCACCCCTGAGGGGCGGCGTCAGTTGATCGTGTAGGTGGCGCAGGTGGCCACGTCCGTGACCTCGATGCCCTCGGCGGTGCAGGCGAGGTCGGCGTTGTAGGTGCACTCGAGGCGGTGGCACGCACCGACGGTCGAGGCGCCCTCGGTCACCGGGCGGCGGACGTCGAGCTGGACGAAGGTGCCGCAGCCGGGCGTTCGGTCGGAGCCGGCGACGGTGATGGCGAGGGCGTTGCAGGACGACTCGGCGTTGAAGGCGCAGGCGCTGGCGGCGCAGGTGCGGACGGCGGTGGTCATGGCGTGATCCTCCCGGTTCGGGCCCGCCCCGGGCTGGGACGGTGCTGCTGGAATCGAGATTACTCCGGCCCACGAATAGCACAAGAGGGGTGAGCCTTAGTCGATAGGCAATTAGCGCAAATGCATTTTGCGCATTGTCGCGTGTCGTATGGACCGACGTCGTGCCCGCCGGCCGCCCGGAATCTTCTGCCTCTCTGGCCCTTCTGGCGACCACGCGCCCACTCAGAAGGGTCAGATGCGCAGACGATCCGCCGTCCCCGCCTCCTGAGCAGCCCCGGCAGCCCCGGCAGCCCCACCACCCTGGCCGAGTCCGCTCCGCGCTCCTAGCGTGAGGCCATGAGCACCCATCGCCTGTCCTCCACCGCCCTCGGGTTCGCCGACGGACTGGGCACCGCGGCCGCTGTCACCGCAGCCCGCAAGATCGCCCTCATGGGCGCTGTCGGGAAGGGCCACCCGCTCAAGCACCGCCTCCTGGACGCGGCATCCGGCCTGGTCCAGCCGAAGTACCCCATGGGCGCGATGAGCACCTATCTCAACGGACTGCACTTCTACGCCGACGACCTCGGCCGACAGGTCGAAGCCAGCCACTTCTGCATCCACCTGCGCCACGACCTGCACCAGTGCGTGATCTTCGACCGCAACGCGCCGGACGCACGGCTGATCGGCATCGAGTACATCATCAGCGAGGAGCGGTTCCGCAGCCTCCCCGACGAGGAGCGGCGCCTGTGGCACAGCCACCACTACGAGGTGAGCTCCGGCGCCCTCACGGCCCCCGGGGTGCCCGAGCTGGCCGAGCACAGTTACTTCGAAGACCTCATCCACACCTACGGGAAGACGTTCCACACCTGGCAGTACGACCGGGACGACTTCCCGTACGGCATCCCCCAGCTGATGATGGGCCTCACCGGCGACGGCCAGGTGGACGAGGCCCTCCTGCGCGCCCGGGACGAGCGCGTGGGCGTGGACACCGCGGCCAAGCGGCGCAACCGCGCGGACATCCCGGTCCCGGACGTGGTGCCGGGGGCGAACAGCTGGAAGCGCGGGCGGGTCGTGCAGACCACGCTCGAGGAGCGCCCGGTGCGGGGCCGCGACGACTGAGGGCGGCGTCGTCGGCAGGGCGCCGTTTCCCGAACGACAGCGGTGCGACACGCCGCCGTTTCCCGAACGAAAACGCTCGGCGGGCCGGCGCCGTCATCCGGATCGGGCGGGGGCGCCCCGCGAGGGACAGCACGTCCGCCGCACGTGTCGCGACAGCGAGAACGCTGGGCTCAGACCTTGCCCTTGAGCAGTCGGTGCCAGTAGATCCGGGGCTGGCCGAAGCGGTCGAAGGCCGCCGTGCTCTTCCGCGGCTTCGTCAGGTCCACGCCGGGGATCGACCGGTCCTCGGAGCCGTCGCGGACGTGCTCGTCCAGGACCAGCTCGTCCCGGCTGACCATCACGGGGATCACGGTGTAGCCGTCGTACTTCTGGAGCGGCTTCCCCGCGTCCGCGGCCTGGATGTTCTGGGTCAGGATCTTGACCTGCCGGCGCAGGGCTCCGCCGGAGGGCCGTGTGCCCAGGGCGGCGGCGTCGCCCAGCGCCCACACGTGCGGGTGCAGGGGATGCCGCAGGGTCGCGGGATCCGCGGCCGCCAGGCCGGCCTCGCCGTCGTCCGCCAGGCCCGCCTCGGCGATGAACTCCGGGGCCCGCACCACGGGCGTGATGTACGCGGCCGCGACGTCGGTGATCCGCTCACCGGTGTTGAGCACCACCTCGCGGGCCTCGTGGTCCACGGCGTTCACCTCTGCGCCGGCGTGCACATGGATGCCGTACCTCGCCACGGCCTCGGCCAGAGCGGGGTCGATGGTCTGCCGGTCCAGGATCCGGCCGTACGGGGTCACCAGGCGGACGTCCACGTCCGGCAGGATCCCCGTGCGCTCCCACGCCGCGCAGGCCAGGAACAGCGCCTTGAGCACGGTGCCGCCGCACGAGGAGGGCTCAGCCGGCACATTCGCCACCACACGGTCCCCCGCGGCCACACGCGACAGCAGCGCCCGGGCGGCGTCCACGTGCTCGGGCACGTGCGCACTCGCCGCCCATCCGGCGGCGTAGGCCTCACGCAGCCCGTCGATCGCACCCCACCACGGGGTCAGCCCCGGGCAGAGCACGAGGTGGCGGAAGCCCACGGTCAGCCCGGTGCTCGTCACCGCGGTCCGTTCCTCGGCGTCCACGGCCACGACGTGGTCCGGGATCCATTCGACCCCGTCCGGGATGACGGCCCGCATCGGCCGTTCGAACCGGGCCATGTCCGCCTGCCCGCCCGCCGCGTAGTTCAGCATCGGCCGGTAGCGGTGCAGCTGTTGGCCGTCGGCGATGGCGACCCGACCCTGCCGCTTCCGCCGCAGTGCGGCGGCCAAGGACACGCCGGCGTTGCCGCCGCCGACGATCAGGATGTCGTACTGCTCGGTCACGTGGTCCTCCGTGGGGTGACGGGGTCAAAGGAACGGTACGGCCGCCCCCGCAGACGTGCTCCGCGGCAGACGGGACGTGCCGCCCATCCTCCACTGGTGGCCGGGGCCGGCGCTAGCCCGTAAGGCCCAGCAGCCGCAGCTGGTCGGCGTACTTGCGCATCCCGACCTCCACGGCCTGCGGGTTCTGCGCGTACCAGTCCAGGTGGGTCTGTCGCAGCTGCTCGGCCGGGACGGTCTGTCCGGCCACGGTCCAGTCCTCGGTCGGCTCGGCGTCGAGGTCGAGGGCCTCCACCACGACCGCCTCGAGGGGCGCGCGCACCCCGCCGAGGAGCACGCGGGAGGCGGGCACGGGCTGGACGGCGACGTCGCCCGGCAGGTGCCCGGCCACGCGCTCGGCCACGCGGGTCAGCAGCATGTTGGTCGGGTGGTTCACGGTGTAGAAGCCGACGCCCCGCTCCGCCGCCACGAGGTCCGCCATGGACAGCGTCCCCTTCGCCTCCTCCCTCGCCCGCAGCGCCTGCACGGACGCGGCCGCGGCCTCGCGGATCGCCGCCGGCGCCACCTCCCGACGACGGCCCGTCGCCGCCTCGGCCAGCACGCGCAGGTCGTGGTACGGCACGACGGGCGGGTCCTCCCCCGGCCGCTCGGCCGCCCCGGGCGCGAACCTCCAGTTGCGGAGGGTGACCTGCCAGGGAAAGCGCGAGACGTCGTACACCACGGGGATCCGCACCACGGCGGCGTCCTTCGGCAGCCGGGCCACGAGCTGGTCCGTGCCGATGGGCATGCCCCGGTAGTCGTGCGGGATCGGCTGGGTGACGAGGGCCTTCACGCGGGGCAGCAGCCGCTCCAGGTGCTCGACCTCGTCCGGCTGGGCCTCGAAGGCGGGCGGCACGCGGACGCTCACCAGGTCCGCCCCGTGCAGCGGTGTGCCGGGCTCCCCGCCGAGCAGCCGCCGGTACGACTCACCCTGGCAGTTGCCCCACACCAGCAGCAGGTCGCCCTCGGGCAGGTCTTCGAGCCCGTAGAAGTGCCCGTAGTGCCGGCGTCGTCCCTCGTCCTCGTGCACGCCTGCGTCCTCTCTCCTCAGCCGTCCTCGCGCCGGATCCAGTCGACGCCCGTCTTCCCGCACCACCAGGCCAGGAACGCGGAGAGCGCCGCGAAGTCCAGTTCGTCCAGCTCGCTCATCGGCCCTCCCGTGTTCCGTCCTGTCCGCGATTGTGCCAGCCCCGCCCCGCGGGCACCGGCCCGCTCAGCCCCAGCCGCCCCACCACGCCTCGAGGTCCGGCACGGTGGCCACGGGCGCCCAGCCCAGCCGGGAGGCGGGCACCCGCCACACCCGCGCCGTCCCGCCCCGCCGGTGCCGCCACCGCGCCCGCGCACACGTCAGCACGGCGAGCACGGCCCGCTCGCCCGGCTCGGCCGGCTCACCCAGCACCTCCACGCGCTCGACGCCGGCCCGTTCCAGGCGCAGCAGCCACGCAGCGACGGCGTCCGCGTCAGGCCGGGCTCCGGCCGCGGCGGGCCGCAGCGGCACGTGCACGTCCACGGACCAGTCGGGCACCGACCGGACGGCGTCGAGGTCGCCGCGCGCCGGCGTCGGCGGCAGGTCCTGGGACGCCGCCGCGCCGCCGTCGGGCTCGCCCAGCAGCCGCACGCGGGGGTCGCCGAGCGCGCGCGCCGCCGCCTCGTCGAGGCCGCCCACGACGCCGACCCGCGCCCCCGGTGCCGCGCGCAGCACGGCGTCCACCGCCACCACGGCCGCCGCCGCGCCGTCCGCGCCCTCCGGCACCCGCACGCGCGCCTCGACCCGCAGCGGGCCGGCCAGGGACAGGCCGTGGCCGCGGGCCGTCGTCGCGGGGATGCGGGAGGCCAGCACGAGCGCCTCGCGGGCCTTCACCCGGGCGGCCTCGGCGGCGTCGCCGCGTCCGCCGAAGTCGGCGCCGGCCTGCCACGCCACGGCGTCCGGCGCGTGGTGCAGGGCCGCCCCCACGCGCCACAGCCGGTGCGCCAGCTCCCAGTCCTCCCCGCCGTAGCCCACGAAGGCGGGGTCGAAGCCGCCGGCGTCCTCGTAGATCTCGCGCGCCACCGTGAGCACGGCCGAGATGACGTACCGGTAGCCGGTGGAGTCGGCGCGGCGCAGGTCGTCCGTGGCGCGGTACCCGTCACCCAGCCAGGTCGGGTCGGCCAGGCGGGCGTCCACGGGCACCTCGTCCCCGGGCCGCCATCCGTGCGCCCAGGCCCGTTCCAGCCAGGCCTCGGCCAGGTGCCGCCGCCGACCCACCACCGCGGCGTCCCGGGGCGCCTCGGCCACCGCCGCCAGGGCCGCGGCGAGGTACCCGGGCTCGGGGAGCATGTCCCCGTCGAGGAAGGCGAGCACGTCGCCGTCGGCCGCCTCCGCCCCGAGCGCCCGGGCCGCCGAGGCGCGGAACCCGCGGTCCGGCTGGCGCACAGTCACCACGTCGAACGGCAGGCCCGGGCCCACCCGGGGCGGGACGGGCGAGCCGTCGTCGGCCACCACGAGCTGCAGCCCCCCGGTCAGGCCGCGCTGGGCCGCGAGCGCGGCCGTGAGCCGGTCGAGGTCCGCCTGGGCCCGGTAGTAGGGCACCACCACGGAGACGGCGGCGCTCACGTCCACCTGTGCACGCGGCGGAGCACGTCGAAGAGCATCCGCGCGCAGTCCTCGGCCCCGGGCGAGAGGTCCACGCCGGGGCCCAGCCACGTGCGCTCGGGGTCCTCGACCGCTTCGGCGATCGCCTCGGCCATCGCGAAGGCCGGCGACCCGTTCGGGTGCACGAGCCGCAGGGTGCCCGGGCGCAGGCGCTCCATCTCCTCCGTGTAGCGGCCGGCGGAGGCGATGGCCCGCCGCCCCACCGAGGTCCACGCCGCCAGGGACCCGGACGCGGACACGTTGCGGTGCGCCGCGAACGGGATGCCCGCCGAGAGCAGGGCCGCGTCCGCGAACTCGTCCGGCACGAACCCGGTGACGCGGAACTCCAGGCCGCGCGCCTCGGCGTCGCGGGTCAGCTCCGCCACGAGGTCGTCATGCCCGGCGCTGACGGGTCCGAGCGCCGTCAGCCGGCGCGGCGCCCCGGAGTCCGGGCCCCACTGGCGGTGCAGCTCGGTGAGGGCCTCCAGGGCGAGGGCGTGCCCCTTGCCCGGGTAGACGAAGCCGAAGAGCACGAGGTCCCGGTCGAGGCCGGCCATGCTCTCCGGCACCACCGGCTCGGCGCGGGCGGCCGCGGCCCGGCGGTCCTGAACGGGCAGCGGGACCACGTCCGCGGCCACGTCCACCAGGTCCGCCAGCAGCGCCCGCTCGTGCTGCGAGGAGACCACGACGCCGTCCACCGCCTGGGCGAGCCGCGCGTATGCCTCGCCGCGGCGGCGGTAGCGGCCGTCGCCCTCGGCGGGCTGCGGGATGTCGTGCAGGGTGAGCGTGGCGCCCGCGGGCAGGACGTCGACGAGCAGGTCCGCGGCGGCGGTCGCGGTGGGGCCGAACAGTGCGTCCGTGACGTCCAGGTGCACGGCGGCGCCCAGCGCGCGCGCCTCCTCCATCAGGGGCACGAGGCCCCGGAACGCCGCGACGTCCTCCGCCGTGCGCAGTTCCACCTCGGCGCCCACCCGCCGGAGGGCGGCGGCGGTCTGCCGCCCGTGGCGCACCACGCCGTGCTCCGGTGCGCCCACGGTCACGTACAGCACACGTCCCTGCGGCTGCGAGTCCACGTCCACGATCCCCTTCACCTGCGGCGGCGCTCCTCGACGCGGCGGCGCGCCGGAACGGACAGGATGCCGCTGCTCCGTTTCTCCGATCCTGCCCTGACAGACTAGATTTCGCGACCCCCGACCCGGGACGGGGACACGCCGCCCGCGCGGCATCGCATCCCCCAGGTCAGGAGGCCCTCCCCCGTGAGCATCACCGTCCAGCACGTGCCCGCGCAGCACCCGTACACCCGCGCGATCCGCCCCCTCGACCCGGGCGCCGCGCCGGACGTGGAGTTCCTGCCGGACCCGCCGGTGCCGGGCGCGCCCGCGCACCAGTGGTGGCCGCCCCGGGCCCTGCACGCGGAGTGGCTGGCCGAGCACCGCCCGGACGTGCTGCACGTACACTTCGGCTTCGAGCACTTCAGCCCCGCCCAGCTGGCCGCCGCCCTGGACGCGCAGCACGCGCACGGGGGCGCCGTCGTCGTGACCGTGCACGACCTCGAGAACCCGCACCTGACGGACCAGGGCCCCCACCGAGACCGCCTGGCCGTGCTGCTGGGCCGCGCGGACGCCGTGCTCACGCTCACCCCCGGCGCCGCGGCGACCCTCGCCCGCGACTACGGCGTGCGCGCCCTCGTGGTCCCCCACCCGCACATCGTCCCGCTCGAGGACCTCGTGGCGCAGGGCGACGACGACGCCCCCGGCCTGCTGCCCCCCGACGCGTCCGACGACGGCGACGGCGCGCCCGTCCCCGCCCGCCTGCTGGTGCACGCCAAGGACCTGCGGGCCCAGGTGGCCCCGGTGGCGCTGCTGCCGGTGCTCGCCGCCGCCGTCGGGACGCTGGCCGAGCGCGGTGTCGACGCGCGGGTGACCGTGGAGGTCCAGGACACCGTGCAGGACGAGGACGCCCTGGCCGCGCTGCGCGCAGGCTGCGCCCACCACGGCTTCGAGCTGTGGCAGCACGACCGGCTCGACGACCCCGCCCTGCACGCGCTGCTGCGCGACGTGGACGTGTCCGTGCTGCCGTACCGCATCGGCACCCACTCGGGCTGGGTGGAGATGTGCCGGGACCTGGGGGTGCCGGTGGCCGTCGCGGACATCGGGCACATCGCGGACCAGTCCGGCGCCTGGTTGACCCCCGACTCGCTCGCCGCGTTCGACCCGGAGGATCCCGACTCCCTCGCCGACGCGCTCGAGACGCTGGTGCGCGCCCGCGCGCGCACGGCCCCCGCCGACCCGGCCGCCCGGGCCCGGCAGCGCCGTCGCGTGGCCGCCGCCCACGTGGCGGTCTACCGCGAGGCCCTCGCCCGGGCGCGCGGGGCGCTGCCGAGCGTGTCCGTGCTGGTCATCACGGGGCATCGGGACGAACACCTGGCCCGCGTGATCGCCGGGCTGGAACGCTCCCACCGCCGCCCGGACCAGGTGGTCGTGGTGTTCATGGGCCAGCCGGACGGGCGCGTCCCGGCCACGGACCTGCCCGTCACCGTGGGGCACGTGGCCGCCGAGGCCGGCCTGCCGCTGGCGCAGGCCCGCAACCGCGCGGCCGAGCTCGCCATCGGCGAGATCCTCGTCTTCCTCGACGTGGACTGCATCCCGGCGGCCGAGACCGTCGGCGTGCTGGCCACCGAGGTCGCGGCCCACTCCGGGTCCGTGGTGATGGGCCGGCCCCGCTACCTGCGGCCGGGCTGGGCCAGCGCCGTCGAGGAGGCCGACCTGACCTCGCACCGCGCGGACGCCCTGCTGCGCCGCCTCTCCGTGCCCCACCGGGCGCGCGCGCACCTGACCGCCGGGCCCTCGGACGAGTGGCACCTCGTGTGGACGCTGATCCTGGCGCTGCGCCGCGCGGACCTGGCCCGCATCGGCGGTTTCGACGCGGGCTTCACCGGCTACGGCGCCGAGGACACGGACCTGGCCTTCCGCGCCCGCGGCGCCGGCCTGACGCTGCGGTTCAGCCCCGCCGAGGCGTTCCACCAGCACCACGGCGTGATGACCCCGCCGCTGCACCACCTCGAGGACATCCTGATCAACGCCCGCCGCTTCCGGCAGGTGCACGGCCGATGGGCCATGGAGGGGTGGCTACGCGCGTTCGCGGACGCGGGGCTGATCGCGTGGGACCCCGAGGGCGAGCGGCTCGAGCTGCTGCGTCACCCCACGGAGGCGGAGCTGACGGCCGCCCGCCGCGACGACGCCGCGTACTGAGGGGCGATGCGCCGGGGGCGTGCCGGACTCAGCCCAGGGCACCCTCGATCGCCGCCTCCCAGCGCCGCCGGTACTCGCCCGGCGCCACGAGCAGCAGGCCCGCGAGCCGGTCGGCGGCGGCCGGGTCCGCGAGGGCGCCGCGCACCGCGCCGGCCCAGTCCGCGTCCGGGTCCTCCCACGCGCACCACGGCACACCCGCGGCCCGGTGGATCTCGCGGACGAACACGCGCTGCTCGTCGAACGGCCGCGGCTCGGGGGCGAGCACCACAGGGCGGCCGGAGCGGGCGGCGTCCACCACGGCGTTGTGCCCGGCCGAGACCACCACGACGTCGGCGTCCGCGGCCCGGCGGGCCGGCGCCTGGACCCAGCCGTGCAGCGTCACGGTGGCGGGCATCGCCTCCACCGCGAGCCCGCCCGGCGCCTCCGGATCGCCCACCCCGGCGATCGGGCCGTACACCTCCCACGTCGCCTCCGGCACGGCGGATGCCGCCCGGGCCAGGTCCGCGGCCCGCACCCCGCCGCCGCCTGTCCCGGCGATCACGGCGACGCGCGGGGCGCCGCCCGCGGACGCCGTCGTCGTGGCGCGGGTGCCGAGCCGGCCGGTGACGTCCGCGACCCCGAGGTAGGTGACCCGGTCCGCGTGGACGGCGCGCCAGGCGGGGACCTCGAGCTCGGCGGCGTAGTGGGCGAAGAGGCCGTCGGCCTCGGCATAGACGAGGGCGTGCGCGGGGTCGGTGCGCTCGCCGTGCATGCGGCGGTGCAGCACAGGCCAGCCCGCCAGGCGCAGGAACAGGGCCGCCTCCACGGACACGTCCACCACGCACACGTCCGGCTCCACCCGCTGCGCCGCCGCGTGGAGGGCGTCGAAGCGAGCCCGGATCTCGGGCCCCACCGGGGACCAGTGCAGGGGCGAGCGCGCCGGCTGCTCGTGGCCGGGCACGAGGTCCGAAGGCAGCGGGATGACGGGGACGTCCGTGGGCAGCAGTGCGGCCGCCCGGGGGTGGGCGGTCACGACCGTCACGTCGAACGCCCCGGTCGACGCCAGGCCCGCGGCGTGCCGCATGTGCCCCGCCCCGTGCTGGTGGGCGTAGTAGAGGACCCGCCTGCGGGCCGGGGCCATCAGAGGGACTCCAGGTCCGCCGCCTCGGCGGACGGGCGCGGGACCCTCCGCGGGTCGAACCCGTATGCGTCCTCGGCGGCGGCGAGGTCGCGGGCGTCCTCGGCGGCCTGCTCGAGCAGGTCCACGTAGCCCTCCACCATGGTCTCCGCGCTGAACCGACAGGCCCACGCACGCACGCGTCCCCGGTCCTTGCGGCGGGCGTGACGGATCGAGACCGCGAGCTCCTGCGCCGTGTGGTGCACGGCCAGCGCGCCGGCCTGCGGGGCGACGATCTCCCCCATCGCGCCGCTGAGCAGCGCGGCCACCGGCACGCCGAGCGCCATGGCCTCGACCACGGCGAGCCCGAACGGCTCGGCCCACAGCGGGGTGGCCAGGAAGACCTCGCCCGTGGCCAGCATGTGCGGCAGCGCGTGATGGTCGAGGTGGCCGTGGTAGACGGTGTCCGGACCGAGCCGCGGCACGACCTCCCGGGCGTGGTACTCCTCGTCCGAGATCGGCCCGGCGAAGTGCAGCTCCATGCCCGCGATCCGGGCGGCGTCGATCGCCACGTGCAGGCCCTTCTCCGCCGTGATCCGGCCCGACCACACGGCGCGGCCGCGCACGGGGACGGCGTCGGAGACCCACTGGTGCAGCTCGATCCCGTTGGGCACCACGTCCACCCGCGGCAGCCGGTGCTGCCAGGCCAGCGCGTTCGACGCGGACACCGAGGCCCACCGATGGTGGTCGGGGGCCGTCCAGCCCGAGGCGTCGACGACGGCCAGCACCTCCGCCAGCGTGGCCGGCGTGTGCAGGACGGTGACCACGGGGCGGGCGCGCAGCAGCTCGAGCGGCGCCGGGGAGAGGGAGTTGTTCAGGACGGCGTCGGAGTCGTCATCGAGGATCAACGCGCAGGCCCGGCGGGCGGCCTCCTCGCGCACGCGGGCGCCCGCGCGGCCCGGGCCGGCGCCCTCGGCGGGCAGCACGGCGACGACGTCGCCCGGCACCCGGGTGCCCTCCCGCGCGTAGACGGTGACGTCGTGGCCCCGGCGCACGAGGTGCTCCACGGTCATGGCCGTGTGCATCTCCAGCCCGCCCTCGTAGGGCGAACGAATGGGGTGGAGCATGTGGGTGAGCACGCTGATGCGCATCGGCGTCCCCTTCCCGGCCCGGGCCGGGCCGAACGGCCCCGTGCGGGGCGGCAGAAGCGCGACTGACCTGCGGTGACACGACCGCATCACGTCCGCGCTGACGTACCCCGGCACTGTAGACACCCGGGGGGTCCCCCCGGAAGCGCCGGCCCCCCTCCCGGGGGTGAGGGCAGGGCAGGCGCACACGCCCCCGTCACGAGAAAGTCCCGGCCCGCGACCTCGAGGATCGCGGACCGGGACGGTCCGTGGAGCTAAGGGGAATTGAACCCCTGACCTTTTCATTGCGAACGAAACGCTCTACCAACTGAGCTATAGCCCCAGGTCATGCCCTCCCGCAGGAGTGCACCGGACCATCATACGCCCGACGCCCCCGATCCTCCAATCCGGCGGCGCCCCGCGGCGACCACGCCGAGCACCACACCCGCCAGATCCGCGACGACATCCACCGGGTCCCCCGTCCGCAGCGGCACCCACGCGTGCTGCACGAGCTCGCTCACCGGCGCGTGCACCGCGAACGGCAGCGCCCACCACGCGCTCCGCCCCCGCCACACCGCGAGGAACGCGGGCAGCGCGAACACGGCCACGTGGATCGCCTTGTCCAGTCCGGGCACGGTGAACCCGGCCTCCGGCACCTGCTCGCCCGGCAGGTACAGCACCACCAGCTGCACCGCGACGGCGACGGCCAGCGCCGCCGCCAGGGCGCGGCGCCGTCGTGGGGAAGCGGGGGCGGAGGGAGCGGCCGGGGAGCCGGAAGGAACGGTCATCCGCCCATTCTGTCCGGCTTCTGCGCCGGGCACTCATGGTCCCCGCCCTGCTGAAAAGGAGCTATGTTTTTGCCATTTCTGCGCCGATCATGTGATGATCACCCCATCCGGGTGGGCTCGTTCCGCCAGGATGCCGGTGTTGACAGCGCCGCCCAGGGCCGAGGGACCGCGATGGCTTGAGCAGAGAGCTCGCCGTTCGTGGACTCGGGACCCGGCGGGATGCCCTCCACCTCCCCGGCCCCCTGGCCGCGACGTGATCGGTACGCCACCTTCCGCCCTGCGGAGCCGTGCCCTGACCGGACCGCGCCGGGGGATCGGGACGTCCACAGTCACTCGTGCGAAAGGAAGTCCGATGCCGCCCTCCCAGGACGCAGCATCCCTGACCCAGCTCGGCGTGATCGGGGTGATCCTGCTCGTCGCGCTGTTCTACGGCGGGACCATGATCATGTCCGTGGCCATCTCCAAGAAGAAGGAGAACGCCGACGCCTACATGACGGCCGGCAATCGGATCGGCTTCGGCGTGTCCGCCGCCTCCATGACGGCCACCTGGATCTGGGCCGCCTCCATGTACGCCTCCGTGACCGCCGGCTACACGTACGGCGTCTCCGGCCCCCTCCACTACGGCCTCTGGGGCGCCCTGATGATCCTGTTCATCTACCCGTTCGGCCGCCGCATCCGCGCGGTCGCGCCGCGCGCCCACACCCTCGCCGAGGTCATGTACGCCCGGCACGGCCGCTCGTCGCAGCTCATGCTGGCCGGCTCCAACGTGCTCGGCTCCGTCATCTCCCTGACCTCCAACTTCATCGCCGGCGGCGCCCTGATCTCCCTGCTGTCCCCGCTGTCCTTCGGCGCGGGCATCCTGATCGTGGCCGCGGGCGTGCTGCTGTACACCCTGTGGTCCGGCTTCCGCGCCTCCGTGCTCACCGACTTCGCCCAGGTGATGGCCATGCTCGGCGCGACCGTCATCATCATCCCCGCCGTGTTCTTCGCCGCGGGCGGCCCGGGCATGTTCCAGGCCGGCGTCGAGGCCGGCCACGTCACGGCCCAGCAGCAGAGCTTCTTCTCCTCCGAGGCGTTCATGAACCAGGGGGCGCCGTACATCGCCGCCGTGCTGGCCTACGCGATCGGCAACCAGACCATCGCCCAGCGCCTCTTCGCCGTGCGTGAGGACCTCATCAAGCCCACCTTCATCACGGCCACCCTCGGCTACGGCGGCACCGTGATCGGCGTCGGCATGCTCGGCGTCATGGCGCTCTACCTGGGCGTCGAGCCGCTCGACGGCGACGTCAACAACCTCCTGCCGCAGATGGTCGCCGACCACCTGCCGCTGGCGCTCGTGGCCCTGGCGTTCCTGATGATCATCGGCTCGCTGTCCTCCACCGCCGACTCGGACCTGTCCGCCCTCTCGTCGATCGTGATGACGGACGTCTACGGCCAGTCGGTCGGCCGCAAGAACGCCGACCCGAAGACCATGCTGCTGATCGGCCGCATCACCATGATCGTGGCGACGGCGGCGGCCCTGTACTTCGCCACCGCCAAGTTCGACATCCTCGACCTGCTGGTCTTCGTGGGCGCCCTGTGGGGCTGCCTCGTGTTCCCCGTGATCGCGTCCTTCTACTGGGGCAGGATCACCAACGTCGCGTTCACGGTGTCCGTGCTCGCCGCGCTGGCCGTGTTCCTGCCCGTGCGCTTCGAGTGGATCCCGATCGAGGGAGCCTGGGCGTTCGTGGTGGAGACCCTCGCGATCCTCGGCGTGGGCGTCGTGCTGGGCATCATGTGCTTCGGCTTCTTCGGCCTGCGTCCGGCGGTCGTGGTCGGCGCGATCGCCTCGGTCGTGATGCTGTTCCTCGGCTACGGCTTCCTGCGGGACTACGCCACCCTCACGGGCTCGCTCGTGGCCTACGCCGTGTCCTTCCTCGTGTGCTGGGGGCTGTCCGTCCGCTCCGGGCAGGACTTCGACTTCGACCGGATCGCGCGCGTGACCGGCGACTTCGACCCCGCGACCGAGGACCTGCCGCAGGTCGAGCGCGCCTCGGCCCCCGTGTCCTGATCCCCCGTCCACCGACTCACAAGGAGCATCCGCATGACCGTCGGTCTCACCCTGTACGTCCTGATGTGGCCCGTCCTCGTGCTGGCCGTCCTCGTCGCGATCGCCCGCGGCTTCGTCGCCGACTGGGCCGCGGCCCGCCGCGAGGGCCGCTCGATCATCTGAGGCCTCCGCCGGGGGCGGCCCGTGACCCTGGTGGTCCTCGCCCTCGACACGGTCTTCCGCCTGACGCCCGCCGAGACCTCGGCCGCCATCCCGGGCATCGCCGGGCTCGAACACTTGCTCGTGACCGCCGGTCTCGCGCTGCTGTTCGTCGCCCTGTACGGCGGCGTGCGGGAGCGTCAGGCCCACCTCGAGACGGGCCGCGCCGGCGGCGCCGTCGTCGAGGGGGCCTGACCCGCTCGATCCCCTGCTATACCGCGCCCGCGTCAGCGAGCGCGGTCGAGCAGGATCACGTCCAGGCGGCGCGGCCCGTGCACGCCTTCGACGCGCTCGAGCTCGATGTCGCTCGTGGCCGAGGGACCGGAGATCATGGTGATCGGCGCCGTCGCCTCCACGCGGGCCAGCGCCTCCGGGAAGAGCTCCACCACGGAGTCCAGCGGCACGATGCACACGTGGTGGTCCGGGACCAGGGTGATCGCCCGGCGGCCCTCGTCCGGGCGGCCGCTGAGGAAGATCGTCCCGGTCTCCGCGCAGGAGACCGTCGAGGACGTCACCACCGCGTCCACCTCGTTCAGCGCGTCCACGCTGAGGGGCTCGCGCTCGCCGTCGTGGGCGCCGCGGACCGCGGCCCGCTCCCCCGTGTGGCCCACCGCGGGCTCCGTGATGCGCTCCCGGCCTGCCCCGCGGGAGTCCGTGGGGAGCCAGTCCGGCTCCAGGCCGGCCGGCACCACGTACCGGGCGTCCGGGCCGAGCAGCTCGGCGATGGCCGCGGCCACCGTCTCCTCGGTCTCGTCCCGCACGGAGGCCCGGTAGTCGATCAGCCGATCGCGCAGCATCTCCACCACCTCGGCCCGGTCCCGGGAGGAGGTCCGCCGGTAGGTGCGCTGCACCGGGTCCGCGACCGGCCCGTCCGCCGTCGCCTCGCGGATGCGC
This sequence comes from Micrococcus sp. Mcc28, assembly GCF_024519775.1. Lineage (NCBI taxonomy): Bacteria > Bacillati > Actinomycetota > Actinomycetes > Micrococcales > Micrococcaceae > Micrococcus > Micrococcus sp. Mcc28. The sequence goes on along the minus strand of NZ_JALJRH010000008.1, from coordinate 85,970 downwards.
CGCAGGATCTCGGCCTTCGCCTCGCTCATCGTCCGTCCTCCTCGACGTGCTCGTCCTCCTGGCGGTCCAGCCCGGCGACGCCGTCCAGGGCGGTCCGGTGCTCGGTCTCATCCTTGTGGCGGGCCCACCAGTTGCGGAAGGACTCCCGCGGGGGCGCCGGCACGTCACGCTCGTCGGTCCACCCGCCGGCGATGCCCGGCAGCCAGCCGAGCACCCGGTCCGGCCCGGCCGCGACCCGGCCCAACCCCAGGCCCCGCTCGGCCAGCGACATGCGCCGACCCGAGGACATCACCACGGAGGCGCCCTTCATCGCCACGTCCATCTGCGAGGGCGTGACGGACTCCACCGCCGCCTTGGCGCGGGCCAGGGGGCCGGCAGCGGCGTCCTTCTCCGTGCGCAGGGCCTTCCGGGCGGCGTGGGTGGCCTGCACGTCCTCGTCCCGGAGGTGGATGAGGATCGAGGGGATGTCGATGGCCACGGGGCAGACGTCGTAGCACGCGCCGCACAGCGTGGAGGCGTAGGGCAGGGTGCCGTTCTCCCCCGCGTCCACACCGGTGAGCTGCGGGGAGAGGATCGCGCCGATCGGGCCCGGGTAGACCGAGCCGTAGGCGTGGCCGCCGGTCTGCTCGTACACGGGGCACACGTTCATGCACGCCGAGCAGCGGATGCAGTGCAGCGCGGAACGGCCCTTCGGGTCGGACAGCACCGCGGAGCGGCCGTTGTCCAGCAGGACCAGGTGGAACTCCTGAGGACCGTCGCCCTCGGTGACGCCCGTCCACATGGAGGTGTACGGGTTCATCCGCTCGCCCGTGGACGAGCGCGGCAGCAGCTGCAGGAACACCTCGAGGTCCTCGAAGGTGGGCACGAGCTTCTCGATGCCCATCACGGTGATCAGCGTCTCCGGCAGGGTCAGGCACATGCGGCCGTTGCCCTCCGACTCGACGACGGAGAGCGTGCCCGTCTCGGCGACGCCGAAGTTCGCCCCGGAGATCGCCACCTTCGTGCTCAGGAACTTCTCGCGCAGGTGCCGGCGTGCGGCCTCGGCCAGATCGGCCGGCTCGGAGGTGAGGCTCTCGTCCGTGTCCGGCATCTCCCGGAGGAAGATATCCCGGATCTCCCGGCGATTGCGATGGATCGCCGGGACGAGGATGTGGCTGGGCCGGTCGTGGCCGAGCTGGACGATGAGCTCGGCCAGGTCCGTCTCGACGGCGGCCACGCCGGCATGCTCGAGCGCGGCGTCCAGGCCGATCTCCTGGGTGGCCATGGACTTGACCTTGATCACCTCGTCCACGCCCTTGGCGGTGACGAGCTCCGTGATGATGCGGTTGGCCTCGGCCGCGTCCCGGGCCCAGTGCACGACGCCGCCGCGCGCGGTGACCTCGGACTCGAGCCGCTCCAGGAGCGCGGGCAGGTCCGCCATGACGGACTGCTTCAGCGCGGAGCCGGCGGCGCGCAGCTCCTGCCAGTCCGGCAGCTCCTCGACGACGCCGGCACGCTTGGCACGGATGGTGTGCGTGGCCCGGCGGATGTTGGCGCGCATCTGACCGTTCCCCAGCTGCTCGCGGGCAGACTCGGGGAACGGGGTGTTCAGCAGGATCTCGCCCTCGCCGTGGACGGGGCGGACGGTGGGCATTCCCAGGCGCACGCGGGTGGGTGCGGTGCTCATCGGCGGGCCTCCTCAACACGGGCGGACGGTCCGCGGCGGGCGCCGGCGGACGCGGGGATGGACAGTTCGACGGGGCCGTCGACCTCGAGCGGGTTCTCCCGGGTGGCCGCGAGGATCTCGGCGAGGTGCACGGTGCGCAGCGGGCGGCCGTCCTGGCCGCGCGCCTCGCGACGGTGCATGGCCCCGTCCAGGTGGAGCAGGCAGGAGGCGTCGCCGCCCGTGCAGAGGGAGGCGCCGGACGCGGTGACCTTCTCGATCTTCTCCTCCGCGATGGCGGCGGAGACGTCCGGGTTCTTCAGGGAGAAGGTGCCGCCGAAGCCGCAGCACTCCTCGGCGTCCGGCAGCGGTCGCAGGTCGATGTCCGCGACGGTGCGCAGCAGGTCCTCCTGGCGCGAGCCCAGGCGCAGCAGGCGCATGCCGTGGCAGGAGGGGTGGTAGGTCACGGTGTGCGGGAACCAGGAGCCGAGCTGGGCCCCGGCGTCCGTCACCCCGAGGACGTCCGTGAGCAGCTGCGACAGCTCGAGGGTGCGGGAGGCGACGACCTCGGCGTCGCGGGCCAGACCCTCGTCCCCGCCGGAGCGGGCGACGTCCGGCTGCTGGTGGCCGAGCGAGGCCACGCAGGAGGCGGAGGGGGCGACGGCGAGGTCGTAGTCGGCCTTCATGAAGGTGCGGACGTGGTTGCGCACGACGGGCAGGGCGTCCTCCATGTATCCGCTGTTGACGTGCATCTGCGAGCAGCAGACCTGGCCGGGCGGGAAGACGACCTCATGGCCGAGCCGCTCGAGGATGCGGACGGTGGCGAGGGCCACCTTGGGGTACATCGCGTCCACGATGCACGTGGCGAACAGGGCGATTCTCATGCCGGTCTCCGTTCCGGACGGGGCGCCTGGGGCGCCGTGCGGTGCCGCAGCACACGGGTGCCGTAGTGGTCAGACCATATCATGCCAGCCTCTTGCGAGGTGACCGCCCTCACAGTACGCTCCTTGGTCTGACCACAGTGGTCCGACCATCACCGGCCCGACCGGATCCCGCCCCGTCCCCTCGCCCACCGGGAGACCCCCGTGCACACCTTCACCCCCACCCCCGATGCCGCCGGCAGCGTCGCGCTCTCCGCCGCGCTCGGCGTCCTGCCCCTGCTGACGTTCTTCGCCACCCTCCTCGGTCTGCGCCTCAAGGCCTGGCAGTCGGGGCTCGCCGCGCTCGTGGTGGCCCTGCTCGTGGCCGTGCTGGGCTTCCACATGCCGGCCCACCTGGCGGCGCTGGCCGCCGCCCAGGGAGCGACCTTCGGCCTGTTCCCGATCGTCTGGATCGTCGTGATGGCGCTGTGGTTCTACCAGGTCACCGTGCTCTCCGGGCGATTCGACGACATGCGCGCGATCTTCGACTCGCTCGGCGGCGGAGACATCCGCATCCAGGCCGTGCTCATCGCGTTCTGCTTCGGCGGCCTGCTCGAGGCCCTCGCCGGCTTCGGCGCCCCCGTGGCCATCACGGCCACCATGGTGCTCGGCCTGGGTGTGCCCCCGCTGCGGGCGGCCACCGCCGTGCTGCTGGCGAACACCGCGCCCGTGGCCTTCGGCGCCGTGGGCACCCCCATCACCACCGCGGGCACGCTCACCGGCATCCCCGCCACGCACATCGGCGCGATCGTCGGCCACCAGGCCCCGTTCGTGGCCGTGTTCGTGCCGTTCCTGCTCGTGTTCATCATCGACGGGCTGCGCGGCGTGCGGCAGACGTGGCCGGCACTGATCGTGATCGGCGCGAGCTTCGCCGTCGCCATCTGGCTGGCCTCGACCTACTTCTCCTACGAGCTCACCGACGTCGTGGCCTCCCTGGTCTCCCTCGCCGCCGCCGTCCTGCTGCTGCGCTTCTGGCGGCCGCGGGGCGCCGAGGAGGCCCGCCAGCGCCTCGACGCCCCCGCCCGCGCGGCGGCGCAGGACCTCACCCCCGGCCGGATCTTCATGGCCGTGCTGCCCTACATCGTGGTCGTGGCCGTGTTCGCCCTGGCCAAGCTGGTCCCCTCGATCACCGCGGCCCTGAACTCCGCCACCGCCAAGATCCCGTGGCCCGGGCTCGACGGGCACCTCGTCGACGCCTCCGGCGCGCCCCTGGCGAGCACCGTGTACAAGTTCGAGTGGCTGGCCTCCCCCGGCACGCTGCTGCTGATCGCCGGCCTGATCATGGCCGTGGTCTACTCCCGGTTCGACCACGACGGCCGGTTCCCGCTCTCGGTGGGGAACGCGCTCGCCGAGATCGGCCGCTGCTTCGCCCGCATGCGCTGGTCCGCCCTGACGATCGTGATCGTGCTCTCCCTGGCCTACGTCATGAACTTCTCGGGCCAGACGGTCGCCATGGGCACGTGGGTGGCCGGCCTGGGCGCGGCCTTCGTGTTCCTGTCCCCGGTGCTCGGCTGGCTCGGCACCGCCGTGACCGGCTCGGACACCTCCGCGAACGCCCTGTTCTCCACCCTGCAGCAGACCGCCGCCACGAACATCGGCGCCGATCCGGCCCTGCTGGTGGCCGCCAACACCTCCGGCGGCGTCGTGGGCAAGATGATCTCCCCGCAGTCCCTGGCGATCGCCGCGACGGCGGTCGGCATGGAGGGCCGGGAGTCCGAGATCCTGCGCCGCGTGGTGGTGTGGTCGCTCTTGCTCCTGCTGGCGGTGTGCACGCTCGTGTACCTGCAGTCCAACGTGCTGGCGTGGATGCTGCCGGCGGCGGGCTGACCGCCTGCACCACCCGAGCGGGGCGGCGTCCATCGGTAGGATGGACGGTCGCCGCCCCGCCCCCTCGGAAGGTCCGTCCATGACCGCTGCCCCCGCCTACACCATCGTGCTCGACTGGCTCGAGGCCGAGCTGCGCTCCGGCGCCGTGGTCGTGGGGGACAAGCTGCCCGGCGAACGCACCCTGGCCGAACGCTTCGGCATCTCCCGGGCGTCCGTGCGGGAGGCCACCCGGATGCTCGAGGCCATGGGCCTGATCCGCGCCAGCGCCGGCTCCGGGCCGAACTCGGGCGCCGTCGTCGTCTCCGAGCCGTCCGCGGCGCTGGGCTGGGCGCTGCGCCTGCACATCGCCACCCGGTCCCTGCCGATGGCCGACGTCGTCGCCGCGCGCGTGCTCCTCGAGACCGATGCGGCGCAGGCGGCCGCCGCCACCTCCGGCGACCCCGAGAGCGTCGCCGTCCTGGCCGAGGTGGAAACCCTGCTGGACCGGATGGACGACCCCGCGCTGCCGGAAGAGGACTTCCACCTGCTCGACACCGAGTTCCATGTGCGGCTGGCCACCCTGGGCGGGAACGTCGTGACGGCGATGATGCTGGACTCCCTGCGCCAGGCGACCATCGGCTACGTGACCGAGACCGTGGCCGGGCTGTCCGACTGGCCCGCCGTGCGCGCCGGCCTGCAGGCCGACCATCGGCGGATCCTCGCCGCCTCCGCCGCCGGGGACGGCCGGGCGGCCGCGCAGGAGCTGCGGGAGCACGTCCTCGGCTTCGCCGCCCTCGCCCAGACCGGCAGGGTGCCCGCCGGCGGCTGAGCCGGCGAAGGGTCCGGCGCGCGCGGGGTCCCGCCGGACGGACGGCTCCGGCGGTTCAGGCGGTGACGCCGTGCACCAGGGCGCCCACGCCCACGGCGGTCAGCGAGCCCAGCGCACAGCAGAACTCCACGAGCATGCCCATGCCCATGGCCGTGAGCGCGCCGATCGAGCTGCTGAGCGCGGCCCGGGCGTCCCGGGTGCGGGCCCACTGGGAGGCGAACAGGCCGACGGCGAAGCCGAGGAACAGCCCTACCACCGGGATCACGAAGAACCCGACGGCGGCGCCGGCCACCCCCCACAGGATCGGGCCGCGGGTGACGCGTTCACGTCGCAGCCGTCGGCCGGTCAGCACCGCGGACGCGCTCAGCCCCGCCACGGCGAGACCGGCCGCGATGACGCCGAACGTCCAGGACGCGGGGGAACCCAGCAGCGCGGCCCACCCGAGAGCCGTCACGAGGTTGAGCAGCGAGCCGGGCAGGACGGGGTACACGGTGCCCACCAGCCCCACCAGGAGCAGGAGCACGGCCACGAGGGAGATCAGCGCGGGAGTCACCGCACCAGTATGACGGGACGGGCACCGCGGTGACGGCGGCACCGGCGACCGCGCAGCGGCCCCCGCGCCCTCGCCGGAACGGGCCGGATGGGCTAGATTCGCCGCATGTTGGTCGCCGTGCCCACCGAAGTGAAGAACAACGAGTTCCGTGTGGCCCTGACGCAGGGCGGGGTCCAGGAGCTGGTGCGCGCAGGCCACCAGGTCCTCGTGCAGTCGGGGGCCGGCGTCGGCTCCGGCGCCTCGGACCAGGACTACCGCGACGCCGGCGCCGAGCTGGTCGACGACGTCGACGAGCTCTGGGAGCGCGCCGAGCTGGTCCTCAAGGTCAAGGAGCCGCAGCCGGAGGAATACGGCCGCCTGCGCCGCGGCCAGGTCCTCTTCACCTATCTGCACCTGGCCGCCTCCCCCGCGTGCACGCGGGCGATCCTGGACGCCGGCACGACGGCGATCGCCTACGAGACGGTCACCCGCGGTCGCTCCCTGCCGCTGCTGGCCCCCATGAGCCAGGTGGCCGGCCGCCTGGCCCCCGCCGCGGGCGCCTACCACCTCCTCCAGCCGCAGGGCGGCTTGGGCGTGCTGATGGGCGGCGTGCCCGGCACCCGCCGCGCCCGGGTGGCCGTGATCGGCGGAGGGGTGGCCGGCGAGGCGGCGGCCGTGATCGCCGCGGGCATGGGCGCGGACGTGACCGTCCTGGACATCTCCCTCGAGCGGCTCGCGCAGCTGGACGCCGTCCACCAGGGTCGGATCCGCACGCTGGCCTCGTCCCACCTGAACATCGGCGAGACCGTGGCGGACGCGGACCTCGTGATCGGCTCCGTGCTGATCCCCGGCGCCGCGGCCCCGAAGCTGGTGACCGCCGAGATGGTGGAGTCCATGCGGCCCGGCTCCGTGCTGGTGGACATCGCGATCGACCAGGGCGGCTGCTTCGAGAACTCGCGGGCCACCACCCACCAGGATCCGACGTACCTCGTGGGGGACAAGATCTACTACTGCGTCTCCAACATGCCCGGCGCCGTGCCGCAGACCTCCACCTCGGCCCTGACCAACGCGACGCTGCCCTACATCAAGCGCATCGCCGACCTCGGATGGCGCGCCGCGCTGGCCGCGGACGAGGGCTTCGCCGGGGGCCTCAACGCGCACGACGGCGTCCTCACCCTGCCCTCCGTCGCCACGGCCGTGGCCGACGAGCTCGGCCTGGACCCCCAGAAGGACGTCCGCGTCACCTCCGAGGTGCTCGCGGAGGCCTGAGCCCCGCGCCCGTCGCGCGCGGGGCCGGCCGGCCGCTCAGAGCCCCGCGAGGAACGCCCGGTGGAAGGACCAGTCGCCGGTCACCTCAGGGTGGAAGGCCGTGGCGAGCAGGTGGCCCTGCCGCACGGCCACGGGCAGCCGCGCGTCGCCGTCGAGCCCCGGTTCCGCCGCGGGCACGGACAGGCGCGACGCCGGCACGCTCGCCAGGACCTCGACGCCCTCCCCCGCCTGGACGACGGCGGGGGCGCGGATGAACACGGCGTGCACCGGCTCCGCCGCGACCGCGGGGATGTCCAGGTCCTCCTCGAACGAGTCCACCTGCGCGCCGAAGGCGTTGCGCCGCACGGCCACGTCCAGCACGCCGAGCCCGCCCTGATCCGGCGCCGGGTTGCGGATCTCGCGGGCCAGCATGATCAGCCCCGCGCACGTGCCGTAGGCGGGCAGCCCGTCGCGGAGGGCGGCGATGAGCGGGTCCTTGAGCCCCATGATCCGGGCGAGGCGGTCCATCACGGAGGACTCGCCGCCGGGCAGCACGATGCCGTCCAGACCCTCGAGGTCCGCGGGGCGGCGCACGGGGCGCGTGCGCGCGCCGAGGGACTCGAGCACGTGGGCGTGCTCCCGCACGTCGCCCTGGAGGGCGAACACGCCGACGGTCTTCTGTGGACTCACCAGCCGCGCTCGGCCAGGCGGTGCGGGGCGGGCAGGTCGCCCACGTTGATGCCCACCATGGCCTCACCCAGGCCGCGGGAGGCCTCGGCGACCGCCATCGGGTCGTCGAACTGGGCGGTGGCCTTGACGATGGCGCGGGCGCGCTCGGCCGGGTTGCCGGACTTGAAGATGCCGGAGCCCACGAACACGCCGTCGGCGCCCATCTGCATCATCAGGGCTGCGTCGGCCGGGGTGGCCACGCCGCCGGCGGTGAACATCACGACGGGCAGGGCGCCGGTCTCGGCGACCTCGCGCACCAGCTCGTACGGCGCCTGCAGCTCCTTCGCGGCCACGTACAGCTCGTCCTGGGCCAGGCCCTGGAGCTGGGCGATCTCCTTGCGGATGGTGCGGATGTGCTTCACGGCCTCGGAGACGTCGCCGGTGCCGGCCTCGCCCTTGGACCGGATCATGGCCGCGCCCTCGGTGATGCGGCGCAGGGCCTCGCCGAGGTTGGTGGCGCCGCACACGAAGGGCACGTCGAAGTCCCACTTGTCGATGTGGTTCACGTAGTCCGCCGGGGAGAGCACCTCGGACTCGTCGATGAAGTCCACCTTGAGCGCCTGCAGCACCTGGGCCTCCACGAAGTGGCCGATGCGCGCCTTGGCCATCACGGGGATGGACACGGCCTCGACGATGCCGTCGATCAGGTCGGGGTCGGACATGCGGGCCACGCCGCCCTGGGCGCGGATGTCGGCCGGGACCCGCTCGAGCGCCATGACGGCCACGGCGCCGGCGTCCTCGGCGATGCGCGCCTGCTCCGCGTTGACGACGTCCATGATCACGCCGCCCTTCATCATGTCCGCCAGGCCGCGCTTGACGCGGGTCGTGCCGGTGCCGCGGGCGCCGTCGTCGGCGGCGGAGGCGGTGGAGGCGGAGAAGCTGCGGGCGCGCTCGTCGCTCATGGTGGTCCTTCCGAAGGGGTGGCGGCCCCGGCCGCGGGGCGGCTGGCCGGGGCGAAGACGCGGTCAACTCTAGTCCCCCGGCGGCGCAGCCCGGCCCGCGTCACGGACGACGACGTCACCCGGCCCCGTGCCGGCGCAGCGTGCGGCGTCGGCGCCACACGACGAACGCAGCCACGGCCGCGAGGATCAGCACGAGGGCGAGGGCGCCCCGGCCCTCTCCGAGCGCCGCGCCGATGACGGCCCACACCACGGCCATCCCGACGGTCCCGTACACCACGCCCCACAGGAACGTGCCGAGCGCGGCCGCCGGCAGGAACCGGCGCCAGGGCATGCGGGCGACGCCGGCGGAGCCGATCACCGCCGTCTGGATGCCCACCGTGAGGTAGCAGAACGGGATGGCCCACACCCCGTGGCGCTGGATGAAGCGCTGGGCGCGGACATAGACGGGCCCCTCCATCACGCGGGCGAACCAGCGGGTCCGCTCGACGCCGGAGGCCAGCCCCCGCCCGAGCGAGAACACGATCAGGGTGCGCAGGATCGCCAGCATCCAGAAGAACCCGATGGACCACAGCAGCGGCAGCCCGTCGATCCACGCCATCATGGGCGGAGCCACCCGTCGGTGCGGGGACTCATGCGCGCGCCCCGGCCGTGCTCACGCGTTCCAGAGCCCGTACGAGTCCGCGAGGTCCGCGATCTTCTGGGCGCGCAGCACGCGGGGCAGGTACGAGCCGTCGCCGACGGCGGCGCCCTGAGCATGCTTCTCGAGCAGGTCGCGGGCCCACGCGAGCTCGTCCTCGGACGGGGACATCGCCCGGTTGACCCAGTCCACCTGATCCCGGTTCAGGACGAGGCGGCCGGTCATGCCCATCGAGGCGGTGACGGCGCTGGAGTCGACGACCGCGTCCTCACCGTCCGCGTTGCCGGGCGGTCCGTCGATCGCCCCGGGCAGACCGCCCACGCGGGAGGCGATCACCATGCGGGAGCGGGCGTAGGCCATGGCCAGCGGGTCCTCGCCGACGCCGACGTCCTTGCGGAAGTCGTTCACGCCGAAGGCGAGACGGAACGTGCCCGGCGCCTTGGCCACGGCCGTGGCGTTCTCGATGCCCAGGGCGGACTCCAGCAGGGCGATCACCGGGGTGCCGGCGCGCAGACGCATCGCGGTGAACGTGACCTGCTCCGGCTCCTCGGTCTCGGCCAGCACGACGCCGCGCACGCCGTCGAGACCCGCGAGCGCCTCGAGATCCCGCTGCCAGTGGACCGTGGAGGTCGCGGAGATGCGCACCCACGCCGTCATGCCACCGGAGAGGGCGTCCACGACGTGCTGGCGGGCCGCGTCCTTCTGCTCCTCCGGCACGGCGGCCTCGAGGTCGAAGATGACGGAGTCGGCCTCGGAGGCCAGGGCGGGGGCGAACGCGTCGGGGGTGGCCGCGTTGACCAGCAGCCAGGAGCGGCTGAGCTTGGCGGGCAGGGCGGCGGCGCGACGGTTCCTCACGGGCATGGCCTCCAGCCTAGCCCGCCGCGGCCGTCCGCCCGCGGGCCCCTTCCCACCCGCGGGAGGCCTCACATCCGCTCGCAGCGGGCGAGACGGACGGCCGTAGCATGGAGAGGCCGTCGGTCCGTCCGACGCCGCCGACCCCCGACCGCCAGGAGTACCCGATGCGCCCGCCCTCCCCTTCCCGCGCCCTGCGGATCACGGGTGCCGTGGCCGCCGCGTGCCTGCTGGCCGGCTGCGCGGTCGCCCCCGACCTGGCCGAGGACTCGGCGTCCGACGACGGCGTGCCCCTGCCCGCGACGGAGGGGTATCAGCCGCTGACGGTCCACCTCGCCGTCGCGGAACCGGAGGCGGTCCCGGGGACGAGCGGCCGGCCCTTCGGCTGCGGCGACCTGCTGGTGCCCGTGCAGACCGTGCCGACGGACACCGAGGACGAGGCGGACACCGCCCTGGACTTCCTGTTCGCGGACGAGCGCGGCTGGCACGGCGACCCGTCGCTGTGGAACGCCGTGTTCGACGCGCGCGAGACCCTCACCCCGACCGGGCACCGCCGCGAGGGCGACGTGGAGATCTTCACCTTCACCGGCACCGTGACGCCGGAGGACGAGTGCACGGCCGAACGGATCCGCGCCCAGCTGCAGGCGACCGCCGCCGCCTTCACGTCCGCGGGCCAGGTCCGACTCGAGGTGGACGGCCGGGACCTCGACGACGTGTTGGGGCTCGAACCGCTCCGCCTCGGCGAGTCCGTGGACGTCCCGCAGGGGGACCCCACGCCGAGTGGGGAGCCGAGCGACGGATCCGGCGGGCAGACGTGGGCGCCGGCCGAGGAGTCGTCGTGGGGTCCCGCCGAGCCGACCCAGGGCACGTGGTCCCCCGGCCAGGAGCCGAGCGCCCCCTGACCGCGCGACCCGCCGTCGTCGCCCGTCATCGGACCTTCGGGCACGGCCGCGCCGTGCTATAGGGTGCCGAGCGTGCGGAACCTCCGAGATCACCTGTCCCAGCGCGCCGTCGGCGTGAAGCAGTCCGCGGTCCGCGACGTCTTCGACATCGCGATGGACCCGAACCTCATCTCGCTCGCGGGCGGGAACCCGTGGCTCGCCGACCTGCCCCTCGACGAGCTGGGCCGGATCGCCTCCGACCTGATGACCCGGTTCGGCACGGAGTCCCTGCAGTACGGCCCGGGCCAGGGCACCGAGGAGATGCGTGCCGCCGCAGCCACCGTCATGGCCGCCGACGGCATCCCGGACGCGGATCCCGACCTCGTGGTCATCACCCCCGGCTCGCAGGCCGCGATCGACACCGCCTGCCGGGCGTTCGCGAACCCGGGCGACGTCGTCGTGGTGGAGGACCCCACGTTCGTGGGCGCGTTGACCACCTTCACCACCTGGCAGCTCGAGGCCGTGGCCACGGGCACCGACGACCACGGCCTGGTGCCCGCGGCCCTCGACGAGACCCTGACCCGCCTGGCCGCCGAGGGCCGCCGCGTGGCCTTCCTCTACACGATCCCCTCGTTCGCGAACCCCTCGGGCGCCCTGCTGCCCCCGGGCCGCCGCGCCGAGGTGGGCGCGATCTGCGAGAAGCACGGCGTGCTCATCGTGGAGGACAACCCGTACGGGCAGATCGCGTTCGACGGCGAGCCCGTCGCCCCGATCGCCGCCGACCACCGGGACAACGTGGTCCACCTCGGCACGATGTCCAAGATCTTCTCCCCGGGCATGCGCATCGGCTGGGCGCTCGTGCCGGCCGCGCTCCAGCGCGAGTTCTACCTGTGCGCGGAATCGGCCTACATCCACGCGTCCACGTACTCGCAGATGCTCTCCACCGCCTTCGTCACGCAGCTGGACTGGCAGGGCCACGTCCGCCACGTGACCGGGCTGTACCGCGAGCGGGCCGCGGCGCTCGTGGACGCGGTGCGTGAGCACTGGGACCCGGCGGTCGAGTTCATCACCCCGCAGGGCGGCTTCTTCCTGTGGGCCACCCTGCCGGCCGGAGTGGACACCCTCGAGGTGATGCACCGCGGCATCGAGGCGGGCGCGGTGTTCGTGCCGGGGGCGGCCTTCACCCCCGTCGAGGGCACACACTCCACCCTGCGCCTGGCGTACTCGTTCGTGGAGGCCGAGAAGCTCGTGGAGGGCGTGCGGCGCCTGGCCCCCGCGGTGAACGAGTCGATCGACCGGGCCCGCTGAGCCGCGGCGGGCGCCCACGACGACGTCGGCCCGGCGCGTCTGCCGGGCGTGCGGCCTCTTCCCCCGGCCCGCGAGATCGTATACGATCTCGACCATGACGCAGAGCACACCGGACCCCACGCCCACCGTCACCGAGCACGACTTCACCGTCCGGGAGAACCGGCCGGGCAAGGTGCTCGCCGTCCACCTGAACTACCCCTCCCGCATCGCCCAGCGGGGCCGGTCCCCGCAGGCCCCCGGCTACTTCCTCAAGGCCGGCACCTCCCTCGCCGGCAGCGGCGACACCATCGAGCGCCCCGCCGGCACCGAGCTGCTCGCCTACGAGGGCGAGATCGCGCTGATCATCGGCCGCACCGCCCGGCGCGTCAGCCCGGAGGAGGGCTGGTCGCACGTCTCCGGCATCACCGCCGCCAACGACTGGGGTCTCTACGACCTCCGCCACGCGGACAAGGGCTCCAACGTCAAGAACAAGTCCGGCGACGGCTTCACCCCGCTCGGCCCCGCGGTGATCTCCGCCGCGGGCCTGGACCCGGCCGCCCTGCGCGTGCGCACCTGGGTCAACGGCGAGATCGTCCAGGACGACACCACCGAGGGCCTCGTCTTCCCGTTCGGCCAGCTCGTGGCCGACCTCTCGCAGCTCATGACGCTCGAGGAGGGCGACGTCATCCTCACCGGCACCCCCGCCGGATCCTCCGTGGCCCAGCCGGGCGACGTCGTCGAGGTGGAGGTGGACGCCCCCAGCGCCCCCGGCGCACCGACCACCGGCCGCCTGGTGACGACGGTCGTCGACTCGGAGCACTCCCTGGCCCCGTTCGGCGCGCAGCCGCAGGTGGACGACGTGCAGCGCGAGGAGGCCTGGGGCTCCCGCGAGGCCGCCGGTCTGGCCCCGCAGGCCGCGGCGCCGTCGTCGTCCGCGGTGGACGAGAACGGCCACTGGGTCGCGAGCGCCCCGCAGCCGGACCGCTCCCTGCTGACCCCGGAGCTGCGCGCCAAGATCGACGCCATCGCGGTGGCCACCCTCACCGCCCAGCTGCAGAAGCGCGGCGTCCAGAACGCGACCATCGACGGCCCGCGCCCGATCCACCGGGGCCGGCGCGTCCTCGGCTACGCGAAGACCCTGCGCTACATCCCCAAGCGCGAGGACCTGGCCAAGGAGTTCGGCGGCGGCTTCAACGCCCAGAAGCGGGCCATCGACTCGGTGCAGCCGGACGACGTGGTGGTCATGGAGGCCCGTGGCGAGCACGGCACCGGCACCCTCGGGGACGTCCTGGCCCTGCGCGCCCAGGTGAACGGCGCGAACGCCGTGATCACGGACGGCGGCATCCGCGACTCCGCCGCCGTCGCCGAGGTCGGCCTCCAGGTGTACGCCGGCGCCACGCACCCGGCGGTGCTGGGCCGCCGTCACATCCCGTGGGAGGTCGGCGGCACCATCGCCTGCGGCGGCACCACCGTGCAGCCCGGCGACATCATCGTCGGCGACGACGACGGTGTGGTGGTCATCCCGCCGTCCCTGCTCCAGGAGGTCGTGGACGACGCCTACGAGCAGGAGCTCCAGGACGCCTGGGCGTACGAGCAGGTCAAGGCCGGCTACCCGGTGGACGGGATGTTCCCCCCGAACGCCGAGTGGAAGGCCAAGTTCGCCGAGTACCGCAAGACCCTGCCGGACGCCCCGGCCCCGGAGGGCGACGCCTGAGCATGCGCCGCACGGACATCGGAACGGTCGGCCTCGCAGGCGCCCCCGTCTCCAAGGCGGACCGCGCCTACCAGGCGATCCTCGAGGGGATCCGGGACCAGCGCCACGAGCCGGGCGACCGGCTGGTGCTGTCCCAGATCGCCGCGGAGCTGGGCATGTCCGTGGTGCCCGTGCGGGAGGCGATCCGCCGCCTGCAGTCCGAGAAGCTGGTGGCCTACGAGCGCAACGTGGGCGCCACCGTGGTGGGCATCGACCCGGTCGAGTACCGCCACACCATGGAGACGCTGGCGCTGGTGGAGGGGTTCTCCACCGCCCAGTGCGCCCCGCACGTGACCGCCGAGGACCTCGCGGCGGCCCGCGAGGTGAACGCGACCATGCGCGCGATGACGGAGTCGGAGACGGCCTGGGACCCGGTGGCGTTCACCGAGCTCAACCGTCGCTTCCACTCGATCCTGTTCGAGCATCACCAGAACGAGCACGTGCACGACCTGGTGCACCGCGGCTGGAACCGCCTGGCCGCGCTGCGCTCCTCCACGTTCGCGTACGTGCCCGGTCGGGCGGTGGCCTCCGTGGACGAGCACGAGCACCTGCTGCGCCTGATCGAGGACGGGGCGCGCTTCGAGGAGATCGAGGCCGCCGCCCGCGCCCACCGCCTGAACACCCTGCACGCCTACCTGGAGCACAGCGCCGAGCCGTCCGCGTGACCGCCGGCCGGACCGGCGCCGACGCCGGCTGCTCCAGGCCCCGATCATCAGACCCACCCGAAGCACTCAGTGAAAGAGACACCATGACGGAGAAGACCAGCATCGAGGCCCGCAAGCCCGCGGGCCTGCCCGACGTCCTGCGCCACTACATCGACGGCGAGTTCGTCGACTCGATCGACGGCGACACCTTCGAGGTGCTCGACCCGGTGACCAACGAGCCGTACCTGACGGCCGCCTCCGGCAAGGCCGCGGACATCGACCGCGCCGTCGCCGCCGCGAAGCGGGCCTTCGAGTCCGGCGAGTGGTCCCAGGCCCTGCCGCGCCAGCGCTCCCGCGTGCTGCACCGGATCGCCGACATCATGGAGACCCGCGGCGACCAGCTGGCCGAGATGGAGTGCTTCGACACCGGCCTGCCGATCAAGCAGGCGAGGGGCCAGGCCGCCCGCGCCGCCGAGAACTTCCGCTTCTTCGCGGACCTGATCGTGGCCCAGCACGACGACACCTTCAAGGTGCCGGGCCGCCAGATCAACTACGTGAACTGCAAGCCGATCGGCGTCGCCGGCCTGATCACCCCGTGGAACACCCCGTTCATGCTGGAGTCCTGGAAGCTGGCCCCGGCCATCGCCACCGGCAACTCGGTGGTGCTCAAGCCCGCCGAGTTCACCCCGCTCTCGGCCTCCCTGTGGGGCGGGATCTTCGAGGAGGCCGGCCTGCCGAAGGGCGTGTTCAACATGGTGCACGGCTTCGGCGAGGAGGGCTACGCGGGCGACCCGCTCGTGAAGCACCCGGACGTGCCGCTGATCTCCTTCACCGGCGAGTCCCGCACCGGCCAGATCATCTTCGCCAACGCCGCCCCGCACCTGAAGGGCCTGTCCATGGAGCTCGGCGGCAAGTCCCCGGCCGTGGTGTTCGAGGACGCGGACCTGGACGCGGCGATCGACGCGACCATCTTCGGCGTGTTCTCCCTGAACGGCGAGCGCTGCACCGCCGGCTCCCGCATCCTGGTCCAGCGCTCCGTCTACGACGAGTTCGTGGAGCGCTACGCCGCCCAGGCCTCCCGCGTGAAGGTCGGCCTGCCGGACGACGAGACCACCGAAGTCGGCGCCATCGTGCACCCGGAGCACTTCGAGAAGGTCATGTCCTACGTGGAGATCGGCAAGACCGAGGCCCGCCTGGTGGCCGGCGGCGGCCGCCCGGAGGGCTTCCCCGAGGGCAACTTCGTGCAGCCCACCGTGTTCGCGGACGTGGCCCCGGACGCCCGGATCTTCCAGGAGGAGATCTTCGGCCCGGTGGTGGCCATCACCCCCTTCGACACGGAGGAGGAGGCCCTCGAGCTGGCCAACAACACCAAGTACGGTCTGGCCGCCTACATCTGGACCAACGACCTCAAGCGCGCCCACAACGTCGCGCAGAACGTGGAGGCCGGCATGGTGTGGCTGAACTCCAACAATGTGCGGGACCTGCGCACCCCGTTCGGCGGGGTGAAGGCCTCCGGCCTGGGCCACGAGGGCGGCTACCGCTCGATCGACTTCTACACCGATCAGCAGGCCGTGCACATCAACCTCGGCGAGGTCCACAACCCGGTGTTCGGCAAGCAGGAGCAGGCCGCGGCGCAGATCGACGGCTGACCCCGCGCTGACCGGCGACCATGACGGCGCCCGCACCGTCCCCGCGACGGTGCGGGCGCCGTCGTCGTGGTGGGGCCGGGCCGGGTCTCTCCCCCGGCCCACCGACGCGGGTTGAGTTGTCGCGGGTGCGGGCGCCCCGGACCCGCGACAACTCAACCCGCGTTCCTCGACCGCCTTCCCGCCGGTCGCCCGGATCGTATACGATCGAGCCCGTGACCGTGTCCCAGGCCACAGCGCACCGCCCCCTCACCAAGGAGCACCGATGACCAACCTCGAGAGCCGCCAGAAGACCTCCTCCGGCTTCTTCGTCACCAAGGAAGTCCCCATCGACCCGGAGAACCCCCTCCCCACCCCGACGTCCGAGGCGCCGGACATCCTGCGCTGCGCCTCGATGGAGCTCGTGGTCACGGACCTCGCCGCCTCCCGCGAGTTCTACGTGGACGTGCTCGGCCTGGTGGTCACCGAGGAGGACGAGGAGACCGTCTACCTGCGCTCCATGGAGGAGTTCATCCACCACAACCTGGTGCTGCGCCAGGGCGAGACCGCCGCCGTGGCCGCGTTCTCCTACCGCGTGCGCACCCCCGAGGACCTGGACAAGGCGGTCGCCTTCTACGAGGAGCTGGGCTGCCGCGTGGAGCGCCGGAAGGACGGCTTCGTCAAGGGCGTCGGCGACTCCGTGCGCGTCGAGGACCCGCTGGGCTTCCCCTACGAGTTCTTCCACGACGTCGAGCACGTGGAGCGCCTGGCCTGGCGCTACGACCTCTACACCCCGGGCGCCCTGGTCCGCCTGGACCACTTCAACCAGGTGACCCCGGATGTGCCGCGCGCCGCCCGCTACATGCAGGACCTGGGCTTCCGCGTCACCGAGGACATCCAGGACGAGAACGGCACCGTCTACGCCGCGTGGATGCGCCGCAAGCCCACCGTGCACGACACCGCCATGACCGGCGGCGACGGCCCCCGGATGCACCACGTGTGCTTCGCCACGCACGAGAAGCACAACATCCTGGCGATCTGCGACAAGCTCGGCGCCCTGCGCATGTCCGACCACATCGAGCGCGGCCCGGGCCGCCACGGCGTCTCCAACGCGTTCTACCTCTACCTGCGCGACCCGGACGGCCACCGCGTGGAGGTCTACACCCAGGACTACTACACCGGTGACCCGGACAACCCCGTGGTCACCTGGGACGTGCACGACAACCAGCGCCGCGACTGGTGGGGCACCCCGATCGTGCCGTCCTGGTACACCGATGCCTCCCGCGTGCTGGACCTCGACGGCAACCTGCAGCCGCTGGTCTCCCGCACCGACGACTCGGAGATGGCCGTGACCATCGGCGCCGACGGCTTCTCCTACACCCGCGAGGGGCAGGGCGAGGAGTCCATGCCGGAGTGGAAGCAGGGCGAGTACAAGCTCGGCAACCAGCTCTGACCGGCACGGCCGGCACCGCTTCGGGACACCACGACGACGGCGGGCACCCAACGCAGGTGCCCGCCGTCGGCGTCCGCCCTCCCTACCATCCTCCGCGTCTCCCCGCCCCACGCCGTTCGAGGCGGAAAATCCACCTCATTCGAGCCGGGAGGGCCAGTTTGAGCTCGATTTCCCGCCTCAAAGCGTGGGGAGCAGGGGTGTCCCGCCTCGCAGACGGGCGTCGGGGGGCTGGCCTGGCTCACGGTGCACCGCCGCAAGCCCGGGCTGGGCATCGGGACGCGCGCCCCGGACTGATCCGGGGCGGTGACAGGATGGCGACGGGGCCGGGGGCCGAGCCGCGTAATCGTATACGATGAAGGCCAGGCCCCTGCCCGTCGTCGTGAAGGAGACCGCTGTGCTGGACCACGAGACCCACGTCAAGATCGCCGACGAGCTGCACCGTGCGGGCATCGACCGCGTGCCCGTGCCGCGGCTGACCGCGCGCTACCCGGAGATGGAGATCGAGGACTCGTACGCCGTCCAGCGCATCTGGGCCGAGCGCCAGGTCGAGGCGGGCCGCCGCAAGGTGGGCCACAAGATCGGCCTGACCTCCAAGGCCATGCAGGACGCGACCGGGATCGACGAGCCGGACTACGGCGTGATCTTCGACGACCAGGTGTTCGAGTCCGGCCACGTGTACGAGTGGAAGAAGTACACCCATCCGCGCGTCGAGATGGAGCTGGCGTTCGTGCTGCGGGACGAGCTGCGCGGGCCCGGCCTGAACCTGATGGACGTGCTGCGCGCCACCGAGTACGTGGTGCCCGCGCTGGAGGTGCTGGACTCGCGCATCGAGATGGCCGGCCGCACCATCACGGACACCATCTCGGACAACGCCGCCCTGGGCTCCCTGGTGATCGGCGGCCGCCCCGTGGGCGTGCACGACGTCGACCTGCGGTGGGTCTCCGGCATCCTCTCCCGCAACGAGGAGATCATCGAGACCGGCGTGGCCGCGGGCGTGCTGAACCACCCGGCCAACGGCGTGCACTGGCTGGCCAACCGCATCGCCGAGCACGGAGACGCGCTCGAAGCCGGTGAGATCGTGCTCGCCGGCTCCTTCACCCGCCCGATGTGGGTGTACGAGGGCGACACCGTCTACGCCGACTACGGCCCGCTCGGCACCATCACCTGCCGCTTCGCCTGACCCGCCCGTCGTCGTCGCCCCGCCCGCCCGCGCCCGCCCGCCCGCAACGCGGGTTGACCTATCACCAGTACGACGCCGCTCCACCCGCGACAACTCAACCCGCGTCGGGTGGAGGATGCGGAGAACCCCGGAGGAACGTCCCATGCCCGTCCGCCACAACCCGCAGCCGCTGTTCCGCGACCTCTTCACGCCCGAGGCCGTCGCCGCCCGTGGGGGCCGCCCCGCCGCCGGCATGTTCCTCTCCTCCGGGGACCCGACGACGGCGGAGATCTGCGCCGGCGCGGGCCTCGACTACCTGCTCATCGACGCCGAGCACGCCCCGCTGACGCTGCAGGACGTCCTCGCCCAGCTGCGCGTGATCGCCGGCTACCGCGTGCCCACCCTGGTGCGCGTGCCGGCGCTGGACACCGTGGCCATCAAGCAGTTCCTGGACCTGGGCGCCCAGACCCTGTTGGTGCCCATGGTCGACGACGCCGCGATGGCCCGCAGCGCCGTGGCCGCCGCCCGCTACCCGGACGGCTCCGCCGAGGGCGGGGTGCGCGGCGTGGGCTCCGCCCTGGCACGCTCGGGCCGCTGGAACCGGATCCCCGGCTACCTGCCCGGCGCGGCGGACCACGTCTCCGTGATCGTGCAGATCGAGACGGCCGCGGGCGTGCGCAACGCCGACGAGATCGCGGCGGTGGACGGGATCGACGGCGTCTTCATCGGTCCCTCGGACCTCTCCGCGTCCCTGGGACTGCTCGGCCAGCAGTCGCACCCGGAGGTGGTGGCCGCGGTCGAGGAGGTCATCGCGAAGGTCAAGGCCGCCGGGAAGTTCGTGGGCGTCAATGCGTTCGTGCCCGCGCAGGCCGACGCCTACGCCGCCGCCGGTGCGGACTACGTCAACGTGGGCGCCGACGTCGCCCTGCTGGCCCGCGCCGCCGAGGCCCTCGCCGACCGCTGGTGCCCGGAGCCGAGCGACGCCGCGGCCGACGGGGAGGGCGCGCCCCGCACGTCGTACTGACCTGGTCATCCCCTCACTTCGGGGCGCGAAATCCACCTCAAGAACGCCCGGTCCTGGCCCATGACGTGGATTTCCCGCCTCGAATGGCTCGGGGCCGGCGCCCCGGGGGACGTCACCGCCTCCTGCACAACCGCACCGGACCCCCTCGTGCGTCCCCAGGCCCCCGCTCGTCCGTCTCGGGACGCGGAGCGACGGGGCACGCTCGCCGCATGTCCCGTCGCCCCGCCCCGCTGCCGCCGTCGATCGACCCCGCCGCCTTCACGGTCGACGACGCGCGCCGGGCGGGCGTGACGTGGTCCCGACTGCAGTCCTCAGACCTGCGGCGGCTGCGCCACGGCGTCTACGGGCCGGCCGGCCCTGCGGCGGCCCCCGTCCGTGAGTGGACGATGGATGAGATCCGCGCGTACCAGCGGCGCCATCCCGATGTCGTCGTCAGCCATGAGACCGCCGCCCGCCTGCACGGCCTGACCGTGCCCGAGCGGCTGCTGGCCCCCGGTGCGGTGCACGTCAGCGTCGGCACCTCGGGTGGCCGGCCGGTCCAGGCGGGTCTGGTGCCCCACCGCATCGAGGTGCTGGAAGGACAGCGGATGACGCGGGGCGACGTGCTTGTGACGACGCCGGCCCGCACGCTGTGGGACCTGTGCGCGGCACGGTCGGCGCTCACGGAGCGGGACGTCGTCGTCGCCGGTGACGCGCTTCTCTGCCCGCCGTGGCTGCCCGGCGGCGGACGCGGGGCTCCCGCCTACACCCCGGAGGAGCTCGTCCGATCGCTGGTCGAACGGGGACGTTTCCGGGGGCGCGGGCTGGCCCGGGCGGCGCTGGCGAGGATGCGCGTGGGGGCGGATTCGCCGCGCGAGACGCGTCTGCGGCTGGCGCTCGTGGACGCCGGGCTGCCGGAGCCCGAGGTGCAGTGCCGGCTGGACCCGTCAAACCGCCACGCTCCGACGGTCGACCTCGGGTATCGGCCGTGGCGCCTCGCGTTGCAATACGAAGGCGAGCACCACCGCACCGCCGAGCAGCAGGCCCGGGACGTGCTGCGCGACCGCTGGTGCGCCGACCACGACTGGCTCTCGATCAAGGTCATGTGGGCCGATGCCCGGGACGACTACGCGGACGTGGTCGCGCGGGTGCGGCGCCGGGCGGCCGCGTTCGGTGGGTGACCCGGTGAGATCCACGGTCACCGCAGTCCGCCACGGCCCCCCGTTTCGAGGCGCGAAATCCAGGTCATAGGGCTCTGGTCCACGCCCATGGGGTCGATTTCCCGCCTCGAAAGGACGGGCCCGGTGGGAGCCGGTCCGTGAACACCCGTCCTCCCCCACGTAGCGTGGCCCCATGACCACGTCCGTTCCCGCCCTGAGCTCGCATTTCGCCGACACCTTCCCCGAGCTCGCCCTGCCCTGGCAGGCCCAGGCCACGGACGGCCCGCAGCTCGTCCTGCTCAATGCCGGCCTCGCGGCGGAGCTCGGCCTCGACGCCGAGTGGCTCGCCACCGACGACGGCGTCTCCTTCCTCACCGGCGAGCAGCCCGGCCCGGACGCGCGGCCGGTCGCGCAGGCGTACGCGGGCCACCAGTTCGGCCACTACTCCCCCCGCCTGGGCGACGGGCGCGCCCTCCTCCTCGGCGAGCTCACGGCTCCGGACGGTCGGCTCCACGACCTGCATCTCAAGGGCTCCGGTCGCACGCCCTTCGCGCGCGGCAACGCCGACGGGCAGGCCGTGCTCGGCCCCATGCTCCGCGAGTACGTGGTCTCCGAGGCGATGCACGCCCTCGGCGTGCCGACCACGCGGGCGCTGGCCGTCGTCGCCACGGGCCACCCCGTGCGCCGCGAAACCGTGCTGCCGGGTGCGGTGCTGGCCCGGACGGCCGCGTCGCACCTGCGCGTCGGCACGGCCCAGTACGCCGCGGCTCTCCCCGAGCGGGCGGACCCCACGGAGGTGCTGCGCCGGATCGTCGACGAGGCCATCGCCCGCCACCACCCGCACGCCGCCGACGCCGAGCACCCCGCGCTCGCGCTCTACGAGGCGGTGATCGCCGCGCAGGCCGAGCTCGTCTCCCGCTGGATGCTCCTCGGCTTCGTCCACGGTGTGATGAACACGGACAACATGACCCTGTCCGGCGAGACCATCGACTACGGCCCCTGCGCGTTCATCGACGCCTTCGACCCGGCCGCGAGCTTCTCCTCGATCGACACCCAGGGCCGGTACGCGTACGGGAATCAGGGGCCCATCGCGGCGTGGAACCTCGCCCGGCTCGGCGAGGCCCTCGTGCCCGTGCTCGACGACGACCCCGACCGCGCCGTCGCGCTCGCCCAGGAGGCGCTGGGCAGGTTCCACGGCGTCCATCTCGCGGCGTGGCGGGGCGGACTGCGGGACAAGCTCGGCCTCCCGACGTCGGTGGCGGAGGACGACGTCGCCGCGCTCACCGACCGCCTGTTCCCGTGGCTGGCCGCGGCGCGGGCCGACTGGACCTCGTTCTGGGTGCGGCTGGCCGAGCACACGGCGGCGCCCGTGGACGACGACGCGGCGCGCACCGAGGCGGCACGACTCGTCCCCGGCGCCCCGGACCCCGCGGGGCTCGCCGCCTGGCTTGCGGACTGGCGGGCGATGGGTCCCGATCCGGCCCGGATGCGCGCGGTGAACCCCGTCTACATCCCGCGGAACCACCTGCTCGACGAGGCCCTGACGGCCGCGGAGGGCGGGGACCTCACCCCGGTCCACCGGCTGCTCGAGGCCGTCACGGATCCCTTCACCCCGCGCCCCGGGTTCGAGCGGCACGCGGAGCCGGGTCCGGCGGACGGGGCCCCGTTCGTCACCTACTGCGGCACCTGACCGCTTTCGTCGACGAAACGGGCGCCCTCACCCCCGCGCCAGCGACTTGACCGGCACGGCCGGGTCCGCGAGCGCGGCGGCGTCCACCACGATCCCCCGGTCGATGATGCGCCGGGCGGCCTTGACGGTCATGGGGTCGTCAATCGACGCGGCCCCGCGCAGGGTCCCGTCCGCGGCCAGCGCGAAGCTCGCCACCACGACGCCGCGCACTTCGCGATCCACGATCCGCCCACCGGCCGGCACCGTCATGTCCCCCACGGCCTCCACGTGTGCGTCGTACCGGTCGGACCAGAACCACGGGGCGCCCGGGGCGTCCGCCTGTCCCCCCAGGAACGCCGCCGCGGCGGCCGCACCGGACCGCAGGGCCGGCTCCCAGTGCCGCGACGGCGCCCACGCGGACTCCCGGGCGCGCGCGGCGTCGCCCACGGCCAGGATCCCGGGCACGGTCGTGCGGCCCATCGCGTCCGTGAGCACGCCGTCGGCCACCTCCAGACCGGCGTCCGCGGCGAGGGCGGTGTCCGGCACGGTGCCGCCGGCCAACACCACGACGTCGGCGTCCACGGTCCGCCCGTCGTGGAGGTGGAGCCGGTGGGCGGCCGGCAGTGCGGCGCCGCCGTCGGCGTCCCGGTGCTCGATCCAGGCCGCCCGCCCGACCTCGACCGCGACCCCGTGCTCGGCGTGCATCCGGTGCAGGCGGGCGGCCAGCGCTGGCCCGACCGCCGCGCGAGCCGGGGCGTCCGTCCCGGTCACGAGCGTCACCGCGGCGAGCGAGCGGCGCGCCGCGGCCGCGACCTCCGCCCCCGTGAAACCGCCGCCCACGACCGCCACCTCGGTCCCGAACGTCAGGCGGTCGCGCAGGGTCTCGGCGTCGGCGCGGGTGCGCAGGGTGATCAGGTCCGGGTGGTCGGCGCCGGCGACGTCGAGGGCCCGGGGTCGCCCGCCCGTGGCGAGCACGACCGCGTCCGCGTCCAGGACCCGCCCGGAGGCCGTCTCCACCCGGTGGGGCGCGGGGCCGCCGTCGGGGTGGACGCCGCCCGGCACCACCCGGACCGCCTCGTCCTCCACCAGCTCCACCCCGTGCTCGGCGAACCATGCCGGCGGGGCGAGCAGCAGGCGGTGCGCGTCCGCGTCGCCGGTCAGGAACTCCTTGCTCAGGGGCGGCCGGTCATAGGGCACGCCCTGCGGGTCCACGAGGGCGATCCCGCCCGCGAAACCGCGGCGCCGCAGCTCGCGGACCACGGCGAAGCCCGCGACGCCGCCGCCCACCACCACGACCGAGCCGGGCACGCCCGCCGGGGCGTCGACGTCGTGGCTCATGCGCCGGGGACGAGGTAGAGCTGGCCCTCGCGCTCCTCGACGCGGTGCACGCCGACGCCCTTGGTGGCGGGCAGGCAGAGCGCCTCGCCGGTGCGCAGGCAGAACTGCGCGGCGTGCAGGGGGCACTCCACGCGGTCGTCCTCGAGCCAGCCCTCGGCCAGCGAGGCGTCCTCGTGGGTGCACGTGTCGTCGATCGCGTGGAACTCGCCCGCGTCCGTGTGGAACACCGCGACGTCGTCCCTCGTCCCCGCCGTCGCCGCCGGGACGACGATCGCCTCGCCCTCCGGGACGTCCGCCGCCGCGCCGATGTGGATCGGCTCCGCCATGGTCTGCCTCCTCTGGTTCCCGGGCCGGGCGGCCCGTGGTGGTCTCCCGTCACCGTATCCCCCGGCGCGGACCCGACACCCCTCCGCTGTGCTCCGCCCCGGTGCCACACCGCGCCCACCTGTGAATGGGTGAACCGGACATCACGGGGGCGTGAAATCACCCGACAAGCCTTCGAAAAATGTTCCCGGGAATGGTCGATCACGCTACGATCACGACGGCTCTCCGGCCCTCATCCCGCCCTCACCACGTCACCGACCCGGGAAAGCGACACGGCCCACGCCTGTCGTTCCTCGGGCACTCCACCTTCCGAAGGCATCCGCATGAAGATTCTCCCGCCGCGTTCCGCCGCGTCCCCCCGCCCGCTCGCGCCCGCCGTCGCGGTCGCCGCGCTCTCCGTCCTCGTCGGCGGCCTGCTCCCGCAGCCGCCGTCCGCGACCACGGAGGGCGCCCCCGACGTGCGCCCGCTCGACGACGCCGCCCGCGCCACGACCGTCGGCGCGGCCGCGACCCCCGCGTCGGCCGCTCCCGTCGAGGGCGCCGGCGTCGCGACCGTCCCGCAGGAGGGCGAGAACCTCGTCCCGGCCGAGGAGGCTCCGGCCGGCGTCGTGCTCGGCGAGCCCGTGGTGGACCGCCCGTTCACGGTGGCCGCCGCCGTGTGGGACACCGCGGCGGACGACGCCGTCGAGCGCGTGGAGATCCGCGTGCGTCAGGACGGGGCCTGGGGCCCGTGGCAGGTCCTGGATCGGCCCGTCCTGCCTGAGGACGCCGCCCCCGCGCGCACCGGCACGGACCCGTTCGTCGCGTTCGGCGCGGACGGCGCCCAGCTGCGCGTGACCACCGCCGACGGCGCAGCCCCGGCCGGCCTCGAGCTGTCCCTCATCGACCCGGGCACGGCCGCCACGGACGAGACCGTCGCGAGCGCGCACCCGGCGGTGACCGCCGAGCAGGCCGCGGAGACGGCCGGCCTGCCGCGGGGCGTGAAGTCGAGCGCCGTCGTCGGGGGCGCCGCACCCGCCGAGGCCCGCACCGTGGCCACGGCCTCGGATGCGCGCGCGAAGATCCTCCCGGACGTGATCACCCGCGCGCAGTGGGGCGCGGACGAGTCCTGGGCCGAGTCCTCCCCGCAGTTCGACCAGGTGCGCGCGCTGACCATCCACCACACGGCCGGCACGAACGACTACTCGCGCGCCCAGGCCGTGGAGCAGATGCGCGGCATCTACGCGTACTACACGAGGACCCTCGGCTGGGGCGACTTCCCGTACCACCTGATCACGGACCGCTTCGGCAACATCTACGAGGGCCGCCGCGGCGCCCTGGACTCGAACCCGCTGGGCACGCACGCGGGCGGGTTCAACCGGGGCACGATGGGCATCTCCACGATGGGCAACTACGACGTGGTCGCCCCGTCCGAGGAGGTGGTGGACGCGATGGCCCGCGCCACCGCCTACTACCTGTACCGCGACGGCATCGACGCGCGGGGCCGAGTCACCCTGACCTCGGGCGGCAGCACGAAGTACGCCGCGGGCACGCCCGTCACCGTGGACACGATCTTCCCGCACCGGGCCACGTCCGCGACCGCGTGCCCGGGGCAGCACCTGATGGCCCGCTTCGACGACCTGCGGGACCGCGCCGAGGCCATCGCGACGGCGGCCGGCCAGCCGCCGGCACCGGCCACCCCGGCTCCGACGCCGGCCCCGACGACCGAGCCGTCGACCGCCGGCACGTACACGGTGCAGCCGAACGACGGCTGGTGGACCATCGCCCGCCGCACCGGCGTGCCCGCGGCCACCCTCCAGGAGCTCAACGGCATGACCGAGTCGACCGTGCTCCACCCGGGCATGGTGCTGCGCACCGTCGCCGACCCGACCGCCCCGGAGCCCACCCCGATCACCACCGGCACCTACACGGTGCAGCCGAACGACGGCTGGTGGGTCATCGCCCGACGGACCGGCGTCAGCGCCGCGGAGCTCCAGCGGCTCAACGGCATGACGGCGTCCACCGTCCTGCACCCCGGCATGGTGCTCATCACGGCCGCCACGGCGCCGGCTCCCACGCCCGCCCCCGCGCCGGCCCCGGGCACGTACACGGTCCGCGAGGGCGACGGCTGGTGGATCATCGCCCACCGCACCGGCGTGACGATGGAGACCCTCCAGCGCCTCAACGGCATGACCGCGACCACCGTGCTGCACCCGGGGATGGTGCTGCGGACCGGCCAGACCGCCTCCGCCCCGGCGCCCTCGCCCGCCACCTACGTGGTCCAGGCGAACGACGGCTGGTGGCTCATCGCCCAGCGCACGGGCGTCTCCATGGAGCGCCTGCAGCGCCTCAACGGCATGACGGTCTCGACCCTGCTCCACCCGGGCATGGTGCTGCGCACCGCCTGAGCACCCCGCCGGGACGACGTCGGCCCGCACCTGCGCGCGAAGGTGCGGGCCGCCGTCGTCGGTTGAGTTATCACCGGTCGCAGGCCGCCGCACCCGGGATAAGTCAACCGGCGTTCCTCCCCACGAGAAGTCGACGACGGCGCAGGCCTCCGGGAGCCCGTGGGGCCGGTGACTGCGGCGCGGCGGCTCAGTCCTCGAGCTTCTCGAACCGCACGCCGGGGTGCGCCGCCTCCAGCTCCTCCCACGTGATGCCGTGCAGCTCGCGGACCCGCACGACCCCGGAGGCGTCCAGCAGGAAGACGCCCCGATCCGCGTAGATGCGGGAGACGCAGCCGACGCCGGTGAGGGGGAACGTGCACTCGGCCAGCAGCTTCGGATCGCCCTTCTTGGTGAAGAGATCCATCATCACGTAGGTGTCCTTGGCGCCGATCGCCAGGTCCATCGCACCCCCGACGGCGGGGATCGCCCCGGGCTTGCCCGTGGACCAGTTGGCGAGGTCGCCGGTCGCGGAGACCTGGTAGGCGCCGAGGACGCACACGTCCAGGTGGCCGCCGCGCATCATGGCGAACGAGTCGGCGTGGTGGAAGTACGCGGCCCCGGGCAGCTCGGTGACGGGGATCTTGCCGGCGTTGATGAGGTCTTCATCGATCTGCTCGCCCTCGGCCTGCGGGCCGAAGCCCAGCATGCCGTTCTCGGTGTGCAGGGTGACGTTCTTCTCCGCCTCCAGGTAGTTGGACACCGTGGTGGGCTGGCCGATGCCCAGGTTCACGAAGGAGCCGGGGGCGATGTCCGCCGCGATCGTACGGGCCAGTTCGTCCTGGGTCAGCGGGGTGTCGGTCTGGGTGATGCTCATCGCTCTCCTCACTTCCCCTCGGCGGCCGGCTCGGCCGCGGTCGTCGTGGCCGCGCACGGCTTCGGCCGGCCCTCCGCCAGGGCAGCCCGCTCGGCGCGCTCCTTCTCCCCGGACTCGGTGTCGATCCGCACCACGGTGTCCGTGTAGATGCCGGGGGTCACCACGTGCTCCGGGTCGATCGGCTCCTCGCGGACCTCGTCCACCTGGACGATCGTGGTGGCGGCGGCCGCGGCCATGACGGGTCC
Organism: Micrococcus sp. Mcc28; assembly: GCF_024519775.1. Lineage (NCBI taxonomy): Bacteria > Bacillati > Actinomycetota > Actinomycetes > Micrococcales > Micrococcaceae > Micrococcus > Micrococcus sp. Mcc28. The sequence continues at coordinate 58,092 of NZ_JALJRH010000008.1, read as the reverse complement.
GAAGTTGCGGGCGGTCTTGCGGTACACGAGGTTGCCGTGGCGGTCCGCCGCGTACGCCTTGATGAGCGCGACATCGCCGCGGATCGGGGCCTCCAGCACGTAGTGCGTGCCGTCGATCTCGCGGACCTCCTTGCCCTCGGCCAGCTGCGTGCCGTAGCCGGTGGGCGTGAAGAAGCCGCCGATGCCGGCGCCGCCGGCGCGCAGGCGCTCGGCCAGGTTGCCCTGCGGGACGAGCTCCAGCTCGATCTCCCCGGCACGGTAGGCCTCGTCGAAATGCCACGAGTCGGACTGGCGCGGGAACGAGCAGATGATCTTGGCGACCCGCCGCTCCTTGATCAGCAGCGCCAGGCCCGCGTCCGCCTGGCCCGCGTTGTTGTTGACCACCGTGAGGCCGGTGGCCCCGGACTCGAGCAGCGCGTCGATCAGCTCCATCGGCTGGCCGGCGTTGCCGAACCCGCCGATCAGCACCGTGGCGCCGTCGGTGATGCGGGAGACGGCCTGCGCGGCCGTGTCCACGAACTCCAGCATGGGGACTCCTTGGATGAGGGGGTCGGGTGGGTGCTCGGCCGGACGCGTCAGCGCGCGGCCACGTTCTCGAGGACGACGGCGATGCCCTGGCCCACGCCGATGCACAGCGCGGCCACGCCCCACCGCTCACCGGAGGCCTCGAGGCGGCGGGCCAGCGTGCCGAGCACGCGGGTGCCGGAGGCCCCGAGGGGGTGGCCGATCGCGATCGCGCCGCCCCAGGCGTTCACGATCTCCGGGTCCACGCCCCAGGCGTCCGTGCAGGCCAGGGACTGGGCGGCGAAGGCCTCGTTGAGCTCGACGGCGGCCACGTCCTTCCAGCCGATCCCGGCGCGGGACAGGGCCCGGTTCACCGCCTCCACCGGCGCGTAGCCGAAGAAGTCGGGCTCGTTGGCGGCGGTGGCGCGGCCGGCGATGCGGGCCAGGGGCTCCAGGCCGAGCACATCGGCGCCCGTCGACGAGCCCAGGAGGGCGGCCGAGGCGCCGTCGTTCATGGGCGAGGCGTTGCCCGCCGTGACGGTGCCGTTCTCCCGGCGGAACACGGTGCGCAGGCCGGCGAGGGTCTCGGGGGTGGAGTCCGGGCGGACGGTCTCGTCCCGCTCCAGGTCCGTGCCGGGCACGGCGGCCACGAGGGAGTCATACCGCCCCTCGTCCCACGCCCGCGCGGTAAGGCGGTGCGAGCGCGCGGCGAACTCGTCCTGGCGCTCGCGGGAGATGCCGAAGCGCTCGCGCAGCAGCTCCGTGGCCTCGCCGAGCGAGACGGTCCACTCCGGCGGCATCGCGTCATTGATCAGGCGCCAGCCGAGCGTGGTGTTCGCCGCCGCCAGGTCGTGCATGGGGAACGGGCGGGTGGTCTTGGGCAGCACCCACGGGGCACGGGACATCGACTCCACGCCGCCCACGAGGACCACGTCCGCCTCGCCGGTGTTGATCTGGCGGGAGGCGATGATCGCCGCGTCCAGGGAGGAGCCGCAGAGGCGGTTCACGGTGGTGCCGGGGATGGACAGCGGCAGGCCGGCCAGGAGGGTGGCCATGCGGGCCACGTTGCGGTTCTCCTCGCCCGCGCCGTTGGCGTTGCCGAAGACGACCTCGTCGATCCGCTGCGGGGCGGCGGCGTCCGTGCCGGCCTCGATCGGGCGGCCGGCGGCGGCGTCGGCCACGGCCTGGGCGGACGCGGCGCGCAGGCCCTCCAGGCCCGGGGCGCGGTCCACGAGGGTGCGGACCACGTGGGCGGCCATGTCGTCGGGGCGCACCCCCGACAGCGCGCCGCCGACCTTGCCGAAGGGGGTGCGGACGGCGTCGAACACGTAGGCATCGGTGAGGCTCATGGCCTCACCGTAGGACCGCCTCGGCGGGCGGGGAAGGGTGTGTGCGTGACGCGCACGGGCGTGCGCTGTGCGCATAGCGGACTACGCTGGCGGACATGACCGACGACGTCGACGCCCCCGGCGCACGTCCCGCGTCGGGCGGGGACGTGGTGCGCGCCCTGGCGTCCGGTCTGGCGGTGCTGCGCGCGTTCACCCCGGACACCCCCACGCTCTCGGTGAGCGAGGCCGCGACCGCCGCGGGGGTCACCCGGGCCACGGCGCGGCGCATGCTGCTGACGCTCACGGAGCTCGGCTACGCCGTGCAGGACGGGCGGCGGTTCGCGCTGACCCCGCGCGTGCTGGAGCTCGGCCACGGCTACTGGTCCGGCCGGTCCGTCTCCGAGATCCTCCGGCCGATCCTCACCCAGGCCTCGCAGCGCCTGCACCAGTCCTGCTCCGCGGGCGTGCTCCACGGGGCGCACCTGATGTACATCGCGCGTGTGCACACCGAGCGGATCCTGCGGGTGAACCTCGACGTCGGCACGCGCCTGCCCGCGTTCACCACGTCCATGGGCCGCGTGCTGCTGGCCGACCTGCCCGAGGACGAGGCCTGTGCCCTGCTCGCAGGCGCCCCGCGCACCCCCGCCACGGAGCACACCCTCACGGACGTGGACGCGCTGATGGCCGAGCTGGCGCGCGTGCGGGAGCAGGGCCACGCCGTGGTGACCGCGGAGCTGGACGCCCATCTGAGCAGCGTCGCCGTGCCCGTGCGCGACGCCGAGGGGCGAGTGGCCGTGGCGATCAACACGGCGCTGTCCCTCGGGCCGGACCATCGCGACCCGGGCGCGCGCCGGGCGGCCCTGCGGACCGGGGCCCGCGTGCCGGCGCCGCGCACGCCGGAGGTGGCGGCCGCCGTCGTGCAGGCCCTGCCGGTGCTGCGCGCCGCCGCGGACGACGCCGAGGCCGCCCTGGCCGCGCTCCAGCGCTGAGCGCCCACCCCCTTCAGCACTCCCCGCACCCGCATCCGCACCAGCACCAGCACCCGCCCCCGCGAATCGACTGCGGTTCTGACCCGTCTGAGGCCCGGAACGGCCGCCAGAAGGGTCGGAAGTGCAGTGGATTCGGAACGGGAAGGGCAGGGTGGGGGGTCAGGCCGGGAAGCGGCGGAGGTACTCCTCGAGGGAGTCGTCCGGGCGGTCCATCCACGGCACCGGGTGCGCCGCGGCCAGCGTGCCGGTCACGGTCGAGCGGTGCCGCCGGTCGCGGAACGTCCGGACGTCCTCGATCCGGGCGTCGCGCATCTCGAGGAAGGTGCGGGCCACCGCCTCGACGTCCACCTCCGGGCAGTCCGTGTGGGAGGACAGGTCCTGGATGTACGCGCCCTGGTAGGCCAGCGCGGCCGGCGGCCCGTCGATCCGCGTCATCCGCTCGAACCAGGCGTCCATGTCGGCCCGACGCTCCTCATCGCCGGGCACCGGGACGCGGCCGAGCAGCACGTCGCGGGCGAAGAAGGCCTGCGCGTCCAGGAGCGTCAGGGTGAACAGCTGCTGGGTGGCACCCAGGTAGAGCACGCGCGGGTCGGCGTGCCAGACCACGCCCTTCCACAGCCCGAACGGGGCCAGCAGGTTCGGGCCGGCCAGCGCCAGCTCGCCCGGCAGGAAGGGGTAGTGGTGGCGGTAGCCGGTGCACAGCAGCACGGCGTCGTACTCGGCGGTGGAGCCGTCCGCGAAGGTGACCTCCGCACCGTCGAACCCCTGCACCTCGGGGGCCTCGTCCATGCCGGCCGGCCACGCGATGTCCTGCGGGCGGGCACGGTAGGCGGTGGTCACGTGGGCGGCGCCGGCGCGGTGCAGCTGCAGGGCCAGGTCCTGCCCGGAGTAGGAGGAGCCCACCACGAGCACGCGACGGCCCGTGTACGGCTCCGGGCTTCGGTAGTCGTGGGCGTGCTGGACCTGCCCGGGGAAGGTCTCCACGCCGGGCCAGGACGGCAGGTGCGGGGTGTGGAAGTGCCCGGTGGCCACCACGACGCGGTCGAACCGCTCGGTGACGGCCTCGCGCGTGACCAGGTCCTCCGAGGTCACCCCGAACCCGCCGTCGTCGAGCGGCTGCACCCAGCGGACGGCCGTGGCGAACCGGATCTGCGGGCGGATGCGCCCGGCCACCTCGGCCACCCGGCCCACGATGTAGTCCCGCATGGCCTCCCGCGGGAGGTACGAGGACACGGCGCGGCCGAAATGCGCATCGAACGGGTAGTCCGGGTACTCCATGCACTCCTTGGGCCCGTTGATCCACAGGTCCCGGTACATGGCGGAGTGCACGGGCTCGCCGTGGCGGTCCGCGCCGGTGCGCCAGTCCAGGTTCCACTGGCCGCCCCAGTCGTCCTGGCGCTCGAACGCCACGACCTCCGGGACCGCCGCCCCCGCGTCCTCGGCCAGGGCGAGGCTCCTCAGCAGGGCCATGCCGGACGGGCCGGCTCCGATCAGGGCGACGCGCTCACGCATGGGTGTCCTTCCGAGAGTGGGGGTGGGGCGGCTCGGCCCGACCGTAGCACCGGCCCCCGCGAATCGACTGCGGTTCTGACCCTTCTCCGGGGTGGAACGGCCGCCAGAAGGGTCACAAGTGCAGCGGGCCACCCGCACCATGATCGACCCGCCGAACGGGGCGCGGCGGACAAGGGTCACGGCCGCCACGGCCATGAGTCCGAGGCCGTAGAGGAGGCCGGCCGGGTCCCACATGCCCAGCACGACGCCGGACCCGGCGTCGGCAAGGTCGGCATCGTGCCGGGCGAAGACCTCCTGGGCCAGCTGGAACGCGATGCTCCGGGGAGTACTCCCAGCTTCCTCTACGGCATGCGATACTCCCATCATTCATTACTCAATTCACGCGCCGTGCATGGCAGCCGTTGGCCACAACGGCATGTGACATCACTGCGCCCTCCCGAAGGAGCATCGTGGCCCGCAAGAGCAATCCTGTGTATTACGACGCCAACGGCAATGTCGTGCAGCCCCCCGCGAAGAAGAAAGGGGGGTGTCTCAAGTACGCCCTGATCGGCCTGCTCGCCCTGATCGTGATCGCCGTCCTCGCCTCCATGATGGGCGGCGGTTCGAACAGCACCTCGGAGGGGGGCGGAGAGGCCGCCTCCCAGGGCGAGACCAGCTCCAGCGACGAGGCAGCCAAGGTCGGCCTCGGCCAGGAGTTCACCGTGGGCGACTGGGCCACGACCGTTGAGTCGGTCGATACGCCCGTCGCGAGCGTCGGCCCGTCCGGCTTCTCCACGGAGGCCCAGGGCGAGTTCGTGCCCGTGCAGATCAGCGCGAAGAACAACGCCAAGGAGGAGCGGACGTTCTTCGCCGACAGCGTGAAGCTCGTCAGCGCAGACGGGGCCGAGTACAGCTACAGCACGGACGCATCGATCTACGGCACCGAGAACGGCATGAACATCGAGCCGACCAACCCGGGCAACGTGGCCAGCGGCTACCTGTGGTTCGACGTTCCGGCAGGGACCGAGATCACCCAGGTCAAGGTCTCCGGGGGCGGCCTCTCCCTCGATCAGCCGGTGGTCGTCGAGCTCGACTGATCAGCGCGCAGACGAGGCCCCATGTCCTTCCCGGGCATGGGGCCTCGTGCGCGCTGTGAACGTTGCGCTCAGAGCGGCCTGCCCTCGGCGAGGTCGGCGTCCTCCTGGGCGAGCTTGAACGCGATGTTCGCCGCCGGCACGGAGGCGTAGACCGCGGTCTGCAGGAGGATCTCCTGGATCTCCTCCCGGGTCAGGCCGTTGCGCAGGGCGGCGCGCGGGTGCATGGCGCACTCGTCCCAGTAGCCGCCGGCCACCATGGCGGAGATGGTCACGGCTGAGCGCATCCGCCGGTCCAGACCGGGCCGCGTCCAGATCGTCCCCCATGCGTAGCGGGTGATCAGGTTCTGGAAGTCCTCGGTGGTGGCGTCCTTCCTCGCCTCGGCGCGGTCCACGTGGGCGTCGCCCAGGACCTCGCGGCGCACGGCCCTGCCCGCGTCGAGCACCTCCTGGGAGGTGCGGTCCATGTCGTGCCCGATGGGCTGCTCGGCGCTCATGCGCAGTCTCTCCTCGTGGTGGGGGCGTCGTCGTGCGGGGCAGGGCGGGAGGGGGCGGGCGGCTCAGCGCGCCGGGAAGGCGGCCAGGGCCGCGGCGGTGCGCTCGGGCTGCTCGAGGGGGGCCTGATGGGCGGTCTCGTCGAACACGTGGGTCACGGTGCCCGGCACCGCGGCGGCGATCTCCTCGCCCGCCGAGGGCGGGGTGACCTGGTCCGCCACGCCGTGGATCGTGAGGACGGGGACGGCGATCTCCCCGAGGCGCCCGCGCACGTCGAAGTCGGCCAGCGCCTCGCACAGGCGCGCGTAGGAATGGCGGTCCGCCTCCTGCAGGGTGTGCAGCAGGCCCGTCGTCCGCTCCGGGTGGGCCGCGATGAACCCGTCGGCGAACCAGCGCTGCGCCGAGCCCTCGACGAGGGTCGGGGTGCCGGCACGCTCCACGAGCTCGGCGCGCTCGCGCCAGGACCCCGCCTCGCCGATCTTCGCGGCGGAGCAGATCACGGCCACACCGGAGACGGTGTCCGCGTGGTCCAGGGCCAGCTGCAGCGCCACGCACCCGTTGAGGGAGACGCCCGCGAAGTGCACGGGCAGGTCCGCGGGAACGGTGCCGTCCTCCTGCAGCGCCTGCACGGCGGCGACGACGGCGTCCGCCAGCTCCGCCATCGAGAACGGCTCGGCGTGGGGCTCGGAGGCGCCGTGGCCGGGCAGGTCGTAGCCGACCACCACGGTGTCCTCAGGGAGCTGCTGCGCGGCGAGGCTCCACAGGGCCTGGACGCCGGTGCCGAGGCCGGCGCCGACCACGAGCACGCGGGCGGGGTCCTGGGCGGGCTTCAGGAGGGTGGTGGTGACACGGGGGGTGCTCATGGGCGGTCCTTCCTCTGCGGCGGCGCCGCACCCCGAGGGGCGCGGCCGGTTCTGACGGAGATGGTCTCAGGTGCGGGGCGGCGTCGTCGTGCCCCGGCGGGCGGCGAGGAGGCGGTCCACGAGGGCCTCGGCCTCCCCCGTGTAGGCGGCGGGGTCGAGGAGGTCGTCGAGGCGGGCGTCCGGAACGGACTCCGGGACCGCCGCGCGCAGCAGGGCGCGGAAGTTCCCCTCGCACGCCAGGGAGCGGTCCACGACGTCCTGGATCAGCCGCTTCCCGGAGCCCGGCTCGCCGGAGGCCTCGTCCAGCTCCGGAGCCAGCTCGGCCATGATCGGCTCGGAGACGAGCAGCGGGCCGGTGAGCTCCAGGTTGCGCCGCATGCGGTCCTCGTGGACGCGCAGGCCGGAGACGAGCTCGCGGGTCAGGGCCGCGGTCCCGCCGGCCACCCGCAGCAGGCGGCGCAGCGCGGGCCACTCGGCGTGCCAGGCCCCGTCCGGGCGCTCGTCGTCCGCGGCGCCGGCCGCCGTGTACACCCGCGCCGCGAGCCCGGGGGCGGACAGCGCGGCGGAGCGGATCAGCACGGAGAGCACGGGGTTCTGCTTGTGCGGCATCGGGGAGGAGCCGCCGCGGCCGGCCGCAAGCGGCTCACCGAGCTCGCCGTTCTCGATCCGCGCCGATGTCAGCACGTCGTTGGCGATCTTCCCGCACGCGGCCACGACGTCGGCCAGGGCCGCGGCCACGCCCGTGACGGCCATGCGGTTCGTGTCCCAGGGCCCGGCGGGGGCGGCGAGGCCCAGCTCGGCGGCGAGGTCCTCGACCAGGGTGAACGCGGTGACCTCGGGGCCGAGGGTCCCCGCGCGGTGCGCGCGGTCGACGTGCCCGGACAGGGAGGCCAGGGTGCCGGCGGCGCCGCCCCACTGGACGGGCAGGTCCGCGACGGCGGCGGCGAGCCGATCCGCGGCCTGGCCGAGGCCGTCGAGCCAGTTCGCGGCGCGCAGCCCGAAGGTGGAGGGCAGGGAGTGCTGGGCGAGGGATCGGGCGACCATCGGCGTCGAGCGGTGGGCGCGGGCCAGCTCCGCAAGCGCGTCCTGCGCGGCGGCGAGGTCCTCGGCCAGGATCGCGCCCACCCGGCCCACCATGACCATCAGCGCGGAGTCCACGACGTCCTGGCTCGTGGCGCCCAGGTGCACGGCGCGGGAGCCGGCCGGCAGCTGCGCGCGCAGCGCCTTCAGCGCCGGGATCAGGGGGGTGCCGCCGCCCTGGGCCGCGCGGGCGAGCGCGGCGAGGTCGTAGGCGTCCGGGTCGCCCGCCGCCGCGGCGGCCGCCGCCTCCGCCTCCGTGGCGAGCCCGTGCCGGGCGAGCACGCGCACCCAGGCCGCCTCGACGTCGAGCAGGTGCCCCAGGAAGGTGCGGTCCGCGGTGGCGGCCTCCGCCCGACTGCCGGCCCAGGCCGGATCCAGGAGGCCGACGTCGGCGACGGCGGCGAGGTCGGCGGCGGCTGAGGTCATGGCGGGCTCCTGGGGTCGGAGGGGTGGGATCGGGCTCCGGAGGCGGCGTCAGGCCCGACCCGTCCCGCGTGTGGGAGGGGCCGGGCCTGCGGCCGAGGCCGGCGTCAGTCGAGCTCGGGGTACTCGATGCCGGGGAACTGCAGGAACACGGTCTCCTTCGGTGCGTGCTCCCCGGGGCCCTGGATCCAGATGTCGAACTCGAGCGAGCCGTCGTCGTTCCGGGTGCCGATCAGGGTGCGACGGCGGTCCTCGTCGAGGGAGGTCAGGAACGCGTCCTGCACGATCGCCTCGGCGTCCTCGGGCAGGTACACGCGGGTGTGCAGCTTGTTCAGCAGGCCGCGGGCGAACACGACGACGTGGATGAACCGGGCGCGGTCCTCGTTCACCACGCCGGGCTCCACGGTGGAGAAGGTGTAGCGGCCCGCGTTGTCCACGGCGCAGCGGCCCCAGCCGGTGAAGGTGAAGCCGTCCTGGACGAGGGAGCCGTCCTCCTGCGAGATGACGCCCTCGGCGTCGGCCTGCCAGATCTCGATCATGGCGTCCGGGATCGGATCGCCGTTGCCGTCGTAGACGGTGCCGAACAGGCGCATCGCGTCCGCGCGGCCCGCGGGGACCAGCTGGTGGCCGTCGCGCCACGGCAGGTGGACCTGCTCGTAGCCGTTCGCGTAGCCGAAGAACGGGCCGATGGTCTGGCCCGGGGTGGGGACCAGCCTCCCGTCGGCGGTGCGCTCGGTGGTCTCGTCGATCCGCATCAGTGATCGCCCTCCTCGTCTTCCATCCAGGTGCGGTGGCTGCCCGTGAGCACGATGTCCCACCAGTAGCCGGTGTTCCACTCGTGGCTGGTCACCGAGTGGTCGTAGGTGGCCACGAGCCGGTCGCGGGCGGCCTGGTCCGTGATGCCCTGGTAGATCGGGTCCAGCGGGAACAGCGGATCGCCCGGGAAGTACATCTGGGTGATCATGCGCTGCGTGAAGTCCGTGCCGAACAGGGAGAAGTGGATGTGCGCCGGGCGCCACGCGTTGCGGTGGTTCTTCCACGGGTACGGGGCCGGCTTGATGGTGGTGAACTCGTAGGTCCCGTCCGCGCCGGTCAGTGTGCGGCCGATGCCCGTGAAGTTCGGGTCCAGCGGCGCGGGGTGCTGGTCCCGCTTGTGCACGTAGCGGCCGGCCGCGTTGGCCTGCCAGATCTCCACCAGCTGGTGGCGCACGGGGCGGCCGTCGTCGTCGAGCACGCGGCCGCGCACCTTGATGCGCTCGCCGATCGGCTCGCCGTTCTGGCCGACGGTCAGGTCCGCCTCGAGCGGGTGCACGTCGCGGTGGCCGAAGGCCGGGGACCACAGCTCCACGGTCTCGGGGTCGGCGTGCACGAGCGACTTGGTGGGGTGGCGGAACACCGACGAGCGATAGGGCGGGAAGTCGAGCCGCGGCTGGGTCTCGCCCTGGGCCTGGGCATGGACGGCCGCGATCTCTTCACTGATCTGCCCCTGCGAGTCGCGGGTGGCGGCTGGATCGAGCACGTGGGCGCTGTCGAACGTGTCGTCGTCCTTGGCCTGGGCGGCGATGCTCACGTCGGCTCCTTTCTCTGCGGGGTCGGGGATCGGTCGGGCTCAGGCGGAGGGCCAGCCGGTGTACTGCTCGGCGAGGAACTGCCGTCCGTAACGGGACTGGACCACGTTGCGGAGCTCACCGCGCACGCGCATGTCCTCGAACTCCGAGGCGTCCGGGCGGGCGTGGAGCATGGTGGTCATCCAGTAGGAGAAGTTCTGGTCCTTCCACACGCGGGTCAGCGCCGTCTCCGAGTAGGCGTCGAGCAGGTCGCGCGAGCCCGTGGCGGCCCACGACTCGAGCGCCTCGGCCAGGACGCGCACGTCCGCGAAGGCGAGGTTCAGGCCCTTCGCCCCGGTGGGCGGGACGGTGTGTCCGGCGTCGCCGGCGAGGAAGACGTTGCGGTGACTCAGCGGTGTGCGCACATAGGAGCGGAAGCCGAGCACCGTCTTGTCGATGATGGGGCCGGTCTTGAGGGTGAAGCCGTCCGGGCCGGCCACGATGCGCTGCAGCCGGTCCCAGATCCGGTCGTCGGACCAGTCCTCCACGCGGGTCGAGGGGTCGCACTGGAAGTACATGCGCTGCACGGTCTCCGAGCGCTGCGAGATCAGGCCGAAGCCATGCTCGGAGCGGGCGTAGATCAGCTCAGGCGAGGACTTGGGCGCCTCGGCGAGGATGCCGAACCAGGCGAAGGGGTACGCGTGGAAGTGGTCCTCGCCCTCGGTGTCGCGCTGGAGGGCCTTGCGGACGGTGGAACGCGAGCCGTCCGCGCCCACGAGGATGTCGCAGCGCAGTTCCTCGACCGGCCCCTCCTCGCCAGCGGCCACGGAGCGGAACCGGACGCCGGGGGTGTCCGAGTCGACGTCGAGCACCTCGAGCACCTCGGTCTCGAAGCGGACGTCGCCGCCGTCGCGCCGCCGCGCCGCGGCGAGGTCGACGAAGACCTCGTTCTGCGCGTACAGGGTGACCGTGGCACCCACGAGCTCCGGGAAGTCCAGGGCATGCGACTCGCCGTCGAAGCGCAGGATGATGCCGCGGTGCTCGTCGCCCACCGTCCTCACCCGGCCGTCGACGCCCATGTCCGTCAGCATCTCCACGCTGGGCTGCTCGAGGATGCCCGCGCGGTGGGTGTGCGCAATGGTCTCGGGGTCACGGGACTCGAGGACGACGTTGTCGATCCCCTGCCGCGCGAGCAGGTGGGAGAGCATCAGGCCGGCGGGCCCGCCGCCGACGATGCCGACGCGGGTGCGGGTCACGGGGGGCTGGGTCATGGCGTCCTTTCCGGGGGACGTCACCGGTCGGGCCGGGCGGGTCGGGCCGCGCGGCCGGGGCCGGCGGCGGAGGTCCCGACCATCCTGTGGCGCAGGACACGGCCCGCGCCCGGCCGTTCTCACTCAGTGAGAATGGCCGCCGAGTCCGCGGGCGATCCCCCGGGCGGCCGTCATCAGCAGGGGCGGCACCCCCGGGGTGTACGGCGCCTCGCGGGGGACGACGACCCCGAGCGCGGCCGCCGCCACGCCGTCGGCCCCGCGGACCGGCACGGCGACCCCCCGGGACTCCTCGTCCAACGCGCCGTCCACGGCCGCGTACCCCTCCCGCCGCACATCCGCCAGAAGCGCTCGCAGCCGCGGCTCGCTGGGCGTGGCCACCCGCGCCCGCACGCCCGCGGGCACCGCACGCCCCGACTCGAGGGGATGGTGATCCACGACGGCGCCGAGCCGGTCCCGGTGCCGGGCGATGAACCGCTCCGCCGTCTCGACCGGGGCGTGGGCGAGCAGCACGAGTCCCAGGGCGGTGGTGAACGGCGGCAGCCGACCCGCGACGTCCGCCTGGTTCACCACGGCCCCCTGGGAGGAGAGCCGGGCGAGCACGAGGACGCCGTCGTCGTCGAGGACCGCGAGCTGCGTGTGCTGCCGCAGGACCGACTGCACGTCCACGAGGAACGGCATGGCCGTCCGGGCCAGGGACATGCTCGGCGCGCTCCGGGAGGCCATCTCCCACAGCCGCAGGCCGGGCCGGACCACGCCGTCCTCGTCCTTCTGCAGCAGCTCGGCGCGCACCAGCCGGTCCACCCACCGATAGGCGGTGGCCAGGGGCAGCTCGGTGCGCCGGGCCAGGGCCGCCACGGTCAACACCGGACGCTCCGCGTCGAACGCGAAGCGGACCCGGATCAGCCGGTCCAACGTGCCGCTCGCGCCGGCCCGCTCACGTCAGGAAGTCGCGCGCGACCTCGAGGAAGCGGTCGTTGGCCTCCTTCTCGCCGATGCTCACGCGCACACCCTCGTCCGCGAACGCCCGGACGGACAGGGCCCGGGCCTGGGCGGCCTCGGCGAAGGCCTGCGTGCGCTCGCCGAGCGGCAGCCACACGAAGTTGGCCTGCGAGGAGGGCAGGTCCCAGCCAGCCTCGGCCAGGGCGGCGGCGACGCGCTCGCGCTCGTCGACGACGACCTGCACGCGCTCGAGGACCTCGTCCAGGTGCTCGAGCGAGGCGATCGCGGCCTCCTCGGCCACCGTGGACACCGCGAACGGGGTGGCCACGGTGCGCAGGGCCTTGGTGATCTCCGGCTGCGAGACCGAGTAGCCCACGCGCAGGTTGGCCAGGCCGTGCGCCTTCGAGAAGGTGCGCAGCACGACGACGTTCGCGTGCTTGCGGTACATCTCCAGACCCTTGACCGCGTCCTCGTCGCGGACGAACTCCACGTACGCCTCGTCGACGACCACGAGGATGTGCGCGGGCACGCGCGCCAGGAAGTCCTCGACCTCGGCGGTCGTGAGCACGGGGCCGGTCGGGTTGTTGGGGGTGCAGAGCAGGATCACGCGGGTCCGCTCCGTGATCGCCTCCAGCATGGCCGGCAGGTCGTGGCGGTGGTCCGCGGTGAGCGGCACCTGCACGTCCACGGCACCGGCGGTGCGGACCACGATCGGGTAGGCCTCGAAGGAGCGCCACGCGAAGATCACCTCGTCGCCCTCCCCGGCCTCGCCGTGGCCGGCGAAGGCGGTGATGACCTGGGCCAGGGCGCCGAGGGAGCCGGCACCGGTCACGACGTCGTCCGCCGGGACGTCCAGGTGCGCGGCCAGGGCCTGGCGCAGGCCGGTGGAGAGGGTGTCCGGGTAGCGGCAGAGGGTGCTGGGCGCGCCCTCCGGGCCGGTCACGACCTGACGCACCCGGTCGATCACGCCGGGCACGGGCGCGTAGGGGTTCTCGTTCGAGGAGAGCTTGTAGGGGTGCAGGCCCGGGACGGCGACCGGCGGCTTGCCGGCGGCGTACGGCGGCAGCATGCCGACCTTCTTGTGGGGCGCGACCACGGCGGGCGTCTGCTGTGCGTCATCAGTCATGGCCACCAGGGTAATGCGGGCTGCGGACGCCGTGAGCGGCACCACGGGACCCGGGCTCAGGCTGCGCCGAAGGCGACGGCGACGGCCCGGGCCGCCTCACCGAGCCGGTCCCCGAGGCGCGCCGGGTCCTCCGGCCGCGTCGCGTAGACCACGGCGAGGGCGGCGGGCAGCTGGCCCGGGACCCGCAGCGGCACGGCCACCGAGGAGACGCCGGTGATGACCTCGTCGGAGCTGACGGCCCAGCCGCGCTCCCGCACGTCGTCGAGCTCGGGTCGCTCGGGCGGGGCCTCGCCGGGCAGCCGCGCCCACTCCTGTCCGGTCAGGGCGACGGCGATCGCCATCCCCGGCGCACCGACCCCGAGGGGGTGCCGGGTCCCCGGCCGCTGCGTGACGAGGTTGCCGCTGGGCGGCTCGGCCGTGGCCAGGGTGAGGCAGTGGGCCCCGTCCCACACCACCAGGAACGCGGTCATGCCCAGGTCGGTGGAGACGGCGGTCAGGTGCGGCATGGCCGCCGCGCGCAGATCCTGCTCCACCCGGCGGGCGAGGACGGCCAGGCCGGGGGCGGCGTGGACGCGGCCGAGGCCGTCGCGGCGCAGCAGGCCGTGGGCCTCGAAGGTGCGCAGCATGCGGTAGGCGACCGAGCGATGGACGCCCAGGCCGTCGGCGAGGTCGGCGATGGTGGGCGGCTCGGGCGCCTCCACGACGGTCTCGAGCAGGGTGAGCGCGCGGGAGAGCGTCTGGGAGGGTGCGCCCTCCCGGACCGGGCCGCCGTCGTGCTCTGCCATCCGTGCTCCTCGCCTCGCGTGCCGGACGTGACGCGCCCGGGGCGTGGTCGGCCCGCGCACCGGTTGTGAACCCTGTCACGTCCGCGTACAGTCTGGCACACATGTGTTCCCAGGGGGAACACCGTGTTCTCTGAGAGAACACGCCGTCGGGTGGCACGCGCGCCGCGCAGCGACATCCCCCGCAGCGAAAGGACCCCCATGCTCTTCCACCACCACGGCTATGTCTCCACGAACCCGCGCGTCCAGGTGGCGGCCGGCATCGGCCTGGACCGCCCCGCCGAGCTGCCGGACGAGATGGACGTGCTGATCGTCGGCTCCGGCCCGGCCGGCATGATCGCCGCCGCCCAGCTCGCGATGTTCCCGGACGTCCACACCCGCATCATCGAGCGCCGCCCCCACCGCCTCGAGATCGGCCAGGCGGACGGCATCCAGGCCCGCTCCGTGGAGACCTTCCAGGCCTTCGGCTTCGCGAGCGAGATCATCGACGAGGCCTTCGACCTGACCTCCATGGCGTTCTGGAACCCGGCCGAGGACGACGCGGACACGATCGTGCGCACCTCGCTGGCCGAGGACGACCCGGAGGGCGTTTCCGAGTTCCCGCACCTGATCGTGAACCAGGCCCGCATCCTGGACTGGTTCGCCGAGTACATGAAGAACTCCCCCACCCGTGCGCGGCCGGACTACGGCTGGGCGTTCGAGACCCTCGAGGACACGAACGACGGCGAGCACCCCGTGCTCGTGACCCTGCGCCGCACCGTGGACGCCCAGGGCAACGCCCTCGAGGACCCCGCCTCGGGACCAACCCGCCAGGTGCGCGCCAAGTACGTGGTGGGCGCGGACGGCGCGGGCTCTCGCGTCCGCAAGGCGATCGGCCACACCCTGACCGGCGACGCCGCGAACCACGCGTGGGGCGTCATGGACGCGCTGGCCGACACGGACTTCCCGGACATCCGCACCAAGTGCGCGATCCACTCGTCCAGCGGCTCGATCCTCCTGATCCCCCGCGAAGGCGGGCACCTGTTCCGCATGTACGTGGACCTCGGCGAGGTCCCGGCGGACGACAACCACAAGGTGCGCCAGACCCCGCTCGAGGAGATCATCCGCCGGGCCCAGCAGATCCTGCGCCCCTACACGCTGGACGTGAAGGAGGTCGCCTGGCATTCGGTGTACGAGGTGGGCCACCGCCTCACCTCGGGCTTCGACAACCGCGAGCGCGTGGCCCACCCCAACGTGTTCCTGCTCGGCGACGCCTGTCACACCCACTCCGCGAAGGCCGGCCAGGGCATGAACGTGTCCATGCAGGACGGCTGGAACCTCGGCTGGAAGCTGGGCCAGGTGCTCTCCGGGATGGCCCCGGTCGAGCTCGTGCCGACCTACTCGGAGGAGCGCAAGGAGATCGCCAAGAACCTGATCGACTTCGACAAGGAGTGGTCGACGCTCATGGCCAAGCCCACCTCCGAGCTGGGCGACCCGAACGAGGTGGCCGAGTTCTACACGAAGACCGCCGAGTTCCCGGCCGGCTTCATGACGGAGTACCAACCCTCCCTCCTCACCACGGACGCCACCGGTCAGGCGCTGGCGCAGGGCTACCCCATCGGCAAGCGCTTCAAGTCGGGGCTGGTGGAGCGCTCGTGCGACACCAACGTGAAGCACCTGGGCCACCTGCACCGCGCGGACGGCCGCTGGCGCGTCTACGTGTTCGCCGACACCGCCTCCCCGCGCGCCGAGGATTCGAAGGTCGCGGCGTGGGCGAAGGCGATCGTGGAGGACCCGCGGTCCTTCCGCAACCGCCACACCCCGTCGGACGGACCGGAAGACGCCCGCTTCGACATCAAGGTCGTGTACCAGCAGAAGCAGACCGAGTTCGCCCACCCGGACGTGCCGTCGATCTTCCGGCCGACCACCGGCCCCCTCGGCCTGCACGACCTGAACAACATCTTCGCCACGTGTCAGCCCAAGCACGGCGAGGACATCTTCGAGGCCCGCGGCATCAGCCGTGACGGCGCCGTCGTCGTGGTCCGCCCAGACCAGTACGTCTCCGGCGTCTTCGGCCTGGACGAGGTCGACCGCCTGAACGCGTTCTTCGCGGGCGTGCTGCTCGACGCGAACTGAGCAGGTGGCGGGCGCCCCCCGCCGGTGCGCTCACCGGGATCCCGGGGGCAGGTGGTCCCGCTCGGGCGGCGTGCGGCGCAGGCGCACCGCCCGGCTCGAGGCCACGGTGCCGGCGGTCAGCCCGGCCAACGCGGCGGAGAGCCCGGCGACCTCCGCCCGGGATGCGGGCTCGGCGGTCTCGAACTGCCGGATCAGGTCCACCTGGGCGTCGAAGGCGTGGGCGGCGCCCAGGTCGTCCTCGGCCGCCAGCGGAGACGTGGGCCGGAAGCCACCCCCGGGCGCATCCCACCCGTGTCCGGCCGGGTGGAAGACCACCTCGGCCCGGCGCGCCGAGACGGGGGCGGGCGCCCCGTCCGCGGCGACGGCCAGGTCCCCGTCCGAGGAGAACTCCAGCACCTCGGTCCGTCCGGTCTCCACCGCGTTGCCGGACGGTGCCGCGACCGTCATGACGCCGGCCACGGGGTACACGGACGTGAAGTCCTCGCGCCCGGCCAGGTTGACGGCGTGCACCCCGCCCTGGGAGTAGCCGGCCAGGACGAGCGGGGCGCCGTGCGGGACGCCGGCCGCCTCGAGCGCCGCCCGCACCGCCGGGGCCGTGACCTCGGACTCGGAGCCGAGGGCGTCCAGCAGCCCGCCGGCGTCCCACGGGTCGGTCGACTCGGGATCCGGGATCAGGCCGCCGCGGGTGCCCGGCAGGCCCACCACCCAGGCGCGGCTCCCGTTCTCTCGCACCACCTCCGTGACCGTGAGGTCCCCGTCCCCCTCCTCACGCGGGATGAGCGAGGCCAGCCCCGTGGCCGAGCCGTCCAGCAGGGCGGGCGCCGTCGGCCGGTCCTGCGGCGCCCCGTGCGGGGTCACCGCGCCCCGGGGCGCCGCACCGGCGAGGGTCAGGGCGTCCGCCGCCACGGTCCATGCCTCGTCCGGGGAGACCCGCAGCGCCTCGGTGAGGTCCGACGCGGCATCCGTCCCCTTCTTCGCCGCGGAGGAGACGGGCCGCTTCAGCACGCGCTTCTGCGCCCTCGTCAGCATCTTCACGTCGATCCGCGCCAGCGCCGCGAGCAGGGGGAACCCGGCGGCCGCGAGCATGGCGGCCACGATGGCCTCGGGCACCGCCTGGACGACGTCCTGCACGAGCCGCTCCGCCTCGCGGGTGGTGAGGCCGTCATGGCCGTCCCGCCAGAGCAGCGCCGGCAGCTCCTCCAGGGAGGCGTCCTCGGCGGCCATGATGCCGGCCGCCGCGCGCTCGGCCTCCTCGTAGCGGGCCGCCGCGGAGAGCAGGTCACGGTGCAGCTCGGCGCACTGCTCCGACAGGCTCCGCACCCGGCCGACCGCCTCCGCCAGCCGGTCCTGCAGCAGGGCGGCGGAGGCGAGCCACGCGGCCGACCGGCCCAGCCCGAAGGCGGCCGCGTCGACCTGCCACGAGGCTCCGGCCGCCTCTTCGGCGGCGTGCTCGTGCCGGCCGGCCACGACGCGCATCTCCTCGGCCTCCGCGTAGATCGAGCCCGGGCCGCCGTGCGTGCTGAAGGCCACCGCCCCCGGGCTCGCACCCCGCCCGCCGGTCATGCCGCCACCGCCAGCGAGCGCAGGACGGCCAGCGCGGTCTCCTCGGCCGCCCGCTGCCGGGCCTCCGCGTTCCGGCGCGCGTCCTCGGCGTCCCGCTCGGCGGTGGCCCGCAGGGCGAGCCACTCCCCGGCCTCCCGTTCGAGCTCCGCCGCCAGGGTCGCCGCCCGCCGGACGGCCTCCCCATAGGCGCCGGCGGCCTCCCCGCGCCATGCCGTGTGCATCGCCGAGCGCACGTCCGTGGCGGCGCTGACCAGCCCGCCCAGCGCCGTGCGCAGCTGCGTCTGGGCCGCGGCGAGGTCGGCGAGGGCCTGCTCGGCGGCCTCCCGCTCGCGCCGGGCGGGGTCGGCCCACGCGGCCAGGCGGGCGGCGTCGTCGTCGAGTCCGACGGCCCGCAGGGCCGTGGCGATCTGCTGAGGTCCGATGAGGGGTGACATGCGGCCACCGTAGGGAGGACCCGGGTCCCGCGACCGCGGCGAGGGACGATCCGGGGATGGGGGACGCCGTCGGGACGCCTGTGCAGGAGAGAACCGTCCCGCACCGTCCCGACGGCCGCATCGCACCCGGGCCCCGCATGCCCCGGCGTGTTGACCGAGGTCACACCCTGGCCTATCCTGAACGAGCGGTCAGTAATTCGGTGCGCCCCGGTGCGCCCTGACCACGGAACCAGCCCGCACTCAGCGTGAGGTGATCCCCATGACGCAGACCAGCTCCCCCCAGCACCTGGCCTCCGTCCCGTCCCCCGAGGATGCGGCCGGCCAGGAGAACTTCGATCGCCTGATCGCGGAGGACTCGCGCATCGAGCCCCGCGACTGGATGCCCGAGGCGTACCGCAAGTCCCTGACCCGCCAGGTCTCCCAGCACGCGCACTCCGAGATCATCGGCATGCAGCCGGAGGCCAACTGGATCACCCGCGCCCCCTCCCTGAAGCGCAAGGCGATCCTCATGGCCAAGGTCCAGGACGAGGCCGGCCACGGCCTGTACCTGTACTCCGCCGCCGAGACCCTCGGCACCCCGCGGGACGAGCTGAACGAGCAGCTGCTCTCCGGCCGCGCGAAGTACTCCTCGATCTTCAACTACCCGGCCCGCACCTGGGCGGACATGGGCGCGATCGGCTGGCTCGTCGACGGCGCCGCGATCTGCAACCAGGTGCCGCTGTGCCGCGCCTCCTACGGCCCGTACGGCCGCGCGATGGTGCGCATCTGCAAGGAGGAGTCGTTCCACCAGCGCCAGGGCTGGGAGATCCTCTACGAGCTCTCGCACGGCACCCCGGAGCAGAAGCAGATGGCCCAGGACGCCGTGAACCGCTTCTACGGCCCGGCCCTGCAGATGTTCGGCCCGCCGGACGAGGACTCCCCCAACTCCCGCCAGTCCATGGCGTGGAAGGTCAAGCGCTTCTCCAACGACGACCTGCGCCAGCGCTTCGTGGACATGATCGTCCCGCAGGCCGAGGCCCTCGGCCTCACCCTGCCGGACCCGGACCTGAAGTGGAACGAGGAGCGCGGCCACTACGACTTCGGCGAGCTGGACTGGGACGAGTTCATGTCCGTGATCAAGGGCGACGGCCCCATGAACACCCAGCGCATGGCCCGCCGCATCCAGGCCCACGAGGACGGCGCCTGGGTCCGCGAGGCCGCCGCCGCCTACGCCCGCCGCCAGGCCGAGCAGAACGCGCCGGCCGAGACCCACCTGATCGGAGCCTGACCCATGAGCGAGACCACCGCCGCCTCCCACGCCTGGCCCCTGTGGGAGGTCTTCGTCCGCGCCAACCGCGGCCTCTCCCACGTGCACGCCGGCTCGCTGCACGCCCCGGACGCCACCCTGGCGCTGCGCAACGCGCGTGACCTGTACACCCGCCGCAACGAGGGCACCTCCGTGTGGGTCGTCCCGGCCGAGGCCATCGCGGCCTCCGACCCGGACTCCAAGGGCGGCTTCTTCGAGTCCGCGCAGGGCAAGTCCTACCGTCACGCCACCTACTACCAGCAGTCCGAGGGGGTGCCGCACCTGTGAGCTTCGCGACCAACGACTCCGCCACGAGGCACTCCGCCGGCGTGGCCATCACCGCCGAGGAGATCGCGGCCGGCGAGCAGAAGGCGAGCGACGACGTCGCCCGCTACGCCCTCGCCCTCGGTGACGACGCCCTGATGCTCGGCCAGCGCCTGTCCTGGTGGATCTCGCGCGCCCCGGAGCTCGAGGAGGACATCGCCCTGGGCAACATCGCCCTGGACCTCGTGGGCCACGCCCGCTTCCTCCTCTCCTACGCCGGCACCGCGTGGGGCAAGACCGAGGACGAGCTCGCGTACTTCCGCGACGAGGAGGAGTTCCGCTCCGTCCGCCTCGTGGAGGCCGAGAACGGCGACTTCGCCAAGACGATCGCCCGCCAGCTGTACTACTCGTTCTACTCGTACGAGCTGTACACCCGCCTGCGCGAGTCGGCCGACCCCACGCTCGCCGCCATCGCGGACAAGGCCCTCAAGGAGGTCCTGTACCACCAGGACCACGCCGCCCTGTGGCTGCAGCGCCTGGGCCTGGGCACCGAGGAGTCGAAGCGCCGCATGCAGCGCGGCCTGGACGAGCTGTGGCCCTACGTGGCCGAGCTCTTCCACGACGACGACGTCGTCCGCGCCCTCGCCGAGCAGGGCGTCGCCGTGCTGCCGTCCTCGCTCGAGGAGCCGACGATGACCCGCATCCGCGCGGCCATCGAGGAGGCCGGCCTGACCGTCCCGACGACGGGCACCGCCCGCGGCGGCGACCGCTCCGGGGCCATGAGCGAGTACCGCGGGTACATCCTCGCGGAGATGCAGTCCCTGGCCCGCCGTCACCCGGGAGCGACCTGGTGACCACCGCCGGCGAGCTGCGCCCCGCCGATCCCGCCGACGCGCGGGTCTGGGATGCGGCCTCCACCGTGCACGACCCGGAGATCCCCGTGCTGTCCATCGCGGACCTCGGGATCCTCCGGGAGGCACGGGCCGAGGGCGAGAGGGCCGTCGTCGTCATCACGCCCACCTATTCCGGCTGTCCCGCCATGGACACCATCACCACGGACGTCACCCGCGCGCTCGAGCGCGCCGGGTTCCCCGACGCCGAGGTGCGCCTGGTGCTCCAGCCGGCGTGGACCACGGACTGGATGACGGACGAGGGCAAGGCCAAGCTCAACGAGTACGGCATCGCCCCGCCCGTCGCGCGCACCACGGACGGCCCGGTCATGATCGGCATGGCCGTGAAGTGCCCGCGCTGCCACTCCCTGAACACCCGCGAGATCACCCGCTTCGGCTCCACCTCCTGCAAGGCCCTCTACACCTGCCGGGAGTGCCTCGAGCCCTTCGACTACTTCAAGGTGCACTGATGACCGAGACCACCGACGTCCCCACCACCGGCAAGCGCCGCGCCACGTTCAACACCCTCGAGGTGTCCGAGCTGCGCCGCCTGACCGACGACTCCGTGGAGATCACCTTCGCGGTGCCCGAGGAGCTCGCCGACGACTACGACTACGTGCCGGGCCAGTACGTGGCCCTGCGCAAGGAGCTCGACGGCGCCGAGGTGCGCCGCTCCTACTCGATCTGCGCCGTCCCGAAGCGCGGCGAGATCCGCGTGGCCGTGAAGAAGGACATCGGCGGCAAGTTCTCCACGTGGGCCAACGAGAGCCTCGAGGTCGGCGAGAAGATCGACGTGATGAACCCGCAGGGCGCGTTCACGTCCCGCACGCACGTCACCTCTCTCAACGACGCCCAGAAGGTGGCGGCGGAGAAGGTCGCGGAGAAGAAGGACACGCACCTGGTGGCGTTCGCGGCCGGCTCGGGCATCACCCCGATCATGGCGATCGCCAAGGCCGTGCTCGCGGCCTCCGAGACCTCGCGCTTCGACCTGGTCTACGCGAACCGCTCCGCCATGGACGTGATGTTCGCCGAGGAGATCGGCGACCTCAAGGACAAGTACCCGGCCCGGTTCACGGTGCACCACGTGCTCTCCCGCGAGCAGCGCGTGTCCCCGCTGCTCTCCGGCCGCATCGACGAGGACAAGCTCACCACCCTCCTGGACCGCGTGATCGACGTGGAGGGCACCGACGAGTGGTTCCTCTGCGGCCCGTTCGAGCTCGTGCAGCTCACGCGTGAGACGCTCGCCGCCCGCGGCGTGTCCGAGGACGACGTGCGCTTCGAGCTGTTCACCACCGGCCGTCCGGAGAACCCGCAGGGCCACTCCGGACGTGTCGTCGAGGTGGACCCGAAGGGCGACAACGTGACCATCGAGTTCAACCTCGACGGCCTCACCGCCAAGGTCGAGTCCCCCAAGTCCGCCCACGAGACCGTCCTCAACGCGGCGCTGCGCGTCCGCTCGGACGTGCCCTTCGCGTGCGCCGGCGGCGTGTGCGGCACCTGCCGCGCCAAGGTCGTCGACGGCGCGTACGAGATGGACGAGAACTACGCGCTCGAGAAGGACGAGGTGGAGAAGGGCTACGTGCTCACGTGCCAGACCCGCCCGACCTCCGACTCGATCACGCTGGACTTCGACGCCTGAGCGCCCGCCCACGAGACCGAAGGAGCCCCCGATGATCGAGATCACCGTCGAGAACGGCGTCGCCGAGATCGTGCTGGACGCCCCCCAGAGGATGAACGCCCTGGACGAGGCCGCGCTGGCCGAACTCCAGGCCGCCTACGAGCGGGCCGCCGCCGGCGTCGAGTCCGGCGAGGTCCGGGCCGTGCTGCTGCGCGGCGAGGGCCGCGGCTTCTGCGCGGGCCGCGACATCTCCGCCGTGGTCCCGGCCGAGGACGACGCCACCGCCTACCTGCGGGACAGGGTCACCCCGGTGCTGCGGGCCATGTCCGAGATCCCGGTCCCCACCTTCGCCGCGGTGCAGGGCGCCTGCCTGGGCGTGGGCCTCGGCCTCGCGATCGCCACGGACGTGGTGTACGTGGCCGAGGACGCGAAGATCGGCTCGCCGTTCGCGAACCTCGGGGCCACCCTGGACTCGGGCGGCCACTGGCTGTTCACCGAGCGCCTGGGCGCGCACCGCACCCTCGACCTGATCTACACGGCCGAGCTCCTCTCGGGCGCCGAGGCCGTCCAGGCCGGGCTGTTCTCCCGGGCCCTGCCCGCGGACGAGCTGCTGGAGTTCACCCGCGCCAAGGTCGCCCAGGTGGCCTCCGGCGCGACCCTCGCGTTCCGCGCGTCGAAGGAGCTCGTGGCCCAGGTCCGCGACCACCGCGTGGGCCTGTGGGAGTCCCTCGACGCGGAGAACATCGCCCAGGGCGAGCTCTGCGGCACCGCGGACTACGCCGAGGGCTTCCAGGCCTTCCAGGAGAAGCGGAAGCCGGAGTTCACCGGCCGCGGCTGAGCCGCCGCACCCCGCCACCGACGACGGCGCCGCACCCTTCGCACGAGGGGCGCGGCGCCGTCGTCGTCCCGGCTACGCCGCGTCACATTCCCGTCATCAGCCTGGATCGTGGCGTAAGTCACATGGGATCGTATACGGTGACGGGTGTCACTTCCCGACCGATCGGTCGGGTGCCACACCGTCCCGCCGCCGTCTCACGGTCGGCCGCCGCACCGCATCCCAGGAGCACCCATGAGCCACACCGTCGCATCCCCCGCGGCGACCGCCCCCGCGCGCGATCGCCGCGAGGAGCGCAAGGTCATCGCCGGCACCGTCGTCGGCACCACCATCGAGTGGTACGACTTCTTCATCTTCGCCCAGGCCACCGCACTCGTCTTCGCCGCCCTCTTCTTCCAGCCGATGGGCGAGAGCGGCTCCCAGATCGCCGCGTGGGCCACCCTCGGCATCTCCTTCCTCATCCGCCCGCTCGGCGCGATCGTCGCCGGCCACCTCGGCGACCGCTTCGGCCGCAAGTTCGTCCTTTCCCTCACGCTGATCGGCATGGGCCTGGCCACCACCCTCATCGGCCTGCTGCCCACCTACGCCCAGATCGGTGTGTGGGCCCCGATCCTGCTCGTCGTGCTGCGCCTGCTGCAGGGCCTGTCCGCCGGCGGCGAGTGGGGCGGCGCGGCGCTACTGTCCGTGGAGCACGCCCCCCACGGCAAGCGCGGCCTGTTCGGCTCCGCCCCGCAGATCGGCGTGCCGCTGGGCATGATCCTGGCCACCGGTGTGCTGTTCATCGTGCGCTCCACCATGTCCGAGGAGCAGTTCCTCACCTGGGGCTGGCGCATCCCGTTCCTGATCTCCGTGGTGCTCATCGTCGTCGGCTACCTGATCCGCAAGGCCGTCGAGGAGTCCCCGGTCTTCAAGGAGATGCAGCAGCTCAAGGTGGACGAGTCCGCCCCGCTGGGCGAGCTCTTCCGGCACCACACCAAGGAGGTCATCCTCGCCGCCGTGATCTTCGCCGCGAACAATGGCGTCGGCTACCTGCTCATCGCGTGGTTCTCGAAGTACGGCGGTCCGAAGGGCCTGGGCATGACCTCCTCCGAGGTGCTCATCGCGAGCCTCGTCGGCGGCGTCGGCTGGTTCATCTTCACCCTGCTCGGCGGCTGGGTCTCGGACAAGATCGGCCGCAAGCTGACCTTCGTCCTCGGCTACGGGTTCCTGATCGTCTGGGCCTTCCCGCTGTTCGGGCTGCTGAACACCGCGTCTCTGCCGCTGTTCTCGCTGGGCCTGTTCGTCCTGACCCTCGGCCTGGGTCCGTCCTACGGTCCGCAGTCGGCGATGTACGCCGAGATGTTCCCGGCCCGCGTCCGCTTCTCCGGCGTCTCCATCGGCTACGCGCTCGGCACCATCATCGGCGGCGCCTTCGCCCCGCTGCTCGCCGACCAGCTCGTGAAGACCGGCTGGGAGAACGTGGCCTGGTACATCATCGTGATCTCCGCGATCTCGCTCATCGCCGTCCTGTTCGTCCCCAAGGGCATCCAGGACCGCGAGCTGCACGACGAGCAGGTCGTCGCCACCCGCTCCCACCCGGTGGTCCCGGCCTGATCCGGGCCGCCTGACGGGCTTCGCCCGTCCCCACCCCACGACGACGGCGCGTCCTCCTCCGGAAGGGCGCGCCGTCGTCGTGCGGTGCGCGGGCCGGACCGGGCCGGCGCCGAGGCCCGCAGACACGCCGCCACGTCGGGGACGAAACGGCGCGTCTGCGGGCCTCCGTGCGGGGTGCGCCGGGTCAGACGCTGATCGACGTGGCCTCGGCGCGGCCGCCCGGCCCCGTCTCCGCCCCGTCACACCCCGCCCCCGCAGTTGACCCCCGTCACACCGGCCCGGGATACTGAACCTGAACGCACGGTCGGTAATTCGCCGCGCCCGCCTCGTCGTCGGTCACTCAAGGAGTCTCCATGTCCGCACAGTCCCAGGCCCTGCTCGTCGGCGGTCGCCGCACGCCCGTCGGCAAGTACGGCGGCGCCCTCTCCTCCGTCCGCCCCGACGACCTCGCCGCCCTGACCATCAAGGCCGTGATCGAGGACGCCGGCATCGACCCGTCGGTCGTGGACGACGTCATCCTCGGCAACGCCAACGGCGCCGGCGAGGAGAACCGCAACGTCGCCCGCATGGCCTGGCTGCTGGCCGGCTTCCCGGACACCGTCCCGGGCATCACCGTGAACCGCCTCTGCGCCTCGGGCATGTCCGCGATCGGCATCGCCACCGCGATGGTGCGCTCCGGGATGGCCGACGTCGTCGTGGCCGGAGGCGTGGAGTCGATGTCCCGCGCCCCCTGGGTGATGGAGAAGCCGACGACGGCGTTCGCCAAGCCCGGCGCGGCCTTCGACACCGCGATCGGCTGGCGCTTCGTGAACCCGCGCTTCGCGGACGGCGAGTTCGGGGAGAAGTTCACCTTCTCCATGCCGGAGACCGCCGAGGAGGTCGGCGAGGTGGACGGCATCACCCGCGAGAACGCCGACGCCTTCGCCGCCCGCTCGCACGAGCGTGCGCTGGCCGCCATCGAGGCCGGCCGCTTCGCGGACGAGATCGTGCCCGTCGTCGTCACGGGCCGCAAGGGCGCCGAGACGATCGTGGACACGGACGAGGGCCCCCGTCCCGGCTCCACCCCCGAGGTGCTCGCCGGCCTGCGCCCGATCATCAAGAAGGACGGCGTGGTCACCGCCGGCAACTCCTCCTCCCTCAACGACGGCGCCTCGGCGATCCTCGTCGTCTCCGAGCGGGCCGCGCAGAAGTACGGCCTGACCCCGCGCGCCCGCGTCGTGGAGTTCACCTCGGCGGGCCTGGCCCCCGAGATCATGGGCCTGGGCCCCGTCCCGGCCACCGAGAAGGCCCTCGCGCGCTCCGGCTGGTCCGTGGCGGACCTGGGCGCCGTCGAGCTCAACGAGGCCTTCGCCACCCAGTCCCTGGCCTCGATGCGGCGCCTCGGCCTGGACCCGGAGACCGTCAACGCCGACGGCGGCGCGATCGCCCTGGGCCATCCGCTGGGCTCCTCGGGGTCGCGTCTCGTGGTCACGCTGCTCGGTCGGATGGAGCGCGAGGGCGCGGACAGGGGCCTGGCCACGATGTGCGTGGGCGTGGGCCAGGGCTCCGCGATGCTCGTCGAGAGGGTCTGAGCAGATGACCGACTTCAGCCACTTCTCGGCGCTGCACGTCGAGGAGCGCGAGGACCGCGTCCACGCGCGCATGGACCGCCCGGGCGTGCGCAACGCGATCGACCAGACCATGGTCGACGAGTTCCACGAGCTCTGCGCCCACCTCGAACGCGAGCCGAAGATCCTGATCATCTCGGGCACGCAGGTGGAGTCGAAGTGCGAGCCGGGGACGTTCTCCGGCATCTTCGCCTCCGGCGCGGACATCGGACAGCTGCGCGAGCGCCGCCGCGACGACGCCCTGCGCGGCGTGAACTCGCAGGTCTTCGACCGCATCCACCGGCTGCCCATGCCCGTGATCGCAGCGATCGACGGCTTCGCCCTCGGCGGCGGCGCGGAACTGGCCTACGCGGCCGACTTTCGCATCGCCACCCCGGCGCTGAAGATGGGCCAGCCCGAGACGAGTCTGGGGATCACCGCCGCTGCGGGCGCCCAGTGGCGGCTCAAGGAGCTGGTGGGCGAGCCGGTGGCCCTCGAGCTGCTGCTCGCCGGACGGATCCTGGACGCGCAGGAGGCCCTCGAGCTCAAGCTCGTCACCGAGCTGCACGAGCCGGAGGCCCTCCTCGACGCCGCCGACGCCCTCGCCGACCGCATCGCGCAGCAGGACCCGCTGGGGGTGCGGCTGTCCAAGCGCGTCTTCCACCTCCCCCGCGAGGCCCACCCCCACGTGGACGAGATCGCGCAGGCCATCCTGTTCGAGTCCGAGGCCAAGTTCGAGCGCATGCAGGCGTTCCTCGACCGCAAGAAGAAGTGAGGACTGACATGACCGATCAGCAGCACACCCCTGATGCCGCGCCGTCCTCCGTGCCCGCCGTCGTCGGCGTCCTCGGCGGCGGCCGGATGGGTGGCGGCATCGCCCACGCGTTCCTCGTCTCCGGCTCGTCCGAGGTGGTCGTCGTCGAGCGCGACCCGCGGTCGGCCGAGGCCGCCAGGGAGCGCATCGAGGCCGACCTGGCCGCCTCCCTGGACCGCGGCAAGATCGACGGCGACCTGGACGAGTGGGCGCAGCGCCTGACCGTCACCGTGGACCGCGCCGACTTCGCCCGCTGCGACCTCGTGGTCGAGGCCGTGTTCGAGGACATGCAGGTGAAGATCGAGGCGCTCACCGACGTCGAGGCCCACCTGCGCGAGGACGCCTGGCTGGCCAGCAACACCTCCTCCCTGTCCATCGACGAGATCGCCTCGCACCTGCAGCGTCCCGAGCGCTTCTGCGGCCTGCACTACTTCAACCCGGTGCCCGCCTCGAAGCTCGTGGAGGTCGTGATCGGCGAGCAGACCGGTGCGGAGCTCCAGGCCCTGTCCACCGAGTGGGTCCGCGGGCTCGGCAAGACCCCCGTCGTCGTCAAGGACGCCCCGGGCTTCGCCTCGTCGCGCCTGGGCGTGGCGATCGCGCTCGAGGCCATCCGCATGGTCGAGGAGGGCGTGGCCTCCCCCGAGGACATCGACGCCGCCATGGTGCTCGGATACAAGTTCCCGGTCGGCCCGCTGGCCCTGACCGACATCGTGGGCCTGGACGTGCGCCTGGGCATCGCGGAGTACCTCGAGTCCCAGCTGGGTGAGCGCTTCGCCCCGCCGCAGCTCATGCGGGACATGGTGGCCCGCGGCGAGCTCGGCCGGAAGTCCGGCAAGGGCTTCTTCGACTACCGCTGAGCCCCCGGGGCAGGCGCTTTCGAACGGGAGATAGGGCCTATCTCCCGTTCGAAAGCGCCCATTCCCCCGATATCACGTTCGAAAGTGCGGGGCGGCGCGGCTAGCGTGACGGGTATGGACGAGCCCACGCTGCTGCGCGTCGCCCGCGACCGCGCCCTCGAGCTGCCGGGCAGCGCCGCGTCGCACCCCTTCGGCCCGGACACCGAGGTCATGAAGGTGCAGGGGAAGCTGTTCGCGGTGTTCATCGACCACGACGGGCGCCGCCTCGTGAACGTCAAGGCCCGCCCGGAGGACGGCGCCCAGCTGCGCGCGGCCCTGCCCGCGGCGATCACGCCCGGCTATCACATGGACAAGCGGCACTGGCTTAGCCTGGCCGCGCACCCGGCCCTCGACGAGCAGCTCGTGCGGGACCTCGTCACGGAGTCGTACCTGTTGGTCGTCGCGAAGCTCCCCCGCACCCGGCGCCCCGTGGACCCCGAGACCTTCGGCCGGGCCTGATGTCGGTCGACCGCCCCTTCCGCTTCACCCACCGCTGGGCCGTCCCCGCGGACGCCCGGTCCGTGCTGGCCCTGCTCGCCGACCCGGCCGGCTACCCACGCTGGTGGCCGGCCGTCCCGCGCGTCCGTCGCCTGGGCCCCGACCGCGCCGCCGTCCGGCTGCGCGGGTTCGTGCCGGTGCGTCTGACGATGGAGCGTCTCATCGACGACCGCGCCCGCGGCCTACTGGTCGCCCGCCTGAGCGGGGGCCTGACGGGCACCGTGCGGGTCACCGTCCACGACGACGGTGCCCCGGCCGGACACGCGCCGCGCTGCATCGTGGCGTGGGAGCAGGAGGTGGTGCTCACCTCGCCGTGGATGCGCGCCGTGGCCCACGTGCCGGGCGCCCGCACCGCGATGGGCCTCAGCCACGCGGCCGCGATGCGCTCCGCGCGTCGAGCGCTCGGGGCGAAGGCCGTGCCGACCGCTGATCCCGCTCGAAGGGCTCGTCCATGACGGCCCGGCGCCCCAGGCCGGCTCAGAGCTCGGCCTGCGCCTCGTTCCACTCGCGGGACAGCGGCGGGCGGGAGAGGCCGTCGAGGAGGCCGTCGGCGGGGTCGATGCCGAGCTCCACGATCCTGTTGTCCGCGTCCACGTGGACGACCTTGGGCTGGAAGTGGCGGGCCTCGTCGTCGTCCATCTGCCCGTAGGCGATGAGGATGACGATGTCCCCCGGATGCACCAGGTGGGCGGCGGCGCCGTTGATGCCGAGCACGCCGGAGCCCCGCTCGCCCGCGATGGTGTAGGTCTCCAGTCGCGCGCCGTTGGTGACGTCCACGATGGACACGAGCTCGCCGGGGAGGATGTCCGCGGCGTCCAGCAGGTCCTGGTCCACGGTCACGGAGCCCACGTAGTGCAGGTCCGCCTGGGTCACGGTGGCCCGGTGGATCTTGGCGTGGAACATGGTGCGCAGCATGCGGCAGAACTCTCCGGATGAGGGGGTGGGTCGGGTCCGAGAGGACCGGTGCTCGATTCTACGCCGGTCCGGAGACGAGGGGCAGGGGCCGACGCCGGCCCGAGGCTCCCGCCCCTCTCGCCGAGGCCCGCAGACACGCCGTTACCGCCAGGCCGTAGCGGCGCGTCTGCGGGCCTCGACAGGTCAGATCCACGACGGCGGCACTCGGCCCGGCATCGTCCGCGCGGCCACCAGGCCCCGCAGCTGCCGCACGAAGAGCTCCCAGTGCCCCGGCAGGAACACGTCGGCGGTCACCCGGATCACCTCCCACCCCTCCGCGCGCAGGGCCGCGTCCCGCTCGCGGTCCTCACGCCACTGCCGGCGATCCGTGCGGTGCTGATCGCCGTCGTACTCGACGGCCACCTTGGCCTCCGCCCACACCAGATCGACGCGGAGCCGCTGTCCCGTGGCGAGGCGGATGCACGGGTTCACCGCGGGCTCGGGGACGCCGTCCAGGACGAGCCGCACCCGCAGCCGGCTCTCCTGCGGCGAGTCGGCCCCGGGACGCACGAGCTCCAGCGCCTCCCGGGCCGCACGGATCCCGCGCACCCGACCGCGTTCCTCGACGGCGGCGCGCAGCTCGGCCACGTCCGTCACCCCGGGAGGCAGCCGACGGCGGCGGGCCTCCGTCGGGGCGGTCCGAACCATGCTGTCCCCCAGCGCGACGAGATGCTCGAGCGGCCCGGCGTGCGCGGCGAGGTCCACGAAGGTCCACCCCGGTGCGGTCACACGCACCCCGTCCACGATCCGCACCGGTGCGTCGGCGCGGAGGCGGTGTGAGCGGATCCCGGCCCGGCTCGACGCGGTGCCGTGGCCGCGCGGGGTCGCGATGTGCACGGACCGGTCGGCGGCGAGCGGCCCGGTCAACCACAGGCCGAGCACCCGGGCGGCCGTGACGTGGCTGAACACGCCCTCGGGGTGCAGATCCTGCAGTGCCCGCACATGATCCATGGGGTCCGGTGCGACGCCGCGCAGGCCCCAGAGCCCCCAGCCGAGGGAGACCACGTCCCCGCGCCGCAGCCGGGCCGCACTCACGCCCGCCTCGCGCGCGGCCGGGGTCGAGAACACGGTCGGAGCGCGGAGGAGGCCGTCCAGTCCGCAGCGCATCGGAGGCAGGGGCGCGGGCGAGCGGGGCATGGGCCGAGCGTGCCCGATCCGGGCGGGCCGCCGTCGTCGTCCGCCGGGATCTGTGGACGACGCCCCGCCGAGGCCCGCAGACACGCCGCCACGTCCTGGCCATAGCGGCGTGTCTGCGGGCTTTGGCGCCACGGGTCGCCGCCAGACCCCACCCCACCCCTCCCCACGACGACGGCGTCACCCGCCCGGCTCCCCCTCCCGCGTGATCCACGTCTCGGCTAGGGTGAGGAGCAATAACCGACCGATCGGTCGGGACTCGTCCGCGCCCCCGACACCAGGAGACCCCGTGACCGTCACCGCCCCCTCCCTCCCGGAGATCCTCCCCAGCTACGTCGCCGGCAGCTGGTGGACGCCGTCGCACCCGTCCAAGGTCACCGACGTGACGGACGCGAACACCGGCGCGCGCCTGACCGGCGTCTCCACCGACGGCCTCGACACGGCCGCCGCCATCGAGCACGCCCGCACCGTCGGCCAGCAGGCCCTGGGCGAGCTGACCATCCACGAGCGCGCCCTCAAGCTCAAGGAGCTCGCGCTCTTTCTGAACTCCCGCGTCCAGGAGCTCTACGACGTCTCCTTCGCCACCGGCGCCACGCAGCGCGACCACGCCTTCGACGTCGACGGCGGCATCGGCACCCTCTTCACGTTCTCCGGCAAGGGCCGCCGCGAGCTACCGAACTCCACCGTGATCATCGACGGCGACGTGGAGCCCCTCTCCCGCGACGGCTCCTTCATCGGCGAGCACATCTACCAGCGCATCCCGGGCGTGGCCGTGCAGATCAACGCGTTCAACTTCCCCGTGTGGGGCATGCTCGAGAAGTTCGCCCCGGCCTTCGTCGCCGGCGTGCCCACCGTGGTCAAGCCGGCCACCCCCACCGGCTACGTCACGCAGAAGTGCGTCGAGCTGATGCTCGAGTCCGGCGTGCTGCCCGAGGGCTCGATCCAGCTGATCTCCGGCTCCGCCCGCGACCTGCTGGACCACCTGGACTACCGCGACCACGTCGCGTTCACCGGCTCCGCCGCCACCGCGGCCACGCTGAAGAAGCACCCGAACGTGCAGGAGGGCGGCGTCCGCTTCACCGCGGAGACCGACTCCCTCAACGCCGCCATCCTCGGCCCGGACGCGGACCCGGAGTCCCCCGAGTTCGAGGCGTTCGTGAAGGTCGTCTTCCAGGAGATGACGGTCAAGGCCGGACAGAAGTGCACCGCCATCCGCCGGGTGATCGTCCCGCAGGATCGGGTCGAGGCCGTGACCGCCGCCCTCACCGAGCGCCTGGCCGCGAAGGTCGTCCTGGGCGACCCGCGCGTCGAGGGCACCACCATGGGCGCCCTGGCCTCGAAGGACCAGCAGGGCGAGGTCCGCGGCGCGGTGCAGCGCCTGGTCGACGCCGGCGGTCAGGTCCGCCTCGGCGGCCCCGAGGGCTCGACCGGTGACGCCGACGCCGAGTCCGGCGCGTTCTTCGCCCCCACGGTGCTCACCTTCGAGGACGCGCGCACCCCCGAGGTGCACAGCGTCGAGGCGTTCGGTCCGGTCACCTCGGTGATCGGCTACACGGACGTGGCCGACGCCGTGGCCCTGGCCGCCCTGGGGTCGGGTTCGCTCGTGGCCACGGTCGCCACGAACGACGGTGAGACCGCCCGCGCGTTCGCCGCCGGGATCGGTGCCCACCACGGCCGCGTGCACGTCCTGAACCGCCAGACCGCCGCGACCACCACGGGCCACGGCGCCCCCGTGCCGGTGCTGATCCACGGCGGCCCCGGCCGCGCCGGCGGCGGCGAGGAGCTCGGCGGCGTCCGCGCTGTGAAGCACTACATGCAGCGCACGGCGATCCAGGGCTCCCCGGACATGCTCACGGCCATCACCGGCGTGTGGCATCAGGGCGCCGCGACCCACACGGTGACCCGCGAGGACGTGGAGGCCGGCACGGCCGTGCACCCGTTCTACAAGTCCCTGGCCGAGCTGACGGTGGGCGACCAGTTCGCCTCCGGCCTGCGCACCGTCACCCTGGAGGACATCACCGCCTTTGCGGAGGAGACCGGGGACAGGTTCTACGCCCACACGGACGAGGAGGCCGCCATGGCCAACCCGTTCTTCCCGCGCCGCGTGGCCCACGGCTACCTGCTGGTCTCGTGGGCCGCGGGGCTGTTCGTGGCCCCGGATCCGGGCCCGGTGCTGGCCAACTACGGCCTGGAGAACCTGCGCTTCATCACGCCGGTGACCTACGACGACGCCATCCGCGTGACCCTGACCGCCAAGCGCATCACCCCGCGCGTGAGCGACGAGTACGGCGAGGTGGCCTGGGACTGCCGGATCCACAACCAGAAGGACGAGCTCTGCGCTCAGTACGACGTGCTGACGCTCGTGGCCAAGACCTGGCCGATGGCCCCGTCCGAGACCTCCCAGGGCTGAGCCTCCCCGCCCCGACGGGCCGTCCCGTGCGCCCGCTGCGCACCGGGCGGCCCGTCGTCGCCCCCGGGAACAAGGAGCGTGCCCGGGGCGTTCACCTGTACGTCCCATTCGGACCGCGAGAGAAGAAGGTCGACACACATGTCCGAGTTCACCCGTTTCGAGCAGGTCGCCGTGCTGGGCACCGGCGTGCTGGGTTCGCAGATCATCATGCAGGCGGCGTACCACGGCAAGAAGGTGATGGCCTACGACGCCGTCCCCGCCGCCCTCGAGGGGATCGAGCGCCGCTGGGCGTGGATCCGCCAGGGCTACGAAGCAGACCTCGGGGAGGGCTACGACCCGCAGCGCTTCGACGAGGCCATCGCCCGCATCACGCCGACCTCGGACCTCGGCGAGGCCCTGGCGGATGCGGACATCGTGGTCGAGGCCGTCCCGGAGAACCTGGAGCTCAAGCGCAAGGTGTGGGCCCAGGTGGGCGAGCTCGCCCCCGCCACGACCCTGTTCGCCACGAACACCTCCTCCCTGCTGCCCTCGGACTTCGCCGACGCCAGCGGCCATCCGGAGCGCTTCCTGGCCCTGCACTACGCCAACCGCATCTGGGCGCAGAACACCGCCGAGGTCATGGGCACCGCCGCCACCTCGCCGGAGGCCGTCGCGGGAGCCCTGCAGTTCGCCGAGGAGACCGGCATGGTCCCCGTGCACGTGCGCAAGGAGATCCCGGGCTACTTCCTCAACTCCCTGCTCATCCCGTGGCTGCAGGCCGGCTCCAAGCTGTACATGCACGGAGTGGGCAACCCGGCGGACATCGACCGCACCTGGCGCGTGGCCACCGGCAACGAGCGCGGCCCGTTCCAGACCTATGACATCGTGGGCTTCCACGTGGCCGCCAACGTCTCCCGCAACACGGGCGTCGACTGGCAGCTCGGCTTCGCTGAGCTGCTCGAGAAGAGCATCGCCGAGGGCCACAGCGGCGTGGCCGACGGCCAGGGGTTCTACCGCTACGGGCCGGACGGGGAGAACCTCGGCCCGGTGGAGGACTGGAACCTGGGCGACAAGGACACCCCGCTCGGCTGACCTCCTCCGCTGACGGATCAGCGGCCGTCCGGTGCGCACCACGCATCGGGCGGCCCCGTTGCGTGCCCCCGCCGCTTCCTTGTGGCATCCGTCACAGCGCACGTAGAGTCGGGCCATGACGACCTCCCGACTCCCCCTGCTCGGCGCCCTCGCCGTGGGCGCGCTCGCCCTCGCCGGGTGCGCGGGCGGCGGCGGCGCGGAGCCCTCCTCCCCCGCCCCCTCGTCGGCGTCGTCCACGACGACGGCGGCCTCGTCCGCCCCCACGTCGCCCGCGGCCAGCAGCTCCACGGAGAGCACGGGCGCGGCGGAGAGCACGGCCGGCGCCTCCGCCTCGGGCAGCCTGTCCCTCGAGATGCCCCCCGCGCTGGACGGGCAGCGGACCCTGGCCGTGCAGGCCGCCGTCCAACGGGCCGCGGGGCCGGGGTCCGAGGTGGGGCTGAGCGCCGCCTCGCCGCTGGAGCGGCAGACGGAGCTGCGCCAGCGGGCCGCCGGCCTGGAGCAGGCGGTCGACGCCGGTGCGAGCCCGGCTTCCACCCGCAGCGCGGAACAGCAGGCCTGCCTGGACGCCACCCGCTCCGATCTGGAGCGGGACGCCGAGGCCGGGGCGGCGGACCTGGGGCTCACGGCCCAGCCGGAGACGGCCGCCACGACCGGCGGCGGGCCCACCACGACACCGGCGCCCTCCTTCACGGCGTCCCCCGACGCCGAGGTCACTCCGCTCGGCGTGCGCGTCACCGTGTACCCCACGGAGGAGGCCGCCCGCGCCGCCCTGGAGGACGCCCGAGCGGCGGCGCAGGCCTGCACCGGGGTGGACCTGGCCGGGCTCGACGTGGAGAGCGTGACGCGGACCGAGCACGAGGGCGGCACCGCGTACACGGCGCTCCCGGCCCCCGGGGGGTCCGTCTACTCCCACCTCACTGCCGTGCAGGACGGCGCCCGCACCGTGGCCGTGGCCCAGGCCGACGCGGACGGCGGGGTGCCCGCGGACGCCGAGGACCGTGCGGCCTCAATCGTGGCCGACGTGCTCGCCGCGCTCGACGGCGAGGGCTGAGGACAGCGGGCCCTCAGCCCCGCAGACCCCCGAGCACCACGCCCGTGACGGCGTCGATCATCTGGTCCGGTCCCTGCTGGCCGGGAACGCCGCGATCCGGCCGGTACCAGTCGACGATCGAGTTGATCATGCCGAGCGCGAGGCGGGCGAGGTTGCGCGGGGTCACGTCGGAGCGCACCGCACCCGCGGCCTGGGCGGCCTCGAGCAGGTCACCGAAGCGCCGGGTGATCTCGCGCCGGCGCTCGACGGCGGCCACCTCGACCGCCGAGTTCCCGCGCAGGCGCAGCAGCAGGGTCACCTCGGGCTGCTTCTCCGCCAGCACCCCGAGCGTGCCGCGGATGGCCGCCTCGACCTGCGCGCCGGCATCGGCCCCGCTGGCCACCACATCGTCCAGGCACGCCTCGAGGGCGTCGAGCGCCTCCGTCACCGCGTGGTCGAGGATCGCCTCCTTGGACTCCACATGGTGGTAGATCGCGGACTTGGAGATGCCCAGGTGGGCGGCGAGCATGCCCATGGACGTCGCCTCGTAGCCGTGCCGGTTGAAGAGCTCGACGCACTCGGCCAGCAGCGTCTGCCGGTCATAGCCGGGCCGGCCGCGGCGCGGGGTGGGGCTGCTCTGGGGCACGGGGCTCCTTCAGGGGCGGGCGGACGCCGACGACGACGGCGCACCGGTCCACTCTACCGGGCACGCCGGCGTCGGGTTCGGCCGCGGGGTCGGGATCAGGCCTGGTCGCGCAGGTCGTAGATCCGCTTGAGCTTGCCGGAGGAGCGGGCCAGGGACTCCGGCTCCACCACGTTGATCACGCACGAGGAGCCGATCTTCGTCTTGATCTCCATGCGCAGGTGCGCCGCGCAGGCCTGGGCCTCCTCGAGGGACGCATGATCACGGCGCTCGATGTTCACGGCCATCTGGTCCATACGGTCCGGGCGGGTGATCTCGAGGGTGAAGTGCGGCGACAGGGCCGGCTCCTTGAGGGCCAGCTCCTCGATCTGCGACGGGAACAGGTTCACACCGCGCAGGATGATCATGTCGTCCGAGCGGCCGGTGATGCGGCCCATGCGGCGGTGGCCCGGGTGCGTGGTGCCCGGCAGCAGGCGGGTGAGGTCGTGGGTGCGGTACCGGATGATCGGCAGCGCCTGCTTGGTGAGCGAGGTGAAGACGAGCTCGCCGTGGCGGCCGGTCTCGAGGACCTCGTCCGTGAGCGGGTCGATGATCTCGGGGCGGAAGTGGTCCTCCCAGATGTGGGAGCCGTCCTTGGTGGCCGCGGACTCGCCGGCCACGCCCGGGCCCATGACCTCGGAGAGGCCGTAGATGTCCAGGGCGTCGAGGTCGAAGGTCTGCTCGATCTCGCGGCGCATCTCCTCGGTCCACGGCTCGGCACCGAGGATCACGACCTCGAGGGAGGACTCGCGGGGGTCCAGGCCGAGCTTCTTGAAGCCGTCCGCGATGGTCAACAGGTAGGTGGGCGTGGAGAGGATGGCGCGCGGCTGGAAGTCGGTGATCAGCTGCACCTGCTTCTCCGTCTGCCCGCCGGACATCGGGATCACGGCCGCCCCGATGCGCTCGGCGCCGTAGTGGGCGCCGAGGCCGCCGGTGAACAGGCCGTAGCCGTACGCGTTGTGCACGCGGTCACCGGGGCGGATGCCGCCGGCGCGGAAGCAGCGGGCGACGAGGGTGGCCCACGTGGCCAGGTCGTCGTCGGTGTAGCCGACCACGGTGGGCTGGCCGGTGGTGCCGGAGGAGGCGTGGATGCGGCGCAGCTCGGGGCCCGTGGCGGCGAACGCGCCGAACGGGTAGCTCTTCCGCAGGAACTCCTTGTCCGTGTACGGGAACTTGGCGAGGTCCCCGAGCTCCGTGAAGTCCGAGGGGTGGACGCCGTGCGCGTCGAAGTGCTCGCGGTACGCGGGCACGTTCTCGTAGGCGTGGTGCAGGGTCCAGCGGAGGCGCTCGAACTGGAGCGCCTCGATCTGGTCCCGGTTCATCGTCTCCTCGGGGTCCGGGGCCCCGCGGTCGGCGGGGGCGGGCAGGGGTGCCGGCGTGTACGGGTTGGGGATCGAGGCCTCGAGCATGGCGTCCTCCTGGGGATGCGGGGTCGGGCGGCGGTCGACGACGGCGGCGCACCGGCGGGGGCGCCCGCCGGTCAGCGTCCGGGGGCGGGGATGGTGCGGGAGCGGCCGCGGAAGGCGGCCACCGGGGTGCCGTCGTCGGTGGTGACGGTGATGTCGTAGACGGCCGAGCGGCCCGCGGCGGCGACCAGGCGGCCCTCCGCGACGAGGGTCTGCCCGGCGCGGGTGGCCGCGAGGAAGTTGACGTCCACGCCGGAGGCCACGGTGAGGGTGGAGCCGTCCGAGGCGGGGTCGTTGCAGGCCAGCGCGAAGCACGTGTCCGCGAACGCGAAGACGGCGCCGCCGTGGGCCAGGCCGAAGCCATTGTGCTGGTCCTCGGTGAGCGTCATCCGGATGCGCGCGTGGTCCTTCTCGGCGGCCTCGAGGGTGACGCCGAGCCACCGTGCCACGCGGTCCTCCGCGAGCATGGGGTGGTGGGCGGTCTCGGTCATGGGCGGGCCTCCCTGCCGGCACGGGCGCGCCGGCGCGGCGGCGCAGAGAATTACTGAACGATCATTAGGTAACTCCCTGGATGTGACCCACGTCAAGTCCGGCCCGGTGTGTGACGCGCGCCGCCGCCCTGCCGCCGCCGGGGCGAGGCGCGCCGGGACCCTGTGGGCGGGCCCTGCCCATCGTGTCCGCGGCTCCTGTCTAGGGTGACGGCATGGTGACCTTCGCGCCGGACCGCGCCTCCTTCATGCTCAGCCCCTCGGACATCACCGCCGCCGCGACGTGCACCTACGGGTGGCTGCGGGGGACGGTGGACCCCGCGCTCGGGCGCGCCCCGCGGATCGGCGTGGCGGACGCGTTCCTCGAGCGGGTCTCCCGCCTCGGGGACGAGCACGAGTCCCGCGTGCTCGCGCGACTCGAGGCGGAGCACGGCGGGGACCAGGTGGTCCGGCTCGCCCGCCCGGAGCGCTACACGCCCGAGGGTGTGCAGGCCGCCCGCGAGCGCACCGCGGCGGCGTTGGCCGCGCGTCCCGCCGTCGTGTTCCAGGGGATGCTGCACGACGGCGCGTTCGGCGGCCTGGCCGACTTCCTCGTGCTCCGCACGGACGAGGAGCACCCCGAGGGCGCGTACGAGGTGGTGGACACGAAGCTGGCCCGGCATGCGCGGGTGACGGCGCTGCTGCAGATCGCCGCGTACGCGGACCTGCTGGACGGCATGGGCGTGCCGCGGGCGCGGCAGGGCAGCCTGTGGCTCGGGGACGGTTCCCGGCACGTCGCGGACCTGGACGAGGTGATCCCGGTGTACCGGCACCAGCGCGCCCGGCTGGAGGCGCTGCTGCAGGATCATGTGGCCGCCGGGGAGCCCGCCCGCTGGGGTGACGACCGCCTGAGCGTCTGCGGCGCATGCGAGGCGTGCGAGGAGGCCGTCGCCGAGCACCGGGACGTGCTGCTCACGGCGGGGGCCACGCGATTGCAGCGCACCCGGCTGCGCGAGGCCGGCATCATGACCATCGAGCAGCTCGCGGCGTCCGTCGCACCGCCGGAGGGCATGGCCCGCCGCACGTGGGAGGCACTGCGGGAACAGGCGGCGATCCAGCTGGAGCCGGCCGGGGCGGACGGGCTGCCGCCGCATCGGATCGTGGACCCGCGGGCCGTGGCGGGGCTGCCCGTGCCGGACGCCGGAGACGTCTTCTTCGACTTCGAGGGGGACCCGCTGTGGGTCTCCGCGGACGGGAGCATGGAGGGCCTCGAGTATCTGTGGGGCTGGGTCGAGGCGCCGGGCGGGGACACCGCGCGCACCGCCTCGGCCGACTTCCGGTTCACGGGCCTGTGGGCGGACACCCGTGCCGCCGAGCGGGCGGCGCTCGAGCGGTTCGTGGCGTTCGTGGAGGCGCGGCGCGCGGCCCACCCGGGGATGCGGATCTACCACTACGCCGCGTACGAGGTCACCGCGCTGAAGCGCCTGACCGTGCGCCACGGCGTGGGCGAGCGCGAGCTGGACGACTGGCTGCGCGCGGGGCTGTTCGTGGACCTCTACTCCACGGTCCGCGCCGCCCTGCGGGCCGGTGTGCCGAGCTACTCCATCAAGAAGCTGGAGCCCCTCTACATGGGGGTGGAGCACCGGGCGGAGGACGGCGTCACGACGGCGGCGGACAGCGTCACCGAGTACCACCGGTACGTCGCCGCGCTGGAGGCCGGAGACACCGAGGTCGCGCGGGCGATCCGCGCCGACATCGAGGACTACAACCGGTACGACTGCGTCTCCACGGCGCGGCTGCGGGACTGGCTGCTGGCACAGGTCGAGCCCGAGGAGGCCGCCGTCGCGGACCGTCCCGTCGACGACGCCGCGACCGGGAACGAGCCGCTGGTCGAGGCCGCGCCGTCGCTCCAGGAGCAGGACGCGGCCCTCGCCGCCTCGCTGCAGGCGCTGGCAGATGTCGAGAGGGACGAGGCGGGTGGGACGGGGGCCCCGGAGGCGGAGCTCGACGGCGGGCGGCGCGGTATCGCCCTGCTGGCCGCGGGCCTGGGCTACTTCGCCAGGGAGAACAAGCCGCTGTGGTGGGCTATGTTCGATCGGGCCGTGTCCGCCCCGGACGAGTGGCAGGAGCCGCGCGCGAACCTGGTGTTCGACACCGTCGAGTCGGTGGGTGCGTGGGAACGGCCCACCCCGCGGAGCAACCCCGCCCGGACGCTGACCGTGACCGGGCGCCTCGAGCCGGGCACCGAGGTCCGGCCGCGTCGGAACAGCCAGGAGAGGTTCAAGCTCAACGCCCTGTACGAGCGGCCGCCGCGCTGGGCGGAGCTGGCCCCCAACGCCGTCCGCTGGCAGAGCCGATCGCCCGTGGACGTGACCGAGGTGGAGGAGATCGCACCGGGCCGGTTCCGCGTCAGCCTGCTGCAGCGCCTCAGCACCAAGCACGAGCCGGAACCGCACGGGGAGGTGCCCATGGCGGTCTTCCACCTCAACTATGTCCGGCCCGGTGGCCTCCTCGAACGCATCCGGGAGCAGGCCGCCGAGGCCGCCCGCCGCGGCCGACTGCCGGACGGAGCGGTGTTCGACATCCTGGCGCGCCGTGCCCCGCGCACCACGGGCCGGACCCTCGCCGCGATCGGGGCGGACGTACGAGACGGCCGACGGGACGGCGTCGGGGGCCTGGTCGAGGCGGTCGAGTCCGCACGCGGCTCCTACGTGGCCGTGCAGGGCCCTCCCGGCACCGGCAAGACGTACGTGGGCAGCCGCGCGGTGAAGGAACTCCTGGACCGGGGCTGGACGGTCGGCGTCACCGCCCAGTCCCACGCGGTGGTGGAGAACTTCCTCGACCAGCTGATCGGCGTCGGTGTGGACCCCGACCGCGTGGGCAAGGAGCCCAAGGACCCGGACGGACCGCACCGCTGGACGTCCCTGGGCTCATCGGAGGTCCATGCCTTCCTGGCACCGGGCCGGGTCCTGGGCGGCACCGCGTGGACCTTCGCGAACGCCGCGGCCCAGCCGGTCGACCTCCTGGTGGTGGACGAGGCAGGGCAGCTCTCCCTCGCGCACCTCCTGGGCGCGAGCGCCCTGGCCGAGACGGTGCTGCTGCTGGGTGACCCGCAGCAGCTCCCCCAGGTCAGCAGGGGCGAGCACCCCCAGCCCATCGGCGACGCGGCCCTGACCTGGATCGCGGAGGGCGCCCCCGTGCTCCGCCCCGACCGCGGCTTCTTCCTGGACACCTCGTGGCGCATGCATTCGGCGCTCTGCGCACCGGTCTCCGAGCTCTCCTACGCCGGCGAGCTCGGCGCGAAGGAGGACGTCACGGACGCCCGCCGGCTCGACGGCGTGGAGCCCGGGCTGCACCCGTGGCCGGTCTCCCACACGGGCAACGCGGTGTCCTCGCCGGAGGAGGCCGCGGCCGTCGTCGAGATCGTCCGGTCACTGCTCGGCCGCACCTGGTCCACCGGCCCGGACGACCCCGGCCGGCCGCTCGAGCCGTCCGACGTGATCGTGGTGGCCCCGTACAACGCGCAGGTCGCCACGGTCCGGGAGGCGCTCGACGCCGCCGGTCTCGAGGGCACCACCGTCGGCACCGTGGACAAGTTCCAGGGCCGGGAGGCCGCCGTCGCGATCCTGACGATGGCGGCGTCCTCACCGCAGGAGGTGCCGCGCGGGCTGGACTTCCTCCTGAACCGTAACCGGCTCAACGTGTCGATCTCGCGCGGGCAGTGGGCCGCCTACCTCGTCCACTCCCCCGCCCTCGCGGACGCGCTGCCCACCCGCCCCGAGGACCTGCCGATGATCGGCGCGTTCCTGCGGCTCGTGCACCGTTGAGTCAGCCGGCGGCGCCCTGGCGCAGCAGGAACCGCTGCAGCTTGCCGGAGGGGGTCTTGGGCAGCCGGTCCACGAAGTGCACCCGGCGCGGGTAGGCGTGCTTGGAGTACTCGTCGCGGACCTTGGCCTGCAGCTCGGCCGCCAGGGCGTCCGGGTCCGCGACGGCCCCGGCGGGCACCACGAACGCCACGACCTCCTCGCCCCGCACCCCCTCCGGGTCCGGCAGGCCGACGACGGCGACCTCCTGCACCCGCGGGTGGTCGATGAGCACGGACTCCACGTCGAACGGGCCGATCCGGTAGCCGGCGGCGAGGATCACGTCGTCGTCCCGGGAGGAGAAGAAGAACCAGCCGTCGTCGTCCTGCCGGGCGGTGTCCCCGGTCAGGTACCAGCGCCCGTCCGGGGTGAAACGCTCCGCGGTCTTCTCCGGCTCCCCGAGGTAGCCGGGGAACCAGAACAGGGGCGAGGCCGCGTCGATCGCGATCTGCCCGTCCCGGATCTCGGCGGCGATCCCCGGCAGG
Source organism: Micrococcus sp. Mcc28 (assembly GCF_024519775.1). Lineage (NCBI taxonomy): Bacteria > Bacillati > Actinomycetota > Actinomycetes > Micrococcales > Micrococcaceae > Micrococcus > Micrococcus sp. Mcc28. The sequence continues at coordinate 16,267 of NZ_JALJRH010000008.1, read as the reverse complement.
GGCACACCCATCGAACCCGGGCGGGGCGGCGCGGCCAGCTCGGGGTGCGCGAGGGTGCAGATGACCATGCCCAGCTCGGTCTGGCCGTAGTGGTCGCGGATCTCCGTGCCGAGGGCCGTCCGGCCCCACTCGAGCACGGACGGCGGCAGCGGCTCCCCCGCCGTGGACACGCGCCGCAGCCGCAGCGGGGCGTCCTCGGTGACCTCCCCGGCCTTGGCCAGCGCGCGGAACATCGTGGGGGCGCCGGCGAGGTTCGTGATGCCCTGCGAGCGGATCACCTCGACCATGGTCGCCGGGGAGAAGGCGCCGCGGTACTGCACCGAGGTCGCCCCGAGCACCAGCGTGCCGACGATCCCGTAGTACAGCCCGTACGCCCAGCCGTGGTCGGCCGCGTTCCAGAACAGGTCCTCGGGGCGCAGGTCCACCGCGCACGTGAGGTAGACGGCGAACGCGGCGGCCGCGCGCAGCGGCACGGGCACCCCCTTGGGGCGGCCGGTGGTGCCGGAGGTGAACAGCAGGGCGATCGGCCCGTCCCCGCCGACGGCGACGTCCTCGGCCAGCGGCGCGGAGTCCGCGAGCGCGTCCCACTCCGGGCCGGTGCGGATGATCTCGATGCCGGGGATGTCCGTGAGCTTCTCGGCCTGACGGGGTTCGGCGACGACGAGCCGCGCCGCCGCGCCCTCGATGCGCATCCGTGCGGCGCCCTCTGCGAACGCGGTGAACAGCGGCACGTGCACGGCGCCGAGCCGCCAGAGGGCCAGCAGCGTGATGACGAGCTCCTCCCGTTTGGACATCATCACGGGGACCCGGTCGCCGCGCGTGACGCCGCGGGCGGCGAGACCGGTGGCGAGGCGGCGGGAGCGGTCGGCCAGCTCGCCGAAGGTGAGGTCGACGGCGGACATGTCCTCCGCCACGAACCGGAACGCCACGGCGTCGGCCGGCCAGCGGTCGCAGAGCAGGTGGGCGGTGCAGGCGTCCGGGGTCTCGACGTCGGCGACCCACCCGGCCATCAGCCGGTCGATCGTCCCGGCCTCGTGGGCCTGCCCGGTCCGTTCCGTCATCTCGGTCTCCTCATCCCTCTCGGCACGCCGACGCCGGGCGACGGCGACGTCAGCCACGGTAGGTCCACCGCGCCCCGGGCCACCGGGCGCGTCCGCATGTTGCACCCGCCACCCCGTCGCGGTCGAGGACGGACCCGGTCGTCGCCTGCGTCGGGCGTCCGCGGCGCCTGCCAGAATGGGGGCCATGACCTCGCAGCCCGCGCCCGCGTCCACCGCCCACCGCCGTTCCCTCGCCGAGGCCGGCATCGCCCTCGGCCCCCTGGACGGCCGCTACCGCGCGGCGGTGGAGCCGCTCGTGGAGCACCTGTCCGAGGCGGCGCTGAACCGCAACCGCATCCACGTGGAGGTCGAGTGGTTCATCCACCTGGCCGAGCAGCGCGTGCTGCCGGGTCTCGAGCCGCTCACGGCCGAGCAGCAGGCGGGCCTGCGGGCGATCGTCACGGACTTCGACGCGGAGTCCGTGGCCGAGCTGGCGGCCACCGAGAAGGTCACGGTGCACGACGTGAAGGCCGTCGAGTACTTCATCGCCGACCGCCTCGAGGGGCTGGGCCTGGGCCGGCTGAAGCCGCTCGTGCACTTCGCGTGCACCTCCGAGGACATCAACAACCTCGCCTACGCGGTGGGCGTGCGCGACGCCGTCGAGCAGGTCTGGCTGCCGGCTGCCCGCGCCGCCGTGGCCACCGTCTCCGCGATGGCCGCCGAGGCCGCCGAGACCCCCATGCTCTCCCGCACGCACGGCCAGCCGGCCACGCCCACCACGCTGGGCAAGGAGATGGCCGTGTTCGTGCACCGTCTGACCCGTCAGACCCGGCGCATCGCCGGCCAGGAGTACCTGGGCAAGATCAACGGCGCCACCGGCACCTACGCCGCCCACCTCGCCGCCGCCCCGGACGCGGACTGGCCGGCCCTGTCCCGGTCCTTCGTGGAGCACCTCGGCCTCACCTGGAACCCGCTGACCACCCAGATCGAGTCCCACGACTGGCAGGCGGAGCTGTACGCCGACGTCGCGCGCTTCAACCGGATCCTCCACGGCTTCTGCGTGGACGTGTGGAGCTACATCTCCATCGGCTACTTCGCGCAGATCCCCGTGGCCGGCGCGACCGGCTCCTCCACCATGCCGCACAAGGTGAACCCGATCCGCTTCGAGAACGCGGAGGCCAACCTCGAGCTCTCCTGCGCCCTGCTCGACTCGCTGGGCGCCACCCTCGTGGAGTCCCGCTGGCAGCGCGACCTCACGGACTCGACGTCGCAGCGCAACATCGGCGTGGCCCTCGGCCACTCGGTGCTCGCCCTGACCAACGTCACCAAGGGCATGGGCCAGCTCCAGGTGGCCGAGCCCGTGCTGGCCGAGGACCTCGACACGAACTGGGAGGTCCTCGGCGAGGCGATCCAGACCGTCATGCGCGCCGAAGCGATCGCCGGCGTGCCGGGCATGGACAACCCCTACGAGCGCCTCAAGGAGCTGACCCGCGGCCACCGCGTGGACGCCGCCCGCATGCGCGAGTTCGTGCAGGGCCTGGGCCTGTCCGAGGGCGCCGAGGCCCGCCTGCTGGAGCTGACCCCGGCCGGGTACACCGGCGTGGCGGCGGAGCTGGCCAAGGAGTTCGGACCAGCGCAGGGCTGACCCGGGGCCGCCTGACAGGGGACGATGGGCGGGTGCTGCTTCCGTCTCTCCCCGTGTGGCTGCTGTCCGCCGCCCCCAAGGACCCCGCCGAACTCGAACGGGACGTGCCCGAGCCGATCGACGCGCACGGCGAGCTCGCCGACGCGATCACCGCGGCGATCACCGCCGTGGACCTCGTGGGCGTGTTCTTCTTCGCGATCTCGGGCGCCGTCCTCGCCGTGCGCAAGGGCTACGACATCGTCGGCTCCCTTCTGCTGGCCCTCATGGTGGGCACGGGCGGCGGCGTCGTCCGTGACCTCGTGGTCGGCCGGGACGTGCCCGCGGCCTTCGACAACCCCTGGTACCTGATCCTGCCGGCGGTCGCGTCCCTGGCGGTGTTCCTCCGCATCTTCGACGGCGAGCGCGGCCACCACGCCGTCATGGCCTTCGACGCCATCGGCCTGGCCGTGTACTGCGTGGTGGGCACGCGCATCGCCCTACTCGCCGGCCTGAGCCCGGTCGCCGCCGCAGTGCTGGGCCTGGTGACCGCCGTCGGCGGCGGCATCCTGCGCGACGTCGTCGCTGGGGAACCGCCCGCCGTGTTCGGCGGGCGCGGCTGGTACGCGCTGCCGGCCATCCTCGGCGCGGGCACGACGGCGGCCCTCGGCCAGGCGGAGCTCCTGAACCCGCTGACCTCGGCGGCGGTGATGGTGCTCGTGCTCGTGCTGCGCGTGGTGTCCCTGCGCAGGGAGTGGCTCGCCCCGGGGGCCGAGATCTCGGGGAAGACCCAGCGCCAGCGCCTGGATCCGCACGACGAGCCGCCCGTGCCGGACATCCGCGACCGCAAGGGCAGGGACGGCCCGCCCGCCGACCCCGGCGAGGACGGCCCCCCGGCGAACGAGGAGACGCCGGGGGCAGGCGAGGACGTCCCCCCGGGGACACCCGGGTGAACAAACGAGCCACCGCGCGGGCCGCACGGGACAATGGCCGGTGAACCCCGGACTCGACGGAAGGAGCCGCCGTGGACGTGCAGCAGTTCTTCGCCACCCTCACCGACGTCCCGTGGCTGCTCACGACCCTGGACCTGATCGGGATCTTCTTCTTCGCCACCTCGGGGGCGCTGCTGGCGGCCCGCAAGCAGTTCGACCTTGTTGGCTCGATGGCGCTGTCCCTGCTGGCCGGGCTGGGCGGCGGCTTCACCCGGGACATCCTGCTGGACCGCGGCCTGCCCGCGTCCCTGGAGAACCCGGTCTACCTGGCCCCGCCGGTGCTCGTCTCCCTGCTCGTGTACGTCAAGCTGATCCACCCGAATCGGCTGAACCTGACCATCACCCTGTTCGACGCCGCCGGGCTCGCCCTGTTCACGGTGTCCGGCGTCCTGCTGGCGCACTCGATGGGCGTGCACCCGGTGTCCACGGTGGTGATCGCGATGGTCACGGCGCTGGGCGGCGGCGTGCTGCGGGACATCGTCGCCAACGAGGTGCCGTCCATCTTCGACCCCCGCGGCGTGTACGTGCTCCCCACGTTCCTGGGCGCGGTGCTGGCGACCGTGGTGGCGATGAACGGCGCGCTCAACACGTTCACCGGCTTCCTCATCGCGTTCCTGATCTTCGCGGTGCGGATGATCGCCTACCGCTACCAGTGGCGGTTCTTCGGCGCGGAGATCTCCCAGGACAAGGAGTCCCTCGCGCGTCTGCGGCGCCTGGCCACGCAGGCGCAGGAGGCGGCCGCCCGCCGGGTGGAGCGCACCCTCGAGCGCCGGCTGCGCGCCCCCGGCGCCCCCGCCTTCCCCGACGACGACACGCACGAGTCCTACGGCCCGCGGCAGGAGTACGAGGACCAGGTGCGGGTGGACGACTACGATCCGCAGACCCAGACGATCACCGTCGTCGACCCCGCCTCACACCAGCAGGTGCGCCTGGACCGCGGCACCGGCGTCATGGACGTCACTGACCTGCGCACCGGGCGCACACGCAGCTTCGACGACCCCGAGCACGACTGGATCGCGGACGACCCGGAGGACCAGCGGGACTGAGGGATGTGGTGGGTGCGACTCCCAGCCGGGGCCACGCGCCCCGCGGACAGGTCTATGCTGAGAGTCCATGACCGGCACGCATGAGACCGCCCGCCCTGCCAGCACCACCACGGAGGCCGCGGCCTCCGGCCCCCTCCACCGCGTCGGATTCGACCGCGCGAAGTACATCGAGCTCCAGTCCCAGCACATCCAGGAACGCCGCCGCCAGATCGGCGGGAAGCTGTACCTGGAGATGGGCGGCAAGCTCTTCGACGACCTGCACGCCTCCCGCGTCCTGCCCGGCTTCACCCCGGACAACAAGATCGCGATGCTGGACCGCATCAAGGACGAGACCGAGATCCTGGTGTGCTTCAACGCCAAGGACCTCGAGCGGAACAAGGTCCGCGCGGACCTGGGCATCACGTACGAGGACGACGTCCTGCGCCTCGTGGACGTGTTCCGCGAGCGCGGGTTCCTGGTGGAGCACGTGGTGGTCACGCAGCTGGAGGACGCCAACCACCGCGCTCTGGCGTTCCTCGAGAAGCTCGAGCGCCTCGGCCTGAAGGTGGCCCGCCACCGCGTGATCCCCGGCTACCCGCACGCCATGTCCACGATCGTCTCGGAGCAGGGCTTCGGCGCCAACGAGTGGTCCGAGACCACGCGGGACCTCGTCGTCGTGACGGCCCCCGGCCCGGGCTCCGGCAAGCTGGCGACGTGCCTGAGCCAGGTGTACAACGATCGGCAGCGGGGCATCCCGGCCGGCTACGCGAAGTTCGAGACGTTCCCCATCTGGAACCTGCCGCTCGAGCACCCGGTGAACGCCGCCTACGAGGCCGCCACCGTGGACCTGGACGACATCAACCTGATCGACCCGTTCCACCTGGCCGAGTACGGCGAGCGGGTGACCAGCTATAACCGCGACGTCGAGGTGTTCCCGCTGCTGTCCGCGCTGCTGGAGAAGGTCACGGGCACCACCCCGTACAAGTCCCCCACGGACATGGGCGTGAACATGGCCGGCGCGGCGATCGTGGACGACGAGGTGTGCCAGGAGGCCGCGAAGCAGGAGATCATCCGGCGCTACTACAAGGCTCAGGTCAATGAGGCCCTGGAGGGCGCGGACGACACCGAGTCCGAGCGCGTGGCCCTGGTGATGTCCAAGCTCGGCCTGAGCTCGGAGGACCGCCCGGTGGTGGGTGCCGCGCAGCTGGTGGCCGAGCGCACCGGCGAGCCCGGCGCGGCCGTGCAGCTGGCGGACGGCACCCTGGTGACCGGCAAGACCTCGGAGCTGCTGGGCTGCTCCGCCGCGGTGCTGCTCAACGCCCTCAAGGTGCTGGCCGGCATCGAGGACGACGTGCACCTGCTCTCCCCCGCCTCGATCGAGCCGATCCAGACGCTCAAGACCGTGCACCTGGGCTCCAAGAACCCGCGGCTGCACACGGACGAGGTGCTGATCGCGCTCTCCGTGTCCGCGGCGACCGACGAGAACGCGAAGGCGGCCGTCGAGCAGCTGGCCAGCCTCGAGGGCTGCGACGTGCACACGACGACGATCCTCGGCTCCGTGGACGAGGGCATCTTCCGGTCCCTGGGGATGCTCGTGACGAGCGAGCCGAAGTTCCAGAAGAAGGGGCTGTACCGGAAGCGGTGACGGGGGCGGCGCGGGCGGGCGGGCGCTTTCGTTGACGAAACGGGCGGCCCCGGGGCGTTTTCGTTCGAGAAGTGGGAGCGGGCCGCGCGTGGGCCGCGGCCCGCTCAGGAGGCCCCGGTAGTTCGCCGGGGCCTCCGTTCGTTGACGACGGCGACAATGCGCTCCGCGACGACGGCCGGGTCCTCGTGCTCCCAGAAGCGGAGGACGAGCCATCCTCGCTCGGTCAGTACCCGGGTGGTCTCCGCGTCGCGAGTGCGATTGGTGGCGACCTTGTCCGACCAGTAGCCGCCGTTGGCCTTCGGAGCGATGTAGTGTTCCGGACAGCCGTGCCAGTAGCAGCCGTCGATGAGCACGACCACACGAGCGGGCCGGAACAGGATATCCACGGTGCGGCGCAGGTCCTTCTCCGGCCGAGCGTTGACACGGTAGCGCAGGCCGGCTGCGTGGAGCCGGCGACGGACGGCGAGCTCGGGCTTGGTGTCTCGGGCCCTGTTCCCGCGCATCGTCGCGCGCGCCACCGGAGAGGAAGCCCAAGAGGTGCCTTCGGAACCTCCGCTCGTCATCTCCCTCCGAAGAGACGCCGAAGCGTGGGCCGGCGACGGGCAGTGGGCTGCGGCGCCGACTCAGGAGCAAATTCCACCGGAGCCAGGGACTCGCTCGCGACCGCATCAACAGCCATGGTGGATGACTTCGCGCCTCTCACATCACGGCCCCGCGGTTCTGATGCCTCCTGATACTGGTGGTCCACGACAGAGCGCAGACAATCCACGTCACTTGTCGTCAGATCAGCGAAACCTGTAGCGGCTCGAATCGGCATGATGAGCTGCCGATAGCCTTCCCCCGTCTTCTCTCCTCTGGCAGTCCCCTCAGCAAGGAACTTCTCCATCACGATTCGAGCAACGGCCGGGTTTCTCCATAAGGAGGGTCTCTCGAGAATGGCAGCGTAGAGGTCCTCCGAGGGACGGCGGGACTCCACAATCTCGGGGCCGAACAACACCCACCGCTTCCAAAGCCTCTCCATCACATGCCGCCGGTTGCCACCGATGAGGCGATCTTGGAACGACTTACGACTCGGCGCTGTCTGGGACGAGCGAATTCGACGCGTTGCCAGGTCGGGGAGCAGGGCGAGAGCTAGGAAGTCCCAGACCTGTGGATGAGCGAACTCCGCGCGTTGTCCAGAGGACATTGTGAAGAGGGCGCGGCCGAGAGCCAGATCGAAGTCCGCCATGCTCGACTGCGGCGCGACAGAGACTTCTTCGAGCAGGGCCTCACGCAACCGCAGCAGCTCGTCCACTGTGGCAGGGGCTCCGCCGGTGGAGGGGAAGGCATCAGGAGCCGCCACGGCATCCTCAACCACCCCACGGTCGAATTCCATCACCCCGTCGCTCTCCCACAGGAAGATGCGCTGCTGGCGTGCAGCTGTCGGCGACAGTCGCGGCATGAGCGTGTACTGATTCATGCGTCTCCCTCCAGCAAGTGAGTCGCGGACATCAAGAGGTACTCGAAGTACTCGGGCTCATCTCGGTAGATTCCACACACCTCCCGCAGTGAACGTTGGAAGAACCGAGCCGCGATCCGAGCCGCGGCAGCGGCGATGGACTCAGGGTTTTCCTCGGCCACCGCGTCCACATCACCGCTCAGAGACGCATCGGACCCGCTCTCCGCAAGATCCCGACTGAGGCGATGGGCGGCGGCGATCAGCTGGCGTGCGATGTCAGCCTCAAGCAGTGCCATAGAAATGCGTGGTGCTGTCCCGTCGAGCAGGTCGATCGCCTGGGGATAGTCCTCGTTCACATAGAGGCGCATCGACGACCTGAATCCGTCCTCGAGACCCGCAGCGTAGAGGTCGAAGCGCCACGGGGCCGCTTGCCAGGACTCGTTCCTGAACGACACCACGCTTACCGGGAAGCCGGGCTGACTCGGTTCCAGCGAGACCTTCTCCGTTTTGGCCTCCGCCACGATCCGGTCTCTGAGCCAGGGCTGGTCAGCAACCGGCGCCACGATCGTGGCCGCCAAATCGAGCTGAGCCGTGACCTCATGTGCATCAAGACGTAGCTCTCCACGCGCGACGAAACGGTCGCCGCTCCGCGTCAACGGTGTTCGGTGTGTGAGGATGAACGCCGTCGCCGAGCAGGTCACAGAAACCACGAGCACAGGAGACCCCGGTGATTCGAGTGCCTCCAGCGCGTCAGCATCAACACTCACGTCGATCAGAAATGTGAGAGAAGAGTTTGCATCGCAATGCTCCGCGAGATCCTGGAGAGAGACATCGCGACCATCGCAGTCGACCGCCCACCGCTGCCACGAGGCGGAGCTCGGGTCCAGACGGGGAAACGGTGAGAGGAACAACGGCGCCATCAAGCCCCCCTGCCCACGACGAGGTCGAAGGTCATCGCCGCGGTGAAGTGGGGCGTGATCTTCACCGACCCCTCAGTCGGTCCTGTGATCGTGATGCTAGGCCCCGAACGACGTTCAGTACCCAGGGCCCACTCCACGTCAACATTCGACGCGTCCATCTCCACCGCACCGCCCCACTCACGCGCCTTGACCACTGCCTCCACGATTCGCTCGCGTCCCTTCTCGTTCTGCACTTCGAAGTCAATCTCCCAGGCTCCACCTGGGAGCTGCCGGCTGCCTCGAAGTTGCACCGTGGCGTTACCCTGGTTGCCTGGCCTTCGACGTCCGCCGGACGAGGATCCACCCGCGTGGTCCCCCTGTGCAGTCGTGTCTTCCGAGCTCGACATGCTTCCGGGAGAACTCGGGGCGGGAAGTCCCGAAGGGGAGGTGTCCGAGCCCGTCGGCACGAATGAGTTGAGGGCACGGGAAAGCACGCGCGCGGACCGGACCTCTCCCCGGATCTTCTTCGCCGAGTCCTTGCGGACAAAGCCGCGCACCTTGGAGGCTACGTTCTGCATCGTGTGGCCTACGACGTAGACCGCCACGGGGTTGTCCGGGATCGAGACATTCCAGGCGTCATGCGTCGCCGGCTCTGATGCAGCGAAATGCCGATCGCACTCCGGAGTCGGCTTGAAAACGCCGAACCACTCGTACATCTCACCTTCGTCGACGGGCATCGGAGTGTAATTGACCACGATCTCCGTCTCGGAACGCATCACGGAAAGGCTGTCCCGCTTGCGTGCCTCCTCATCGGAGGCCAGCGGGTCCCTTAGAACCTTCGCCATGTAGAGGTGTCCTGCCGTCCGATCATCCCGCCCGCCGAAGTAGTCCTCAATCGGGTAGCCGGCAGAGGCCTTGGGGTTCAGACGGATCGGAGTCACTGCCTCCTCTCGGATGCCGACCGGGACAGCCCAGGGAGAGGCGGCGTCTTCTCCGAGCTGAGCAGATCGGATGGCGGCGAGGCCGTGCGCATACACGGGAAGACGCTCCTCGACGACAGTGGCGATGTCGACCTCCTCACCACGTACGGAGAACTGGACGATCATGGGGGCATCCCCGTCACCGTATGGCACCACCTTGGGCCAGGCACTCGCCACCAGCGCATCGAGCATCTGTTGCCCGAGCATGTCGCACTGCTCGTCCGTGCCCACCGGGACCCACTCGTCCACGTCTCCGTCCCGGTGAGTGAGCACGGTAGGAGCGAGGACGAGGATCGACGTCCCCGTCTCCTCCTCGCCGAAATGCGTCTCGAACAGCGCCTCGCCCAGGAATTTGGCGTGGTCACCGCGCAAGGGGAGGATCTCCTCCTGGTCCATGTCTCCCCACCAGTGGGCTCCCGTGTACCGCTTGCCACCGATGTCGAACTCATCGTGGAGAGCCGAGGCGATGAGCCTGTCCTCGAGAGTCCCGTCGCCTCGTTCGCACCGGGTCCAGTAGACAACGGCGTGGGCTGCCGACGCCTCAAAGGTCGCCGTCTTGCCGAAGCCGTAGGTCCCTCCAGAGCCGCCCCCCTGGGGCTTCGTGGTCCCGATGTCGAAGACGAAGGCGTTGAAGTTGTTCGGCTGTCCGGGTGGGGCGGCTTCGCCTGACCTGACGGGCCCGTTCAAGCCGGTGGTCCCACGGTCGAAGATCTCCACCACATGGAGGTCGGGAGAGGTCAGCGCAGCCTGCAACTTTCCCAGCTTCAGATCCTCAGTGATCTCCGTGAAGATTTGCGTGGAGAGAATCTCCCGGACAGAGGTGTCCGCGCGGCGGATGCTGGCGCCGTAGGCGGGGAACCAGTTCTCATGATCTGCCGCGTCCCATGAGTTCTGCAGAGTCTCCCGAACAAGGACGTCCAGGCGGGTGAGATGACCCTGGGTGTTCAGAAGTTTGCCGCGGCCTCCGCTGGTCTGGTCACCCGGCCCACGAGGCTTGGAGTAGCGGCGCAGTCGAACCTCAGCCACCAAGTCAGGCCTCCTCTCGAGCGATTCTGGTGAAGTCGAACTCCTCGCTGAAGCCGTCCCCCAGGGCGGACAGGTCCAGTGAGTAGCTGAGGTCCGAGACAGCGTTGACGACAGCCTCGGGCAGGACGGAGCGCCGTAGCACCGGGGTGCTCTCCGTGATATGCCAGTACTTCGTGGAGACCAGCTTGAACCGATGGTCCTCCGTTCCCGGCATGTCGACGACGTATCCCAAGGCCGCCAGCCGTTTGCGCATACCAGACTCGTCGACTCCTGCGTCGACGATCTCCTCGACCAGGTCGGAGAGCCGCTCTCCGCGCGGGTGGGGATCCACCTCAGTGACGGCGAGGTAGAGATCAGAACCTTCCGAGGGCTCCAGCTGACGAAGACCGTGAATCGTGACGGCCTGGCGGTTCTGGAGTGCGGCGGTCTTCACCTCCATGCTGACCACGTCGCCCACGAAATCATGCCGGCCCCGCTCCGGGCCTTCCCATAGGGTCAACGCCGAGGCGCCATGAACCGCAACGATCTGGCGGAGGATGCTGAGCTCCCCATAGAGGCCCTTCAGCGCCTGCTCGCTGATCCCCTCGCGGGCGATCATCAGCAGTCGGCGCCATTCGCGCACCGTGCTAGCGAGTGCGTCATAGACAGTCCCGCCCGCATCCACGCTGGCAATGACGTCCTCGAGGAACGTGTGGAACACCCCCTCGAGCCGGGGTTCGAGGCACCGGATCTGCACTGCTCTCAGCGCATCTCCGAGCTCATTCTGAATCGTCGCCGACGCAAGACGAATTGCCTGGCTCACTTCAATGTTGAGAAGCCGGTCGTCCCCGGACTCGAAGAAGGCGGTCGGCGTGCTCAGCTGGTCCTTCCCCACCCACACGCGACGGCCGACCGGCCGTCCCTGTACTTCGACGACGTGGAACTCGGAAGCGCTCCATACACTGGGCTCATTCGCCACACGCGCGAACGCCTCACGCATTCGGGTCATTCTCAGGCTCCTCCTCATCAGCTGCGGGGATCTCGACCGCGAGGAAGTCCCCGTCATGCGTGAGCAGGCCCTCCGTATCCGAGGGGAGGACCATCGCGTAGCCGAAGAAGGGTTCGTTCATATCGACTTCGGCCAGGGCGGGGTCGATCTTCTTAAGCACTTCCTGCATATCCTCGCGGTCCTTCGCACCGGACCGAGCTCGCGACATGCGCGAGATCGGATAGAGGATCAGCAGGCCTTCTCCGTTCGCACCTCCCTCATTCTTCGGGCGCAACCGAGCGGCGCTCTGCTCATCACCGTTACCAGCGTCTTCTGCAAGCGGGCTGCCCTCAGTCGCCAGGTCCGCGATTCGGTCGTTGCCGGACATGAGCGCTCGGATGTTGACCGACCCCTCTTCGGGGTCCTTGATTGGCGCGCGCCGCACCGCCTTCACCTGAAGGCCCTGCTCCGCGAGCACCTGTTCCCCGCCACCGGCCGCCAGCACGACCCGCCAAGACTTCTCCGGAAGCTTCTTCGCAGCCCAGTCGAGAGCCCGCTTGTGCTCCTCCTGGTGTTTGGGGTGCATGGCGAACTTCTCAAAGAACTCCTGAACATGTTCGAAGCTAACACCCTTGTAGAGCCTCGACCCCTGACCGGGCGCCGATGTCACGGCATGGTCGGAGATGCGGTGAAGGAAGTCGACAGCGATACGGGTGTTCGTCTTCTGCAGACCCGACGTCGCGAAGTCGAACAGAATCGTCTGCTTGTTCCGGCCCTGAAACGTGTACTCGATCTGGCGAGCGTGCTTCATCTTGGCGGGAGCCGTCACCTCAAGACGGCCGGGATGCCGGCGGATCTTGAGCCCGATCTCGCCGGGAGTCTTTCCCTGGCTCGCCATCTCGGTGATCTCTCGACGCACCTCGGCCTCCACCTGAGCAAGGAACTGATAGTCGGAGTCCAAGCCCTCCGCCAGCCAGATCCGTTGCAGGTCCTCGTATCCTGGCCGGTAGCCGAACCAGCGGCCCATCTGCAGGAGGGTGTCGTAGGCCTTGGAGCTACGGGTGAAGAAGGAGACGAAGAGCCCCTCAAGTGTCAGACCTCGGGAGAGGGTTCCGCCACCGATAACGATCACCGTGGACGGGTGCTCGTCGTCGTACACCAGCCGATCAGCGTGAGCCTCCTTGCCGTTGTCGACGACGACGCGCAGCACGCGAAGCACGTTCAGGATCTCACCCTGGATAGCCGGCCAGGTCGGCGCAGGGCCGTCTCCGGTGTAGAGCTCCGCGACACGGTCCTCCTCCTCGTTGAAGATCGCACGGAACTCGGAGACATCGCCTTCTCGTGCTCGCTCCTTCATGGGATCTAGGAAATCGTTGATCGCCTCCTGCATGGCGAAGTGCGGATCCGTGCGCTCCGTGGTGTGGACGAGCATCGACGAATGCTTGTCCTTCTGGCCGCGCAGACGACGGATGGCGCTCGCCACGATGAACCACCGGATGGCATCACCGAGGGAACTGGTCACCGTCGGAACGAAATCGGCGGCGTCCTTCTGCCGCTGGGGACCCAGATCGCTCCATTCCTCGCGCGGGATACGGCGAATAACGTCGAGTCCCTCGGATTCCTCCCCGTCGAGGAAGCCATCGCGGATTCCGAAGAGGGTCTCCGCCCCGAAGTAGTTCTTGGGTGTCGGCATGACCGCGAGAAAGTCCCGCGGATAGAGGCTCTCGAGGGATCCAGCCGAGGGGTCGTCAGGATCGGCAGCATCCTGAGGGTCCATGAGCACGTTCGCAAAGGGAGTGGCCGTGTAGCCGACGTACGTTCCGTTCCGAACCTTCGACCACACGCGACGCAACTTGGCATTGATCTTCGTCGGGTCATCCTCCGGATTCGGCGAGCTGTCCGGGGTCGCCTGATCGGATTCGTCGTCGACGATGAGGATCGGAAGCCTACGGAGTGTCTGCTCGTCGATCTGGTCAAGGAACTTCAGCAGATGGTCGAGCCGAGAGGTCTGCTTCTTCATCACCGCGATCATCGTGCGGTCTCCGTCCAGAAGGCTGGACACAGTCGACGCGGCGTTGACCCAGCTGGCGGCCTGAAGATCAGTCTGGGTCGTGGTCAAAGTGATCCACTGCTGGGCATTCTCCTCCACACCCAGGTCCCTCGTAATGCGCTTCTGGGTCTGCGCTCGGAGGTTGTTGTAGGTGCCGGAGAAGACGAGCACAAACTTGTAGTTCGCATCCAGGGCCTTAGCCGCGACAGCCGCGTAGTTCGCCGTCTTGCCGGACTGGACATTTCCTATGACCAGGCCCCGACGGCGCTGCATCGAGTACGGCTCGGCGAGTTGCGACACGATCTGATCGCTCGAGCGGTCGATCGAGGGGATCGCTTCTGCCAGACCCGTGCTGAGCATCTTCTCACGAAGCTGGGACCAGCGCGGGCCTACCGACGGCAGATACCAGGAACGATGAGAGCGCTCATTGTTGTCCGAATCCACCGCAATTGCACCGCCTGTGGGATCAATCCGGACACGGATGCGCTCGGCCCACTTGTCAGTCTTAACCCGATGATCATGCAACAGTTCACGTAGGGCTATGACCATCTCATCGTCAGAGTCATCCAGCAGTGACTCCACTGCCTCCTCCATGGTCCGGCCACGCTTCATCCGGTTCACCACCTGGCGGGCGAGCAGATCCTTCATTGCCGAGTTGTCAGTCATGTGCTGGTCCTCCAGGTGGATGCAGGGATCGCGTCTCAGAACAGCCGCTGGGGCGAGGAGCTGTCGCGTGCAGTCGTCAGAGTCGGAGCAATGCTCTCATAGGGAATCCCCAGCAGGCTCCTGAACAGCGCCGTGAAGACGGCCTGCGCTCCCAGCGGGGGAACTGCCATGCCGACCTGCTTTCGGATGGAGTCCCGCCTCCCCTCGAAGTGGAAGGTGTCAGGGAATGTCTGGAGGCGTGCACGCTCACGATTGGTGAGGGCCCGGGGTTCATCCCAGTGGTAAACGTGAGTGCCACCGCCACCGGACCCCGTCACGGTGTACGAAGGCTTGGCCGGGTCGAGACGTCGGTAGATCTGGCTGATCGTGGCGCCACGGACATTGAGCCGAGCCTGGTCTGTCATGCGCTTCGCATTGAACGCATTCTCGCCCGGATCGATGAGCTCCAGGCGCTCGACCACTTGTCTGGACTGGCGGGTGCGCTCATTGTTCGTGACGGATGCGTCCATTGGCGCCGCGACGACTTCTCCTGACGTGACGAAGGCATATCCCGTCCCGGGTCCGTGAGTGGGGGCTGGCACGGCGTACTCGACGTCGAGATCCTCGCGAACCCCCACGACGAGAACGCGATGCCGCGCCTGGGGAACGCCGTACTGTTCGAACCGGTAGAGGTGCGGAGTGATCCGATATCCGGCGTCCTTGAGCTCCTCCAGAATCACCTGGAACGCGCGACCGCCGTTCGCGCTTCGAATGCCGCCCACGTTCTCGGCGACGAACCACTTGGGCCGCTTGGCCTCGAGAACCCTGACACCGGTCTTGTAGAGGCCGCCGAAATCACCGTCGAGCCCCTTGTGCTCACCGACAAGGCTGAAGTCGTTGCAGGGAAAACCGAAGGCGAATCCGTCAATGTCACCGAAGGAGTCGATGTTCTCGGCAGCGACTCTCGCGTCACCGACTTTGACAGACTTCAGCGTCGCACCGGGAATGTTGCGTCGGTACGTAAGACAGGATGACTCGTCAATGTCGACAGCCCACGCGTGCTGGAGAGACATCCTGTCCCGCAGTTCAGGGTCCCTCTCGACTGCCTGGTGGGCGCCGAGTGCCATGCCTCCGGGCCCGGAGAAGAACTCCCCCATCTTGAACGTTTCCATGCAACCTCTATCGCTCTTCGCCGCCGACCTGCTGGGAAGCGCGCGCGGCATACTGCAGCTTAGCGCGATTCTGCCGTTTCGGCAGCCTGGAGGGCACCGTGTTCACACGCGGCGCCCGCTTGGCCCCTTCCACGGGGACATCGCGTGTCAGAGGATGACCGGAACTCATGAAGCCTTCGGAAGGACGAGGACGGTGGCCACACTGCCCTGGACCGCAGGTGAGACTCTGCTCGCTCTCGGACTTGCTCATCACCTGGAGTAGGCCAACCCGAGTGAGGGGACACCCTCAGTCGTCGGCCTGTCTTGTCTACTCGCCCAGGGCCCCTTCCATCCAGGACTTAGCCTGCCGGGCAACTTTCGAAATCCGAATGCCGTCAAGATGAAGGTGTCCAACCTCATCTGGCACTACACCGGCGGAGCGCACGGTCTCAAGCAGGGAGCAGTTCAGGACCCCGCCTTTGTGGAGCTCTACAGGTCAGACCCGGCGCTCGTGCTCGGCCTGGCGCGCGACCTCCGCTCCCTGGCCGAGCAGTCATTTGGAGATGCGGCTCTCGTCCCCTCACCTCACTAGTTGTAGGAGGGCATGACGTTGTTGACTCGGGCCGGTGCCAACGAGGCCGGAGGGGCGTCCCCGCAGGAGGTATGAGGCCGATGGTAGTTGTAGTGGTTCACCCACACGGCCAGCGCCTCACGCCGAGCTGTCTCTGAGGTATACGGGCGGGCGTAGAGGACCTCATCGACCATCAGCCGGTTGTACCGTTCGACCT
>NZ_JALJRH010000007.1:0-150695 GCF_024519775.1 Micrococcus sp. Mcc28 | reverse complement strand
AGGTCGAGCGGTACAACCGGCTGATGGTCGATGAGGTCCTCTACGCCCGCCCCTACACCTCAGAGCAAGCTCGGCGTGAGGCCCTGGCGGTGTGGGTGAACCACTACAACTACCATCGGCCTCATACCTCCTGCGGAGACGCTCCTCCGGCCTCGTTGGCACCGGCCCGAGTCAACAACGTCATGCCCTCCTACACCTAGTCTGGCTGGGATCCCCTGCCGCACAAAGGACTTCCGATGACTGGAATACCGTTTCTGCTCGTCTTCATCCTCGCCGTCGCCCTGATGATCGTCATGATCTCCAGATGGAAAATCCACCCCTTCCTCTCGATCATGGCCGTCGCCTTCGCCCTGGGGATCATCGGTGGGATCCCGCTGGTGAAGTCGACCGGAGCCGAAGGGGAAGCGCCCGTCAAGGGCATCGCCGACGTGATCGGCGAGGGATTCTCCGGGATCTTCACCTCAATCGGCATCGTCATCATCCTGGGCACGCTCATCGGACTCATCTTGGAGCGCACCGGCGGTGCCTTCAGGATCGCTGATGCGCTCGTGCGGGTCGTCGGTAAGCGCTACCCCGTCCTGGCGATGCAGCTCATGGGCTGGGTGGTCTCCATCCCCGTGTTCTGCGACTCCGGATTCGTCATTCTCAACCCCATCCGCAAGGCACTGGCCCGTCGCACCGGGGCGTCACCCGTGGCGATGACCGTGGCCCTGGCGGCAGGTCTGTACACCTCGCACGTCTTCATCCCGCCGACCCCGGGGCCCATCGCAGCCGCCCAGAACCTCGGCATCGGTGACCACCTTCTGTTGGTGATCGGCCTCGGCGTCCTCGTCTCGATCCCCGCACTCCTCGTCGCGTACCTGTACGCCCTCTACATCGGCAAGCGGGTGACCTCCCCTGAGGAGACCGGCACGGAGGATGCGGACGAGCTGGAGGCGGCCTACGACGCGCTTCGCCGGTCCTACGGGCGGATGCCTGGGACGGCTGCGTCCTTCGCGCCCATCATCGTCCCCATCCTGCTCATGGCTCTCGGCTCGCTCGCATCCGTCCTGAAGTGGACCGGCCCCGCGGGGGACTTCGCCCGATTCCTCGGCACGCCGATGATCGCGCTCGCCGTCGGCACCCTCTGTGCAGTCGGCGTGCTGTTCAGCGTGCGCCGGGGTGAGACGTTCTACGACCTGACAGAGGAGACCCTCCGGGTCGTCGGCCCCATTCTGTTCATCACGGCGGCCGGCGGTGTGCTGGGGCGCGTCATCGCCGCCACCGACCTCGTCACCTTCATCGAGAGCAACGCTGCGCAGTTGTCGGTCATCGGACTGTTCTTCCCCTTCCTCGTCTCCGCCGTCCTGAAGACCGCGCAGGGCTCCTCCACAGTGGCACTCACGACCACGTCGGCCATGGTGTTCCCGATGATGCCCGCACTGGGCTTCGAGACCCCGGTGGCCAGCGCGCTCGTGGTCATGGCCATTGCAGCCGGCGCCATGACCGTCTCCCACGCCAACGACTCGTACTTCTGGGTGGTCACCAACTTCAGCGGCATGACGCCCTCGCAGGGTTACCGCACCCAGACGATGGTCACGCTCCTGATGGGGCTCACCTCCATCGTGTTCATCTGGATCCTCGGCCTCGTCCTCATCTGACCCCGTCACC
This sequence comes from Micrococcus sp. Mcc28, assembly GCF_024519775.1. Classification (NCBI taxonomy): domain Bacteria; kingdom Bacillati; phylum Actinomycetota; class Actinomycetes; order Micrococcales; family Micrococcaceae; genus Micrococcus; species Micrococcus sp. Mcc28. Next base: position 149,045 of record NZ_JALJRH010000007.1, on the reverse strand, counting down.
TGACCTAGGAGATCCACGCGTGCAGCGCATCATCGTCATCCCAGACTCGTTCAAGGGGGCCCTGTCGTCGCGGGAGGCGGGCTCCGCGATCGCGGCGGGTCTCGCGTCGGTCACCGACGCCGAGGTCCTCGTGGTGCCCATCGCCGACGGCGGGGAGGGCACCGTCGAGGCCTTCGTGGCTGCCGCAGGGGGCGTTTTGCGATCCGCGACAGTCTGCGGGGTGTTCTACGGCGAACGCGTGTCTGTCCACTACGGACTGATCGACCCAGACGTGGCGGTGGTGGAGACCGCCTCATGTGCCGGGCTCCCTCTCACCTCCGGACGCGAGGACACGGGACGGGCGACGACGTTCGGGATCGGCGAGCAGATCCTCGACGCCGTGTCCGCTGGCGCGCGCAGAGTCATCGTCGGGGCCGGCGGGAGCGCCACGACAGACGGCGGCACGGGCGCTGCCGCAGCCCTCGGCGTCCGGTTCCTCGACGCTGCGGGCGAGGAGTTCATCCCGACCGGCGACACCCTCACCCGGATCGCGCGGATCGACTCCGCCCCGGCACGAGACCGGCTCCGCGACGTCGACGTGGAGGTGATGTGCGACATCAGCAACCCCCTCACGGGATCGCAGGGTGCAGCCCACGTGTTCGGCCCCCAGAAGGGGGCGGATCCTGCATCAGTGGCGAGCCTGGATACCGGACTGGTCCATCTCGCGGGCATCGTCGAGCGAGACCTCGGGGTGGCGATCGACGCGCTCCCCGGTTCGGGAGCGGCGGGGGGTCTCGCCGGTGGCCTGCACGCCTTCATCGGGGCCACCTTGAAGTCGGGTATCGACGTCGTCCTCGAGACGGCGGGTTTCCACGACCTCGTGAAGACCGCTGACCTCGTCATCACCGGCGAAGGGCGCATCGACGGCCAGTCCTTGGCCGGGAAAGTGCCAATCGGCGTGGCCCAGGCCGTGCGCGCAGCCGGCCGTGCGATCCCGGTGATCGTCCTCGCCGGCTCCGTGGGCCAGGACGCGGACACCCTCTATGACGAGGGCATCACCGCGATCGTGCCCATTGGTCGCGGCCCCCAGGACCTGGCGACAGCGATCCGCCGTACGGCAGAGGACCTGACCGCGACCGCCCGCGACGTCGGGCGGCTGGTGATGGCCTGCTCCCCCGCCGGGCTCACACGGTGAGGAGGGCGAGGACGAGGACGGGAATCGGCTGGCCCTGGCCCACGGGGACACGCCTGCGCTGCGCCGGATGGCGGTGTTCGACGTGATCGTCAACAACGTCGACCGCAAGGGCGCGCGCATCCTCGCCATGCCCGGCGGGCACCGTTACGGGGTGGACCACGGGCTGACCTTCCATGTGGAGGACAAGCTGTGCACCGTGGTGTGGGGATGGATCGGTGAGGCGCTGAGCGAGGAGGAGCGCGACGGCGTCGGCCGGGTAGGCCCGGGGCTCGGCGGTGAACTGGGGCGGGGGCTGGCGGAGCTGCTCAGTGCCGAGGAGATCGGCGCCCTCGCCGGACGCTGTGCCCGGTTGCTCGACGACGGGATCTTCCCTGCCCCGAGCGGGCTGACGCCGACCGTGCCTTGGCCGCTGTTCTGAGAACCGGCGGTGAGGCGCGGCGAGCTCTGGTCTGGACGGTGCCGGCAGAAGTCCCTGCGGGACTTCAGCCCTTCGCAGCAGTGCTCCTCGCCCGGTCTTCGAGCCGGATGAGCAGGCCCCCTCCCTCCCCATCCAGCTCCTCCTTAAGGATCCGTACGCCTGTGGTCGCCCCGCTCGATCGGCCCGGCGGGCGAGGTGAAGAACCCCTACAAGCGGGGTCTGGGCATGGAGGCCGCCGCACGGCAGATCGATGCCGGCCTGCTCGTCCCAGCCTGTGCGTCGCGCGGCAAGGCACCACGAGGATGGAGTCGCGGGTTCGAACAGCCTGCGGCCCCATGGCGACCGTCACCGCAGCAGCCGAGGCTCCGCTGCAGTGCAGCACCCACCCCGCCAACTAGCGTGCTAGCATACTATCCATGGCCGAGAAGTCCCAGTTCAACGTCTATCTGCCGCGCGAGCTCGTCACACGGGTGAAGCACCGTGCCGTGGATGAGACCACCAGCCTGTCCGCCCTCGTGGAGAAGGCGCTGACCGAGTACCTGGAGAAGGAGCAGTCATGATCGTGCACCCTGTCATCACCACCCCGAATACGGAGCGGTGGATCGCCCTGCTGAAGGCGCTCGGCGCCTCGGTGTCCACACACGACGACGGCACTCACCTGGCCGAGTTCGCCGGCGGTAGGCTCTCGGTCGCCTCCGGAGAATCCCCCGGCGTGGAGTTCGGCCTCGAGGAGGTCACAGGCGAGCTGCCGGTGAAGAGCAGCTCCGTTCAGGTGGCCCCGCTGCTATGCACGCCGCAGGTCGAGGAGACCGCACAGATGCTCGCGGGCCGGGGGCTGCAGAGGCGGCTCACGTCGGACAGTGGCGACTGGGCGGACCTCGTCGGCGACGGGATCGTGGGAGTCCACATCGGCCAGGAGGAGTCCACGGTGGTGGCCTTTGAGGCCGCGGATGTGGGGTCCTTGAAGGAGCCGCTGGAGGGGGCCGGGTTCCGCGTGGCCCTCGTGGACGAGGCCTACGGTCGGACCCTGCGCGTGGAGCATCCGGACGATCCCCGCCAGGAGGCTGAGATCTGGATCAACGAGACCCAGACCGACACCTACGGGTACACGCGGCACGCGGAGGACTGAACGGAGCCTCCGCGTAAAGCCGTAGGGAGCCCTTCCTTCCCATCGAAAGCCATCAACCGCGGCGCACAACGGCCGGCCCAGTCGGCTGAGATGCGGTGGCAGGGTTCTTCGTGAGGCGCGCGCCGATCGCTCAAGCCTCCAAGGTCGCCAACCGGGTGGGAACTGGACTGCTGCGCAGATAGCTCATTTCGCATCATCACCTGATCGTGCAGCAGTCAGTCCCCCACGCCTCCTCAGCCAACGGTTCGCGGTTCAGTTGCTCGCGGCGCCTTCGCCAGTCGGGGAGTTGCCGATCCATGAGCTTCGTGAACCGTTCTCCATGTCCCCGTTCGAGGTAGTGCGTCATCTCGTGGACGACGATATATTCCAAACAGTCCGGATGCTTCTTGGCCAACTCGACGTTGAACCAGATACGCAGGGTCTCGCGGTTGCACGATCCCCACTTCGTCTTCATACGACGAATGCCCCACCTCGGTACTGACAGGCCAAGCTTGGCCTCCCACATCGCGATGACCTCGGGCAGAGCATGACGCAGCTGCTCGCGATACCAGTGATCGAGCGCGGTGCGGCGACGTTCAGAATCGGCACCGGGTGCCGCGTAGAGCACGAGGCGGTCACCGTCGACCTCGAGGTGCATCCGTCCCGGACGCTCAACGATCTTCAGACGACGCCGGATACCCCAGACATAGTGTGACTCTCCCGTGACCATCTCGCGCTCGGATTGCCGCTCGGCGTCCTTGAACTGCTGACGCTGCTGCTTGATCCACGGCAAGCGCTTGATAACGGCCAAGCGTACGGCATCGTCGCCGAGGCGAGTTGGAGCAGCCACTCGGACCCGGCCGAGTGGCGGGTAGACGCCGATGTGCAGGTTCTTGATGTCCTTATAGACAACATCAATATCGATCCCGCGGACGGTCAGGTAGGCCTTAGTGGTACTCATCGCGGGCTTTCACAAGATCGAACAGCTCCTCGAGGCGGTCAAATCCGTCAGGGAGAACCTGAGCGATGGCGCGGCGTACGACCTTTTCCTTCATGGCGTTGCCGACCCAGTTGTGTGGCTTTGAGGTCCGGACTGCGGCATCGACCTGGATTGGGTGGGCTGGGTCAGCAAACTGGAAGTCAACGAGGGCTCGCTGGGCTCCGTTGTGTACCCACTCCGGGTACGACTGGTTCGATCCCTTGCTGCCGAGTTGCTTCGCTGCATCGAGCAGTGACGCGAGGTACTGCTTGTAGTCGACTGCGGCCTTGCGGCGAGCCTCGATGATCGAGTCGAGAAGGGCACTCATCTTGTCGTAGTACGCCGGGTTGGTGGCGTGCTCATCGATGATCACCTTTCGCATGTTGTTGGTGATCGCTTCAGCGACGGCCTCGGGATCTTTCTTGATGCCGGGCGGTAGCTTATCTATGGCTCCGGCTCCGAGCTTGGCGATGAGGTCGACCAGTCCGACGTTATCGAACTCGGACACCACCTCGGAGTCATCGGCCTGGATGTATGTGTCGAGGAGATGGCGCATACCAGCTTCGTACTGTTTGAAGTCGACATCCTCACCAGCACCGAGCTTGACCTCAGCGCGCACGGCGACGAAGTGAGCGACCTCGCGCTTGATGGCCTTAGCCTCGGCGTCGGTGTAGCCGGCTTCGGTCATCTCGTTGGCGAGGTTGGCGTAGCAGCGACTGACGGCAGTGACGGCTTTGTAGAAGGCAACGCGCTTCTGCTCGTTGTTCTTCAGCAGCTTTCCGTCGCCGTCAACGGTCGCGAAGTAGCGCAAGTAGTCGACCGTGTTCTTCGGATTCGGCACCGGTTCAACGAGCGCCCGCACAGCTTCCACCGCCTCGTCCAGATCCTGGCGCGCTTTCTCAATACGGTCGGAGAGCAGACCCTCGATGTCCTTCTTCTCGTACCCGTCGAGCGCACCCGAGGTGTAGTCGGTGATCGCGTCCTCGAGGGAGTTGAACAGGTCTTGGTAGTCGACGATGTAGCCGTAGTCCTTGTCGTCGCCGTCGAGTCGGTTGACGCGGCAGATGGCTTGGAACAGCCCGTGGTCGCGCATCTTCTTGTCGATGTAGAGGTAGGTGGCGCTCGGTGCATCGAAGCCGGTCAGCAGCTTGTCGACAACGATCAGCAGGCGCATCTGGCCTGGGTTCTCGACGAACTGCTTCTTGACCGCCTTCTCGAACTCCTCGACTCGGGTGACGGCGAAGTCTTCCGACTGGTCGAAGTAGTCAGCCAGCATCTTGCGGTAGGTGTCGTACTGGCGGATCTTCTCGGTCTTACCCTCGCCGGAGTCTTCCTTGGAGATGTCGCTGGCGTTAGGCGCGTAGCTGGTCACGATGGCGCATTTGCCCTTGAAGCCACTGGCTACGAACAGGTCGTAGAACTTGCACGCTTGGTAGATGCTGGCGCCGACCAGCATGGCGTTGCCGCGCCCGTTCATCAGGCGGGGCTTGGTTTCCATGTCGAGCAGGATGTCGTCGACGATCTGCTTGGCTCGGGGCTCGCTGGAGACGACCTTCTGCATCGTGCCCCAGCGCTTCTTGAGTTCGGCCTTGCTGAGGTCGGTCATGCCCTTGGTCTTGATGTCAAACCACTGGTCGATCTTCTTCGGACTGGTCAGGTGCTGGTCGATGTTGCGGGCTTCGTAGCGCAGATCGAGCACCACGCCGTCCGCGACCGCTTCGTCGAACTTGTAGGTGTGGATGAACGAGCCGAACGTCTCGATGCTGGTGGCCTTGTCCGCCTTGAGTAGCGGCGTGCCGGTGAAGCCGATGAACATGGCGCCCGGTAGCAACTGCTTCATGGCAATGTGCATCTTGCCAGACTGGGTGCGGTGAGCTTCGTCGACGAAGACGAACAGGTTGCCCTTGGCGGAGAAGTCCTTTGGGATCGAGGCGCTCAGCTCCTTGATGAAGCCACCCGCCGCCTCGTCCTGGTCCTTGTCGCTGCCAGCGGCGCGGAACTTGTGGACGAGTGAGCAGATGAGCCACTCCTGGCTCTTGTTAAGCGTGTCGACGAGGTCCGCGCCGCTCTTGGTGCGATAGATCTGCTCGTTGACACCCTTGAAAACATCCTCGATCTGCTCGTCGAGTTCCGTGCGGTCTGTGATCAGCAGGACCCTCGCATCGTCCTGATGTTCGCGGATCCACTTGGCCAGCCAGACCATGGTCAGGCTCTTACCCGACCCCTGAGTGTGCCAGATGATGCCGCCCTCACGCGTGGCGATTCGCTCACGAGCGGCCGACACGCCGAAGAACTGGTTGTGCCGAGCCGTCTTGCGCACGCCAGCGTCGAAGACGGTGAAATCGTGGATCAGTTCGAGAAAGCGAACCTTGTTGCACAGTTGCAGCAGCGCGCGGTCAAGCGCACCAGCGACGTCGGACGGTTCCTTCCATGCCAGCCAGTACTTCTCGGGCGTATCGATGACTCCGTAGCGCAGGCCCTCGACGTCGTTACCAGCAAACACCAGTTGCACCGTCGAAAAGAACGGCCGGATGAACTGCTTGTCCTGGTTGCCGAGTGTCTGCCGAATGCCTTCTGAGACACTCACGTACGAGCGCTTCAGCTCGATGGTGGCGAAGGCGATGCCGTTGACGTAGAGCACGACGTCGGGCCGCTTGGTGTGCTGGCCGAGCACCGTGACTTCCTCGGCCACGATAAAGTGATTGGCGTTCGGATCGCTCCAGTCGATCAGCCAGACCGTGACCGTCGGGTCGCTGACGCTCGGCTTCACCTTGACGCCGTAACGCAGCAGTTCGTAGACCTTGCGGTTTGCCTCATACAGGTCGTGGCCAGCGCTGACCGCTGCGGCCTTCTTGAGTTGATCGATGGCGCGAGAGATCAGGAGGTGGGAGTAGCCGCGCGCCTTCAGGCTCTGGGTGAGCAGCGCCTCTTCGATGTTCGAGTTGCCCTGGCGATACTCCCAGTTGCCCTGGTTGTCGTACCCGAGCTGCTCCGCGAACAGCCGGACGACGCGGTCCTGTGTCTTGCGTTCGATCTGGCCGACGTTACTCATACTGATTCCTCCGTCTGAGACTGGTCAACCCACCGTGCGAGAACACTCAGCGCAGCCAGATACTCCAGCGCTTCTTGCTCTGACAGTTCCTGGTCTGACTCATGCGTCAATGGATTACGGATACCCGCAAACACGCCTTCTGCGAAGGTCATCGCACCCCGCTGGACAGATTTGTATGTGTCGCTGCCGTCGTCCTTCATTCGACGGAGCCGAGCCTTCCCGGGCTTGGCATGCTCCATCGAGAACGCCTGCTTGAACAGGTCGGTCTCGCTGACGTCGCGGCGTCCCACCTTGTTCTGAGTCTCGGCGTTCAGCTTCTTGATGGCGCCCTCGACAGCCTCACGGTAGTGCCCGGACTGCCACAACGACTTGGCACCGCTCCAGATCCACGGGTGCAGCTCAGCGGCTGACAGATCCGGGGCGTCGTCGCCGAGGTTCGCCCGCACCTCCTCAGCACGAACCAACGCCTCGCGCGCTCTGATCGACGCCTCGTAGTGAACTGACCACTTCTGGCGGTCTTTCTTCTCGATTGAGCCGCGCCAACCACCCACCACCCGGTCGAGTATCTGCTCGACAACCTGGGCCTGCTTGAGGATATCGTCCTCGGGCGCAGCAGTCTTGTAACTGTGAAAACCGATCGTGCCCGGGGGGAAGGGACATACGTCACCGAAGTGGCCTTGATGAAGTTGTCCAGTTGCTGGACCGCCCACTCGACGTTCATGACACACCCCCTGCGTCCAAGCGGGCCTGTCCGGTCAGAAGCTGTTGCATCATGCCAGTCTTGATGTCACGAGCTTTGGCCAGTCGGCGCTTTAGCAGGTCGATTTCGTCATCAGCGTCGGTCAGCACTCGCGCGATCGCACTCTGCTCGCGTCGGGACGGCATCGAGACCTCGAGGTTCTTGATGATCGTCAAATTGAGCCCTCCGCGACCTCCATCGCCCGAGGATTCACCACGCAGTTCGACGTAGCGCGCGTCAAGGTTGTAGTAAAGAAAGTCAGGGTCGTGCGTGCCGCTCGGAAGTATTCCCGCAATGGACTGATTCGTCGACAGGGCGACTCGAGATACCGCAACGGTGCCGCGGGTCTTGCCTTGGCCGGCAAGCGCCATCAGGACCGTTCCCGTGGGGAGAAGTTGGGCTGCGGACTCCGCCAATCCATCAGCGGTGATTCGGCCCTCAACCTCATAAACGCGCTTAGCGTGAATCTCGCCGGAACTCATCCAGCGTATGTCACCGCCCCAGTACCTATGTTCCCGGGTAGAGGGTGTCCCTCCCGCTTTCACCTGAGCGAAGTCCCCGATCCTGCGCAAGGCCCATTCACTTGCGAAGCCGGGGAGGCGGGTGCGGCCGGTCAAGAGTTGCTGCATCATGCCCTGCTTGATCGCCTGCTTCTTGGCGATGAGACGCTCGAGGGTGGCGATCAGATCGTCAATGTCCCATAGTGCGTCAGCGATACGCTCTTGTTCCCTCGGTGCAGTTGGGATACGGACATGCAACCCCTTCACAATGCCTGTATTCACGTTCATCTGCGATCCAGACTGCCCGGATTCGCGTAGCTTACCTTCCGACGCCTTCAACAAGTAGAGCAGAAACCGCTGATCGATCTTTAAATTTTCTAAGGCGACGAAACCGTCATGGATACAGGCCGGCACTCCTGTAATCACTGGGATACCGACAGTGGCGGCAATGCTCATGATCAACGTTCCTGGATCAAGGTAGCGGCTTCGAGCAACTCCCTCTGGCGAAAGTGCCTGAGTGGTGGCGAGGAGCGTGCGCCCGTCTGATCGGTTCACATCAGCAATTCGCACCCAACGAATGTCGCTGCCGCTGTCGAACCATCTCGACGATGCGATGGGTCGAGGAGATGCACCACGCGAGACTGATGCCAATGCGCCGATCGTAGAATCATGCCATTCGGAATCAGTGACCATCAGCCTGCAATCCCCATGTCGGACAGATGCTTTGTTACCCTGGATTCGAGCTTCGCGAGTTCGTCATCAAGAGCTCCAATTGTTGATGAATACCGTTCACCAAGCTGCTGGATCCGCGCGACGAGATCGAAGGTTAGTGCGTCTACCTCGCCAGCTACGCGACGGTTAATCGTTTTCTGCCACTTGTTGTCGAGTACGAGGGACTTGATGTCTTCCTCGGTCAGGTCACTGTACTTTTTGAGCGTGGCGGCGTCGAGCGCGACCTGAGCATCCTTGGCTGCCTTCTTAGCCGCAGCTTCGGCGTTGACGAGCTTTAGCGCTGCGTTGGCGCAAGTCAGCGTCTCAGTATCGTGGAAAGCCTTCGCGTCTTTCACGACAGCGGTGAGGAGCTGCTTGGTGTACGCACCCCTGTCGTTGGTGGCTTCGGCTAGCAATGCCTCGTCGACACCATGTTCCTCGGCGTGCTCGGTTGCAGCGGCCGACGCTGATTCGAGGTCCGCGTTGAGCGTGTCGACCTTGGCTTGCTCAGCGGCAAAGTACCGCGCCACGACCAATGCAGGCGGTATGAGATCTATCTTGTACTTCTTGGCGGTCTTGCCGGTGCCGATGGTCAGGTTAGGCTCCTCGGCGAGCTTTCGCTCCTTGTCGGCGATGGCCAGCCGTGGCTTGGCGGCGTCGAGCCATCCTTCGCTCATGATCAGCGATACATCGTCGTGCATCGTTTCGTGCCAGTAGCTCATGAGTTGCTGGTACACAGCATACTCATCGAGCAGCGCGACGGGCTTGAACCGTTTGAGAAGGTCATCGCCGAGCATGGTGATCAGGTGGTTCGGCACCGTCCCGGCGTTGATCGTTTCGAGCGCCTCGCGGTGCGTCTCGAACCACTGCACGACGTGGCCGCGCGCCCTGTCCTTGAAGCTCTTGAACTCCGCCGAGTCGAGGATCGTCTGCTGCACCTGAGCGACACCAAGCGTGAGGTCGGAGTAACCGGGGCGGTTGGCAACAAACAGCTGGTCGCGCAGCGATGGGAAGGCGTCCCAGTAGGCGCTCAGCAGGTCGAGGTCGTGGTTCGGGATGCCGCCGTGGATGTGGGCGTTGAGGTCCTGCAGGTCTTCGGGTTCGGATGAGTCGATGTAGCGCGGGATGTTGAGGTTGTAGTCGTTCTTGGGATCGGCGACCTCGGCCATCGGCACCATGCGTGAGAAGCGGTCGATCTCGACCTGACGGTTGAAGGTGTCGACAATCTTGTGGATGTCCTGGTCGCGCAGGCGGTTCTTGTTGCCGTCCTTGATGAAGCCCTTGGATGCATCGATCATGAAGACGCCGGTTCGCGCCTGGGCGTTCTCCTTGTCGAGCACAACGACACAGGCGGGGATAGGGGTGCCGTAGAACAGGTTGGCCGGCAGCCCGATGATGCCCTTGATAAAGCCCTGTTTGAGCAGCTTGGTACGGATGGCGGCCTCTGCGTTACCGCGGAACAAGACGCCGTGCGGCAGGATGATTGCCGCCTTACCACGTGACTTCAGCGAGGTCAGGGCGTGCAGCAGGAACGCGTAGTCGCCGTTCTTTTCTGGGGGAGTGCCGTACTCAAAGCGTCCGTACTCGAGGTCGAGCCCGTTGCGCCACGACTTCACCGAGAACGGAGGGTTCATGACGATGTAGTCGAAGGTGTCGAGTTGATTGCCGTGCGTAAACTGCGGACTGGTGAGAGTGTCACCCTTCTGGATGTCGGCAATCTCGTTGCCGTGCAGGATCATGTTCATCTTCGAGAGCGCCCAGGTAGCGTTGTCTTTCTCCTGGCCGTAGATGGTTATGCCACGCGGCGCCTCAGCCGCGGCCTTGAGCAGCAACGACCCCGAGCCGCAGGCCGGGTCGTAGACGGTCTCGTCTTGCTTAGTGTCCTTGCCGATGCCGACGACCTTGGCAAGGATGCGCGACACCTCAGCCGGCGTGTAGAACTGGCCTTTGCTCTTGCCTGACTCGGTGGCGAAGTGGCGCATCAAGTACTCGTAGGCGTCGCCAAGGAGGTCGTCGCCCTCGGCGCGCGAACCGCGGAAGTCGAGGTCAGCGAAGATCGTCACCAGCTTCGACAGCCGGTCGACCATCTCTTTGCCGTTGCCGAGCTTCTCGGGAGCGTTGAAGTCGGCCTGGTCGATGACGTTGCGCAGGTTGTTCGCCTCGGCGAGCTTGCCGATGATCTTGTTGAACTTGTCACCGATCTCAGCGTCGCCCTTGGCGGCGAGCATGTCGTCGAACGATCCGCCCACGGGCACCTCGATGAGGCTGTTCTTGTCGACCTTGGCCTTATCCGATACGTACTTCACGAACAACAGCGTCAGGATGTAGTCCTTGTACTGGCTCGCGTCCATTCCGCCGCGCAGCTCATCACACGACTTCCACAGAGAGCTGTAGAGGTCAGATTTCTTTAACGCCACGGTTCGCCACCCTTCATTTCGTGTTATTAAATATCGACGTGACTGATGCTGACTGAAGTACGGAGTTGTCGCCCATCACTCGGCCTTCTTGAGGACGTACAGACGGATTGTCGGCCGATACATTGGGCGACAGCCTCCCGAACGCTCGCGGGGTGGCACCTAAACGTCCCTGCGTCAGCCGGAGCACTACCGCTTGCCCCTATCGTGCGCCTGCCAATCCTCTGTCGCCACATAGCGGGGCTTACGTGCTCACCCGACTTAGGGTGCCCCAACCTCAAACGTTGAACCGGAACTCCACCACGTCGCCGTCCTTCATGACGTAGTCCTTGCCCTCCATGCGCACCTTGCCGGCGGCCTTGGCGTCGGCCATGGAGCCGGCCGCGATCAGGTCATCGAAGCTCACGATCTCTGCCTTGATGAAGCCGCGCTGGAAGTCGGTGTGGATGACGCCGGCGGCCTCCGGAGCGGTCGCACCGACGGGGATGGTCCACGCGCGAGTCTCCTTCGGCCCGGCCGTCAGGTAGGTCTGCAGGCCGAGGGTGGAGAAGCCCACACGGGCCAGCTGGTCCAGCCCTGATTCGTCCTGCCCGGCCATCTCCAGCATCTCGGCAGCCTCGTCCTCGGAGAGCTCCACGAGGTCAGACTCGAGCTTGGCGTCCAGGAACACGGCGTCGGCGGGGGCCACCAGATCGCGCAGCTCCTGCTGCCTGGCCTCGTCCCCCAGCACGCCCTCATCGGAGTTGAACACGTAGATGAACGGCTTGGCGGTGAGCAGGCTCAGCTCGCGCAGCCGGTCCATGTCCAGCTTGTCCCTGTCCTTCGCGGCGAAGATCGTCTCGCCCCGCTCCAGCACCGCGAGCGCGGCCTGGAGCGCCTCGAGGTCGGCGGGCTCCTTCTTCTTGCCCTTGACCTCCTTCTCGACGCGCGGGATCGCCTTCTCCACGGTCTGCATGTCCGCGATGATCAGCTCGGTGTTGATGGTCTCCATGTCCGAGGCCGGGTCCACCTTGCCGTCCACGTGGACGACGTCGCCGTCGTCGAACGCGCGCACCACCTGCGCGATCGCGTGGGCCTCGCGGATGTTCGCCAGGAACTGGTTGCCCAGGCCCTCCCCCTCGGAGGCGCCCTTGACGATGCCGGCGATGTCCACGAAGGACACCGTGGCCGGCAGGATCCGCTCGGATCCGAAGATCTCGGCCAGCTGCGGCAGGCGCTCGTCCGGCAGGTTCACCACGCCCACGTTCGGCTCGATCGTCGCGAACGGGTAGTTCGCCGCGAGCACGGTCTGGCGCGTCAGCGCGTTGAACAGGGTCGACTTGCCCACGTTGGGCAGTCCCACGAATCCGATAGTCAAAGCCACAGTCCGGCAGTCTACCGGCGGGCCCACCGCAGCGGAGGCGTCCCGCACCGGCCCCGTTCCGTGGGCAGAACCGGCAGCCCCGCCCGCTCCGTGGGCAGAAAGCGCGCTCTCCCCTGTTCCGGGGGCAGAACCGGCAGGGTTTTCGCTTCCGGGGGCAGAAACCTTCGCTCTCCTGCCCACGGAACCCAGAGGCCCAGCGGCCACGGGGCCCGGCAGCCCCAGCCCCCGCCCCCACGCGCCCACGGAACCCAGAGACCCTCACCGCCCAGCACGCATCCCCGCCCAGATGACCGATCCGTCGGGTGGACGGGCCGCCCAGACCCCGTCGAGAGTAAGCACACCTGTGTCTGCCGACCAGAGGACGACAGCCGCGACCGCAGGGCCACCGGGTCCACCCCACGCCAAGGTCCGCGGCACCGTGCGCCTGCGCTCCAACGACTACCGGGACAAGCCGGCCGTGGACCCGCGCTACTTCACCGACCCGGAGGGCCATGACATGGCCGTCGCGGTGGCCGGCATCCGGCTGGCCCGGGAGATCGTCTCCCAGCCGGCCACGGCGGCGTGGGCGGGGCGCGAACTGGCCCCGGGCGTGGACGTGCAGACCGATGAGGAGATCGCCGACTACGTGAAGCGGACCCACAACACCGTGTACCACCCGGTGGGCTCGGTGCGCATGGGCACCGACGACGACCCCATGAGTCCCCTGGACGCCCGCCTGCGGGTCAAGGGTGTGACGGGCCTGCGCGTGGCCGACGCCTCCGTGATGCCCGAGCACGTGACCGTGAACCCCAACATCACGTGCTTCATGATCGGTGAGAAGGCAGCGCAGCTGATCCTGGCCGACCGCGCCTGACCACCACGCAGATGCGGCGGGCCCCGGGGGGGCCCGCCGCATCTGCGTTCGGGGGGCGGGCCGCGCGCCGGTCACGCCGGCCGCGGCTCCGTCAGAGGACGATCACTCGCCGGTGGCCTCGACGGCGGAGCCCTCCACTGCCTCACCCTCTACGGCCTCGCCCTCCACCTGGGCGGCGGAGCCGGTGTGCTTGACCTGGATCTTGCGCGGCTTGGCCTGCTCGGCCACCGGGATGGTCAGCAGCAGCACGCCGTCGCTGTAGTCGGCCTCGATCTTGTCCAGGGCCAGGCCCTGGCCGAGGTTGAGCTGGCGGGCGAAGGTGCCGGCCGGACGCTCCTTGGTGAGCCAGCGACGGTCCTCCCCGGCGGGGGCCTCCTTGCGCTCGGCGCGGACGGTGAGCGTGCGCTCCTCGACGTCCACGTCGATCGAGCTCGGGTCCACGCCCGGCAGCTCCACCTCGGCGACGAACACGTCGCCCTCGCGGTAGAGGTTCATGGGCATGGAGGCGGCGCCGGAGGTGCGGGCGAAGCCGGTCATCAGGCGCTCCATCTCGCGGAACGGATCAATGGGACGAGCCATGGTCGATCACTCCTCATGCAGGGCGGGCCGCTCCGGTTGAGCGGCGACTGTCCTGTGCAACGCCGTCCCCCCACGGGGTATTCCACGGAGTTGAGTCAGTCCCGCTCAACCCTGTCCAGGGCGGTCCGGAACGCCGTCTCCGCCTCCTTCCCGTAGGGCACGAACAGCACCTCGTCCACGGTGCCGCCCACCTCGTCCGCCATCGCGTGGCAGGTCTCGACGGCGATCCGCGCCGCGTCCTCCATGGGCCACCCGTAGATCCCCGCGGAGATCGCCGGGAACGCGACCGTCCGGGCGCCGAGCCCGGCCGCCACCTTCAGGGACTCGCGGTAGCACGAGGCGAGGGTGTCGGACTTGTCGATCGTCTTGGCCCACACCGGGCCCACGGTGTGGATGACCCAGCGCGCGGGCAGGCGCCCCGCCGTCGTCGCCACGGCCTGCCCGGCGGGCAGCCCCTCCGGCAGGTCGGTCTCGCGCAAGCGGCGGCACTCGGCCAGGATCTCGGGACCGCCGCGCCGATGGATGGCGCCGTCCACGCCTCCGCCGCCGAGCAGGGTGGAGTTGGCGGCGTTGACGACGGCGTCCGCGTGCGTGGCCGTGATGTCCCCGGGGGCGATGGTGAGCTGCATGGGCTCACGCTAGGCGCGGGTGGGCGCCGTCGGACAGGGCCGGTAGCCTCGGCCCCATGAGCACCCCGACGCCCACCGGACCGACCCCCACGCCTCCCGGCGGCGAGCTGCTGCCGCTGATCAGCCTCGCGGTGGAGCACGTGTTCGACACGCTCGGCCGGCAGCCCGTGTTCGCCCCCACGATCCTCGCCGTCACCGCCGACGGCCAGCGCGGCATGTGGGAGCACCCGGACCTCGAGCCCGAGCAGGCGGCCGCCACGGTCGCGAAGATCAGCCCGCGCCCCACGCGGGCGGTGGCGGTGTTCGACGGCGAGATCGAGACGGCCGACGGGCCCCGCCCGGCCGTCGCGGTGGAGGCCTTCGACGCCGCCGCCCTGGCCTCGACCCGCATGGTCTTCCCGTATCTGCCCGGCGTGGCCGCGGCGGGCATCGCCGCCCGCGTCGACGGCGACCCGCAGGTCGTGGCCAACGGCCCCAACCCGCTCTTCGGCTGAGCCGCCCACCACGACGACGGCGCGCCGCCGCCTAACGTGTCCCTGCGGCCTGCGAGGGTGGGGGCATGGAGATCCTCAGCCTGCTGCTCGCCCTCATCCTCGGACTCGTGCTGGGTGCCCTGGTGGGCGCGTGGCTCATGTGGCGCCGGGCGGCCGGCGGCGGTGAGGAGGCCCGCCGGGCCCAGGCCGAGCTGGCCGCGCTGCGCACCGAGCACCAGGGGGCGCGAGAAGAGCTCGCGGCCGCCCGGGCGGAGCAGCGCGCGCTCACGGCCGCGCGCGCCGAGGACGCCGAACGCCAACGCGCGGAGTCCCAGGTGATGTCCACGCTCGCCCCGCTGGGCCAGCGGCTGGCGGCGCTCCAGGAGCAGGTGAGCGTGCTGGAACGGGATCGGGCGTCCCAGTTCGGCCGGCTCGGGGAGCAGCTCCGCGCCGCCGCGGCCACGGACCGTGACCTGCTGAACCAGACCACGTCGCTCATGGCCACCCTCAAGTCCACCTCCGCGCGGGGCCACTGGGGCGAGGCGCAGCTGCGGCGGGTCGTGGAGGCGGCGGGCATGCTCCACCACGTGGACTTCACGGAGCAGGCCACGCTGTCCGGCAAGGACGGCGAGCGCCTCCGCCCGGACCTCGTGGTGTCCCTGCCCGGCGGCAAGGCCATGGCCGTGGACGCCAAGGCCCCCATCGGGGACGCGCTGGCCGCCGAGGCCCTCGCGGACGAGCCCGGCGAGGAGGCGTACGAGCGGCGCCAGGCGCTGGCCGCCCAGCACGCCGCGGCCGTGCGCCGCCACGTGGACCAGCTCTCCGCGAAGTCCTACTGGGCCGGCCTCGAGCACTCCCCCGAGCTGGTCCTGTGCTTCCTGCCCGCCGAGTCGCTCCTGGCCGCGGCCCTGGACGCGGACCCCGGGCTGCTGGACCACGCGTTCTCGCGGAACGTCGCGCTCGTCGCCCCCGTCTCCCTCCTGACCGCCCTGAAGTCCGTGGCCTACGCGTGGCGGCAGGACACCCTGGCCGAGAACGCCCACACTGTGGTGGCCAGCGCGAAGGACCTCTACGAGCGCCTCGGCACGCTCGGCACCCACCTGGACCGCATGGGCGGCTCCCTCAAGACCGCCGTGGACCGCTACAACCAGCTCGTCGGCAACGTCGAGTCGCGCGTGCTCCCCGCCGCCCGGCGCCTCCGCGACGCCGACCCGGGCCTGGCCCCCACGCCGGACATCCGCACGCTCGAGTCCGCGCCCCGGCCCCTGGCCGCCCCGGAACTGGTCGCGGGCGTGGAGGAGGACGAGCTGCGCCGTCGTCGGGCGGAGTCGACGCGGGAGGCGTGAACGGGGCCGGGCGGATGGGCCGTCGCGGCCCCGACGTCGTCTTTCCGTGTCCCAGGCCACTTGCTACCGTGAAACTCACAGAGAATTGCCAGGCCGCGCCGAGGGCCTGACTTGATGAGGAGGCCCCGTGGAGTCCCGATCGACCCCCCCGCCGAGCAACGTCAACGAGCACGTCTCCCGCTTCAACCCCCGGGCGGCCGCCCAGGAGTTCGAACACGAGCTCTCCCCGGGCATGCGTGACGAGCCGCTGACCGGCGGCGAGAACGTCAAGCGCATCATCGGCCTCGTGGCCGGCCCCCTGCTCGCCGTCGCCCTGTTCCTGCTGATGCCGGGCGACCTCGGCGTCTGGCCCCGCCTCGTCGCCGCCACCGCCGTGCTCATGGCCGTGTGGTGGATGACCGAGGCCCTGCCCATCCCCGCCACCGCCCTGCTGCCGCTCGTCGTCTTCCCGCTCGGCGTGCCCGCCGAGGAGTCCGACGGCGGCATCACCTTCGACGCCGTCGGCGCGAGCTACGGCAACAACATCATCTTCCTGTTCATGGGCGGCTTCATGCTCGCCCTGGCCATGCAGCGCTGGAACCTGCACCGGCGCATCGCGCTCGGCGTCCTGAAGTTCATGGGCGCCAGGACCGTGAACCTCGTCCTGGGCTTCATGATCGCCACCGGGTTCATCTCCATGTGGGTGTCCAACACCGCCACCGCCGTGATGATGCTCCCCATCGGCGTGTCCATCCTCGTGCTCGTCCAGCGCTACGGCACGGACGGCGCCCTGGCCGCGGACGAGGCAGCCGATCAGGCCGACCGCCCCGCCGCGCCCGCATCCACGTCCGGCGAGGCCCCCACGCAAGCCGAGATCCGCTCCCTCACGAAGTCGAACTTCGGCACCGCGCTCATGCTCGGCATCGCCTACGCCGCGTCCATCGGCTCGCTCGGCACCATCATCGGCACCCCGCCCAACACCCTGCTCGCGGGCCACATGGCCGCCGAGCACGGCGTGGAGATCGGCTTCGGCCAGTGGATGCTGGTCGGCGTGCCGATCGCCGTCGTGCTGCTCTTCGCGTGCTGGTTCCTGCTCACCCGCGTGCTGTTCCGCCCGGAGATCGACGAGGTCCCCGGCGGCCGCGACCTGATCGCCACCGAGCTGGCCCGCCTCGGCCGCATGAGCGCCCCCGAGGCCAAGGTCCTCGCCGTCTTCATCCTCGCCGCGCTGGCCTGGATCACCGTGCCGCTGATCTCCGAGTACGTCCTGGACCTGGAGTCCCCGCTGCTCTCGGACGCGGCCATCGCCATCGTCGTCGGACTCATCCTGTTCCTCCTGCCGGCCGGTGGCGGGGCCGGGCGCGGCGTGCGCCTCCTCGACTGGGAGGCCGCGAAGGACCTGCCGTGGGGCGTGCTCCTGCTGTTCGGCGGCGGCCTGGCCCTGTCCGGTCAGTTCTCCAAGTCGGGCCTGTCCACGTGGCTCGGTGAGCAGGTCAAGGGCTTCGGTGACATCCCCGTGTGGGTGCTCGTGGTGATCGCCTCCGTCGGCATCCTGCTGCTGACCGAGATGACCTCGAACACGGCCACCGCGGCCACGTTCCTGCCGGTCGCCTCCGGCGTGGCCCTGGGCACCGGCGTCGCCCCGCTCATGCTGGCCGCGCCCGTCGCCCTCGCCGCGACCTGCGCGTTCATGCTGCCCGTGGCCACCCCGCCGAACGCCATCGCGTACGGCTCCGGCTACGTGACCATCGGCCAGATGGTGAAGGGCGGCGTGTGGCTGAACATCATCGCCGTCGTGCTGATCTCCATCGCGTCGATGACCCTGCTCGTCTGGGTCTTCGGGCTCTGAGTCCCTGACCACCCGCCGGCCCGGAACGCCGAGGCCCGGGCACGCCGAGGCCCGCAGACGCGCCGCTACGCCGGCGTCGTGACGGCGAGTCTGCGGGCCTCAGCGAGGGGAGACGAGGGGCGCGGTCAGGCCTCGGCGTCGCGACGGCGTCCGCCGAGCGAGCGGGACTCGTCGCCCACCCGCTTGAGTTCGGCGCGCAGCTCCTTGGGCAGGGAGAAGATGATGTCCTCCTCGGCAGTCACCACCTCGTCCACCTGCCCGTAGCCGTACTCGGCCAGCAGCGCGAGCACCTCCTGGACCAGCACCTCGGGCACGGACGCGCCCGAGGACAGGCCCACGGTGGCCACGCCCTCGAACCAGGACTCGTCCACCTGGTTGGCGAAGTCCACGCGCTCGGCGCGGGAGGCCCCGTACTCCGCGGCGACCTCCTTGAGGCGCACCGAGTTCGAGGAGTTCGCCGAGCCCACGATGATCACCAGGTCGCACTCCGGCGAGATCGACTTGATGGCCGCCTGCCGGTTGGAGGTGGCGTAGCAGATGTCGTCCGAGGGCGGGTCCTGCAGGTTCGGGAACCGCTCGCGCAGCACGGAGACGATCTCGAGGGTCTCGTCCACGGAGAGCGTGGTCTGGGAGAGCCAGATCAGGTTGTCCGGGTCCTCCACCTGGACGGTGCGGGCCTCGGCGACGTCGTTGATCACCGTGGTGTGCTCGGGCGCCTCGCCGAACGTGCCCTCGACCTCCTCGTGGCCCTCGTGGCCGATCAACAGGATCTGCTTGTCCTGCTTGGCGAAGCGCACGGCCTCGCGGTGCACCTTGGTCACGAGCGGGCACGTGGCGTCGATGGTGCGCAGGTTGCGCTGGGCGGCCTCCTCGACGACGGCCGGGGACACGCCGTGCGCGGAGAACACGGTCAGGGCGCCCTCGGGCACCTCGTCCAGCTCGTCGACGAACACCACGCCGCGCTCGGTCAGGGTGTCCACGACGTGCCGGTTGTGGACGATCTCCTTGCGCACATACACGGGGGCGCCGTGGTGCTCGAGGGCCTTCTCGACGGCGACGACGGCGCGGTCCACACCGGCGCAGTAGCCACGGGGGGCGGCCAGCAGCACGCGCTTCTCACCGGGCACGGGCGCGGCCGCCTCCACCTCCTCACGGGAACGACGAACGCGCGGGACCTGCGGCATCCCGAGGCCGACGGCGGACGGACGGGCGGAGACGGAGGGAGCGGACATGCCCTCCATGCTATCGGCCGGGGCGCCGACCCGGCCCGGGCTTCGCCGCGGGCTCAGCGCGACGTGACGTCGGCCGCGGTGTGGGAGCGGCCCGCCGCCTGAGAACCGCCGGCCCGGCCGGCACGGACCCGGTCACGCCGAGCGACCCACAGCTCCGCCAGGGCCAGCAGCAGGCCCGCGGCCAGCACGATCCAGCCCAGGGTGGTCAGGGTCTGGGGGTAGGGGGCGACGGCGGCCGCGAACGCCGGGCCCGCGGCCTCCTCCATCTGCTGGACGAACGCGGCCACCCCCGGGGAGGCCCCCTCGGGCGCCGTGAGGTGGATCGCGTCCGGACCCAGGCGGGCGCCGCCGATCAGCCCGCCGGCCAGGGCGACCGCACCCGCCACGGCCAGGGCGAGGCCCCGCCGTCGTCGGGGGGCGAGCAGCAGGGCGCCCACGAGCACCAGCACGGAGGCGGCGGCGGCCCAGCGCCAGTGCGCGGAGGCGTCCACCCAGCGGTGCACGGTGGCCCGATCCGTGCCGGCCAGGGCGTCGATGCGCGCGTCCATGCGCAGCGCGGTGCTGTCCCGCAGCTGCGCGGCGCGGTCGTACAGGGGCGCCAGCAGGGTGTCCGCGGCCCAGTCGCCGACGTCCGCGCCCACGATCGTCTCCAGCAGCGTCTGCCCGGGCAGGTCGAACCGGTCCTCGCGCAGGTCACGTTCGATGTCGCCCAGGGCGGCGGTGATCCCGGACTGCGCGACGGGACCGAACGGGATGGTCACGTCCGCGCCCGAGCCGGGCTCGTCCGCGCCCTCCGGGTCCTCGAGCTGGGCGAGCCAGGCGCGCCGGGCCTCGTCGGCGGTGTCGGACCAGCCCTGCACCACCTGCGGGTCGTCCGCCACGCGCTGGGCCAGTGGGCGCAGCAGGTCCTCGGCCGTCTGGGCCAGCGGGCCCGGCACCTGCTCGGGGACGGCGTCGTGCACGACGTCGTCGATCACCCCCGGCACGGCGGCGCGGACCTCGGGGTCCACCGCGACCTGCTCCGTCACCCCGCGCAGCAGCTCCGGGCGGTGCGTCGCCTCGTCGACGAGGGCGCCGGCCGTCGCGAGCGCCGCCAGCAGGCCCGCGAGGGCCGCGACGAGGAAGCTGAGGGTGGTGCGCATGAGGTCCTTTCCGTTCCGTTCCGACCCCGTCGAGCGTACTGATCCCGGCCGGATGTTCCCCGGTCTGAGCGCCCCGACCGGGCCGGCGGCGGGTCCGGGGGACGCCCGGGTTCCGTCTTGCGCGTCCGGCGAGGGCGGTACGGTGGGCCCGTGCCCGGGCGGACCGGGCGCGGACAGGAGGGACCCGGATGGACCAGCCCCTGACCGAGGGCGCCCCGGCGGCGTCGGACGTGCCCGTCTCGGCGCCCGCCCGCGCGGGCGAGACCTCCGCCGAGCGGCCGTGGCCCCTGCGGCGGCTCTCCGAGAACCTCAAGGCCCACATCGAGCGCGCCCCCGCCACGTGGATCGAGGGCCAGCTCATCGAGTTCAAGAACAACCGCGGCAACGTCTACATGACCATGCGGGACCTCGAGGAGGAGGTCTCCCTGCCGCTCACCGCCTGGCGGAACGTCGCCATGACCCTGGACGGGACCGTCCAGCAGGGCTCCCGCGTGGTGGCGCGCGTGAAGCCGAACTTCTGGCTCAAGGCCGGGCGGCTGTCCATGAACGTGCAGGAGATGCGCCCGGTCGGCCTCGGTGATCTGCTGGCCCGCGTGGAGCTGCTGCGCCGGGCCCTCGCCGAGGAGGGGCTCACCTCCCCCGCACGCAAGCGTCCCCTGCCCCTGCTCCCCCATCGGATCGGGCTCATCACCGGCCGCGACTCGGATGCGAAGAAGGACGTGCTGCGCAACACCCTGCTGCGCTGGCCCGCCGCCGAGTTCGAGATCCGTGAGGTCGCCGTGCAGGGCGCCGAGGCCCCGCGGCAGGTGGCCGCCGCGCTCGCCGAACTCGACGCCGACCCGGCCGTGGACGTCATCGTCATCGCCCGCGGCGGCGGCGCGCTCGAGGAGGTCGTGCTCCCCTTCTCGGACGAGGCACTGGTGCGCGCCGTGGCGGCGGCGCGCACGCCCGTCGTCTCGGCGATCGGCCACGAGGCGGACCGCCCGGTCCTCGACGACGTCGCCGACCTGCGCGCCTCCACGCCCACGGACGCGGCCAAACGGATCGTCCCGGACGCGGCCCAGGAGGCCGCCGGGCTCGCCGACGCGCGCCTGCGGCTGGCCGCGGCCGTCGAGCGCCGCGTGCACGCCGAGGCCGAGGGGCTCTCGGCCCTGCGCTCCCGGCCCGTGCTGGCCCGCCCGCACGTGATGGTGGACTCCCGGCAGGAGGAGATGGACCGGTGGCGCGAGCGCGGCCGGTCCGCCCTGGGCCATCGGCTCGTCCGGGAGGAGGACGCCCTCACGCAGCTGCGCGCCCGCGTGCGTGCCCTGTCCCCGCAGCGCACCCTGGACCGCGGCTACGCCGTGGTCCAGCACGCCGGACAGGTCGTGCGCGAGGCGGACCAGGTCGCCACGGACGACCGACTCGACATCCTCGTGGCGGCCGGGCGGATCGCCGCGGACGTCGTCGCGACGCATCGGCCCACCCCGACCCCATCCCACGAGAGGACACGACAGGCATGAGTGAACAGGGCATGGAGCAGACGCAGGACCCGGGCCGCCCCAGCGGCGTGGAGGGCTTCACCTCCGCGGACGTCTCGGACGTGGCCCGGATGAGCTACGAGCAGGCGCGCGCCGAGCTGATGGAGACCGTGGGGAGGCTGGAGGCCGGTGGCGCCGGCCTCGAGGAGTCCCTGGCCCTGTGGGAACGCGGGGAGGCGCTGGCCGACCGCTGCCAGGCCTGGCTGGACGGCGCCCGCGCCCGCCTCGACCAGGTGCGCGGCGAGGCCGCCCCCGACGTCGACTGACCACGCCCCCCCCCCACTTTCGTTCGGGAAACGGCGGCCTCCGCCCCGCTTTCGTTCGGGAAACGGTGGGGGCGGGGGCCACCGGCCCCCGCCCCCACGCGACTCGCGCCCGACGTCGGTCAGGCGGTCTGGTCCTCGTGCTTGCCCTCGCTCAGCTCCTCCACGACCTTGGCGTTGAAGGCGTCGAGATCGTCCGGGGAGCGCGAGGTGGTCAGCCCGTTGTCCACGACGACCTCCTCGTCCACCCACTGGGCGCCCGCGTTCTTCAGGTCAGTCTTCAGGGACGGGTAGCTGGTCAGGCGGCGGCCCTCCACGACGCCGGCCTCGATCAGGGTCCACGGGGCGTGGCAGATGGCCGCCACCGGCTTGTGCTGCTCGAAGAAGGCACGCACGAACGCCTGGGCGTCCTTGTTGACGCGCATGGCGTCCGCGTTCAGGGTGCCGCCCGGCATCACGAGGCCGTCGAAGTCCTCGGCCTTGGCGTCCTTCACCGTCGTGTTCACGTCGAAGGACTCGCCGTGATCCCAGTCGGACTGCATCGCGGTGATGGTGCCGGACTCCGGCGAGACGAGCACGGGGGTCGCGCCGGCGGCGATCACGGCCTCCCACGGGGAGGTCAGCTCGACCTGCTCGACGCCGTTGGTCGCGAGGAACGCGACGGTCTTGCCGGTCAGCGGGGCATTCTGGTTGGCGTTCTCAGTCATGGGTCCACCTTTCGGATCGGATCCGGAGCGCCTCTGCGGCGCCCGGTGTCCGTACATCGACTCACCGCGACCCCGTGCTTGGCAAGGTCCGGCCACCACTGCCCGCCCAGCGCGACGACGGCGGCGCTCAGCCCGCCAGCAGGCGACGGCGGGCGGCCGCGACGTCGAAGTCGGCCTTCGGCCAGTCCAGCCCCATCCCCTGCAGGGTCTCGATGATCAGCTGCTGCACCGCCAGCCGCGCGAACCACTTGCGGTCCGCCGGCACGATGAACCACGGCGCGTCCTCGGTGTCCGTCCGCTCGATCGCGATCCGGTACGCGTCCGTGTACTGGTCCCAGTACGCGCGGTCGTCGAGGTCGCCCTCGCTGAACTTCCAGTGCTTCGTGGGGTCGTCCAGGCGGGCCAGCAGGCGCTCGGCCTGCTCCTCCGGCGAGATCCGCAGCATCACCTTGACGATCCGCGTCCCCGCGGCGCGCACGGCCGCCTCGAACTCGCGGATCGCCCCGTAGCGCTCCTCCACCTCGGCCAGCGGGGAGAGCCCGCGCACGCGGTGCACGAGCACGTCCTCGTAGTGCGAGCGGTCGAACACGGAGACCAGGCCGGGCCGCGGCAGATGCGGTCGGATGCGCCACAGGAAGTCGTGGGCGCGCTCCTCCGGGGTCGGCACCTTGAACGCGTGCAGGTGGACGCCCTGCGGGTCCATCGCCCCGATCACGTGGCGCATGATCCCGCCCTTGCCGGCGGTGTCCATGCCCTGCAGGATCACCAGCAGGGACGGCACCTCTCCCACGGGCGCGTCGCGCACCGACTGGGCGAACAGCAGCTCCTGCAGGTCGGCGAGCGCCCGGCCGCGCGCGGCCAGGTCCTTCTTGCCCTTCGCCTTGTCCCCGCCGTAGCCGGGCGTCGCGGCGGCGTCGACGTCGGCCGGGCCCCGGACCTCGTCCCCGCGGCGGGCGGCGAACAGCTCCCGCGCGGGGGCGTCGAAGACGCCGTCGTCGTCGGTGGCGCGGGCGGGCCGGCCCGCCGCGGTGGCCGGGGTGTCAGCCATGGCGCTCCCTCCAGTCCTCGAGGAAGTCCTCGAGGCGGTCCAGGGCCACGCTCAGGTCCTTCACGCTGGGCAGCGTGACGAGCCGGAAGTGGTCGCTGTGCGGGTAGTTGAACGCCCCGCCGTGCGAGACGAGGATCTTCTTCGCCCGCAGCAGCTCGATGACGAACGCCTCGTCGTCGTCGATCGCGTAGACCTCCGGGTCCAGCCGCGGGAACAGGTAGAGGGCGCCGTGAGCCGGCTGCACGGACACGCCGGGGATGGCGTTCAGGCGGTCCTGGGCGAGGTTGCGCTGCTCGAGCAGTCGACCGCCGGGCAGGACGAGGTCGTTGATGGACTGGTAGCCGCCCAGTGCCACCTGGATGGCGTGCTGCGCCGGCACGTTGGCGCACATCCGCATGTTGGCCAGCAGGGTCAGGCCCTCGAGGAAGTCGGCGGCCCGGTGCTTCGGCCCGGACACGGCCACCCAGCCGGAGCGGTAGCCCGCCACCCGGTACGCCTTGGACAGGCCGGAGAACGTCAGGGTGAGCACGTCGTCGGACAGGCCGGCGGCGTTGATGTGGCGGGCGCCGTCGTAGGTGATCTTCTCGTAGATCTCATCCGCCATGAGGACGAGGTTGTGGCGGCGGGCCACGTCCACGATGCCCTGCAGCACGGCGCGGGAGTAGACCGCGCCGGTGGGGTTGTTCGGGTTGATCAGGACGATGCCCTTGGTGCGCTCCGTGATGAGGGACTCGATGTGCTCGAGATCGGGCTCCCAGCCCTCCTCCTCGACGCAGCGGTAGTGCACCGCCCGGCCCCCGGCCAGGGTGGTGGCGCCGGTCCACAGCGGGTAGTCGGGCGAGGGGACGAGGATCTCGTCGCCGTCGTCGACCAGGGCCTGCAGGACCATCGTGATCATCTCGGACACGCCGTTGCCGATGAACACGTCGTCCACGCCGATGTCCCGGATGCCCCGGGACTCGTAGTACTGCGAGACGGCGGTGCGCGCCGAGTAGATGCCCTTGGAGTCCGAGTAGCCCTGCGCGTGCGGCAGGTGCTGGTGCATCGCCGCCAGGACGGCGTCCGGCGCCTCGAAGCCGAACGGGGCCGGGTTGCCGATGTTCAGCTTCATGATCCGGTGGCCCGCGGCCTCCATCCGCTGCGCCTCCTCCAGGATGGGGCCGCGCACGTCGTAGCGGACGTTCAGCAGCTTGGCGGACTGGCGGATCTGGCGGGGATGCGGGCTCGGCATGCCCCCCATCATGGCACCCCCCGGGCGGTGTGCGTCACAGTCGAGCTCGTGCGACGCGGGCCGGCACCCCGCCCCCGTGCGAGCTCAGAACCAGGAGCCGCGGGGCACGAACCAGTCCTCGGGCGCGTCCTCCAGGCCATGGTCCACCAGCCAGTACTGCGCGGCCTCGGCGACCGGAAGCGGGTCGGCGCCCGTGGTGAGCCGTTCGAGCTCCCGCAGGCCGTCGCCGTCGAGGGCGGACATCACCTCGGCGATGCGCCGTTCGGCGTCGTCGTCCAGCGTCGCGGCGGAGCCGACGGCGGTCAGCCGCCCCTCCGGGAGCACGCGGCCGTCGTCCTCGAGCGGGACGAGCGTGTTCGCGTCGATCTCCGGATCCGTGCCGGTCAGCAGCGCGACCTGGGCCTCGTCCGCGACGACGGCGGCGGTCGGGTCCTCGGTGTCGGCCAGCCAGGTCTCGGGACGGCAGCCGGCGAGCCGGTCCAGGCGGGTGCGCAGGGCCGTGGCCGCGTCCGGGCCCGCCGCGGCGGTCAGGGGCGGGGGTGCGACGGCGGTGAGCGACTCGCACCGGCCGTTGAGGTCCGTGATCGACTCGAGCTCGAGCCGGGCCGCGGTGGGCTGGGTGACGACCGCGGTCAGGCGCAGCACACCCGCCGACGAGGACAGCACCGCCGGGGCCTCGGCCTGCGGTGTCCCCGCCGCGGCCGTCTCCTCGGCGAGCAGCGTCTCCAGGACGCGCCCGGCCGCCGGGGCGTCGGCCGCGGGGTCGCCGACGGGCAGCGCGGTGGGGCTCGGGGCGGCGGTTGAGGCGGTGGCCGAGGGGGTGGGCGCGGCGTCCGCGGACGGGCCGGCCTCCGTCCCGGTCGGCGTCGACGACGGGGTCGACGTCGGCGTCGACGTCGGGGACGGCGGGGACGGCAGCGCCGCTGCGGGGTCGGCGGCGGCGGCCAGGGCCAGGGTGTCCACGACGGCGACCGTGTCCCCGCCGGCGGCGGACCACGCGGGCTGCTCCACGGCGACGCCGTCCTCGTCCCCCACGGCGTGGCCGTGCAGGCGCAGGTGACGGGCCAGGACCGCCGCGACGGCGGCCTCCAGGCCCTCGCCGCCGTGCACGACCGTGATCGGTGCGCCTGACGCGGAGGGCGTCGGCGGGGCGTCCGCCTGCCGCGCGCACGCCCCCAGCGCCAGCGACAGCGCGAGGGCGGAGGCGGCGAGGGCCGTCGGGCGGCGGTGGGCGGGGCGGCTCACGTGGCCACCCCGGCACGGGCGAGCGCCTCGGTGACCCAGGAGGCGGTGCGCAGCCCGCTGAGCTCCGCGAGGTCGAACCAGCGTGCGTCCGTCGAGGATCCGCCGACCTCAGGGCGCAGGACGCCGCCCGTGATGCGGGCGGTGTAGAGGACCTGCACGGTGAGCAGGGGCAGCGGCTCGCCCCGCAGGCGCTTCTCCACCGGGATCGTCCCGGTCGTGACGCCCAGCAGGCCCGTGAGCTCGGCGGTGTGGCCGGTCTCCTCCCACACCTCGCGCAGGCACGCCTCCTCCGGGCTCTCGCCGAGCTCGATGCCGCCGCCGGGCAGCGTCCACTGCAGGAACTCGGGCCCCTGCCACGAGCTGAGCAGGACGCGGCCGCCGTCCACGATCAGGGCGTAGGCGCCGGCGCGCGTCTGGAACGGGCCGGCGGGGTGTGCTCCGGCGGCGTCCGGGGCGGCGGGGGTGGTGCTCATGGCTGCGGACTCCTGGCGGCAGTGGGACGGCCCGCGGCGGGCGACGCTGCGGGCCCGGCCAGTCTACGAGCACCGCCCACCGCGAACAGCGGCACGGTCCACCGACCCGCGCCCTAGGCTGGATGACCACCCGTCCCACCCCCGGAAGGAGCAGCGCCCGTGGACACCCCGCAGGACCCGCCCCACCGGGACGACCCCTCCGGCGGCCCCGTGGAGCCGGCCGTCGACGCCGCCCTGGACCGGGTGCGCGCCCTGCTCCGGCAGGCCCGCGGCACCGCGGCGCCCGACGCCCCGACCGCCCTGGACGCCCGCGGCTGGTGGGAGCTCTCCCTCGAGGCCGCGCTGCGCGACGAGCCCCGGGAGTCCGCCCGCCTCGCCGACTCCGGCCTCGCCGCGCTCGTGCCCGGCCAGGACGACGTCCGCCTCGCCCTGCTGCGGGCGCTCGCCGTCGCCGCGGGCCAGGTCGGGGACGAGGCCGCCCTGACCCGCTGGGTGGAGGCCCGGGCGGCGCTGCTGCGCCACCTCGGCCGGCCCCGGCAGGCCGGGCTCGAGTCCCAGCTCGGCGCCGCCCTCGTGCGCGATCCGGACACGGTCGAGGCGGCGGTGCTGGCCGGCGTCGTGGAGGACGAGCCGGGCGCTCCCGGCGAGGACCCCGGGGACACCGTCCTGCCCGAGGCCGCCCTGGCCCTGGCCGTGCACCGCGTGCACACCGGGGACCTGGACGCCGCGCTCGAGCTGGCCCGCCGCGTCATCGCCGTCCTGGGCGGGCTGCGCGCGGCCGGTGCCCTGCTGCCCACCGGCTCGTGGTCCAGCGCGCACCTGCTGCTCGCCCGCCTGCACCTGTGGCGGGGCGAGCACGCCGAGGCGGACGCGGCGGCCGCCGTCGTCACCGCGCTGCCCGCCGCCCGGGCCGTCCTGGCCTCCGCCACCACGGTGCGGGCGATCGCCGCCCATGAGCTGGACCGTCCGACGGCGGCCCTCGACCTGGCGCTCGAGGCGGCGGAGCGGATGGCCTCGGTCGGTCTGCGGCGCGGCGCGGCCTCCGCGGCGGCCCTGGCCGGGCGCGTGGCCGGCGACCTCGACGGGTACGAGGAGGTCGCCGTGGCCGCGTGGGAGCTGGCCTCCGTGCACGCGGAGAAGGCCGAGGCGCCGGAGGCCTCGAGCCTGAGCTACTGGTGGGCGCACCAGCTCGTGCTCGCCGGCCGCGCCGACGAGGCCGAGCCCCTGCTCGCCCGGTTGGTGCGCCGCGAGGCCACCCACGGCCGGGACGTCGAGCAGGCCCGCGCCCTCGTGGACCTCGGCCACGCCCACCACGACCAGGACCGCGCCGAGAACGCGCTGCCCCTGTGGCGGGAGGCGGCCGGCCTGTTCGAGGCCCACGGCCAGTGGGAGGACGCCGCGCGCACGCTCCTGGCCGCCGGCGCCCTCGTGAACCGCGAGCGCGACGAACGCACCCGGCCCTCCGCCCTCGACCTGTTCGAGCGGGCGGTCGCGGCCGCGCGCCAGGCGGTGGACGAGGACCCGGCGGTACTGCCGGCCGCGCTGCACGCGCACGGGTACCTGCTGTGCGAGTCCGGCCAGGCGGAGGGCCTCGACCTCCTCGAGGAGGCGCTCGCCCTCGTGCGGTACGCCGGCGCCGACTGGCAGGTGGCCGACTACACGGACACCCGCGCCCGGGCCCTGTGGTCGCTCGAGCGGGGGCCGGAGGCGATCGCCACCGCGCTGCAGGCCGCCGACCTGTTCACCGCCGCCGGGGACCGCGAGGGCGCCGCGCAGGCCGAGCTCTTCGCCGCCTACGTGGTGGCCGAGGACGGCAGCCCCGAGCAGGCCGCGACGCTCTTCCGCCTGGTGTGCGACTCCACCGACTCCACGCTCGTGCGCCTCGGCGCGCTCACGGGCCTGCACCAGTGCCTGTCCGCCCTCGGGGACCACGACGGCGCCGCGCGCGTCCGGGACGAGCTCGACGCGCTCCGCGAGGGGCTCGGCGCGGACTGACCGCCGCTCGAGGCGGCGGCCCGGCGGCCCGGCCCGACTGCGGCGGCCGCCGTCGCGGGTCAGAGGCCGACGCGGGCCAGGGCAGCGTCGGCGGCGGCACGGCGGGCGGACCGCACCGCGCGGGGTGCGGTCGGCTGCGCCGCGAGGGCGGCGAGCACGGTCGCGACGCGGGCGGCCAGCGCCACCTCGTCGACCTCGCTGCGGGCGTGGCGCCGAAACCGTGCGGCCACGGCGCGCAGCGCGGCGCCGCCGGCGCCGAGGTCCGCGGCGCCCGCCTCGAGATGGGCGATCAGGACGGCCCAGTCGTCCACGCGGTGTCCCGTGCCCAGGTCGTCGGCGTCCAGCACGCCGGTGATCCGCTCCCCCGCGGCGTCCACGTGCAGGTTCCCCGGGTGCAGGTCGCCGTGCACGGGCACGCGCGGGCCGGGGTCCCCGGCCGCGAGCGCCGCGCGGATCCGGTCCGCCCGGGCGGCGGCCTCGTCCTGGGCCTCGGGGTCCAGCACGACGGCGGCCCACGTGGCGTGCTCGAGCAGGACGGCGGGTCCGCCGTCGTCCGCGTCGGCGCCCCCGGCCGCCCCGGCCGTGGGGCTGGCCGGGCCGGGGGGCTCCTCGGGCACCGGCGGCAGCCGGTCCAGCAGCGCGGCGACCCGCGCGGGGTCGAGCGCGGCGGCCTCGGGCCCGGCCAGCAACGCCCGCCAGGGCAGGCCCGGCACGCTCGCGAGCGGGAGCACCCCGCGCTCCGGCGCCGCGAGGACGGCGGGCACCGGCACCCCGGCCGCCCCCGCCGCGGCCATGCGCCGGGCAACCCGTGCGGCGCGCGCGGGCGGGAGCACCTTCAGGAACGTGCGGCCCACGACGCCGTCGTCGCCGGTCGCCTCGACGGCCAGGACCGCCCGGTCCCGCGGCCGGTAGCCGCGCCACGTGAGGCGGGCCCGGCCCGGCGCCGTGCCGATCAGGGCCGCGAGCGCGTCCGGATCGGCGGTCAGCGTGAGGCCCGGCAGGACGGGGTCGGCGGGGGCCCACCACCACAGGGTGCCGTCCTCCAGGATCCCGCGCTCGCCCGGGACGGGCGGGCACGCCGCGGCAGGGGCGGCGAGGTGTCGGGGGTCGCGGGCGAGGACGAGGGTGCGGGATCGCACGCGAGCCTCGCCGGCGCGTCCGGTCATCACGTCCAGGTCCAGGACCCGCGCGAGCCGACGTCCCCGCTGCAGGTGCAGGGCGTCGGCTCGGGTGCGCAGCCAGCGCTGGCCCGACGCGCGGACGGCCTGGCGCGCGGCGGCTCGGTCGATGCTCACGGGCGCTCCCGCCCGGCGGGGCTCAGCAGGCCCGGCGCCGCGCCAGGACGTTGTCCAGGTCCAGGGCGGCGATGTCCTGCTCGGCGGCGGCGCTGATCTGATCGTCCGCCGTGCGCGCGGCGTCCTGGAGCCGGGCGTCCGCGCCGGTGGGGGCGGGGGCCTCGAGCGGCGCCGGCAGGGGGCGGGCCATCTCCGGAGCGTCCAGGTAGGTGGGGCGCGGCACCGTGGGGATGGTCACCGCACGGTCCGCTGCGGGGGCGGCGGCGGAGGCGGTCACCACCACGGGCTCGACCCGGGGCGCGGCGGGCGCGGCGGCCGGACGCGGCGCCTCGGTCTCGAAGGCCAGCACGGTCTCCAGCACGCGGCGGTCCCGCTCGGGGTCCGCGGGCGGGGCCTGCCGCTCCTCGGCCGCCGGGGCGGTGGGGCACTCCGGGACGACGACGGCGGCGGCGGGCCGGGCGCGACGGGTGCGGTCGCGGACCGCGAGGGCCCGCAGGCCGGCCAGCCCGGCCACGGCGAACAGGAGCGACCAGCCTGCCAGGGCGAGCGTGCCCGCGCCGAACGCGGCGGCCAGCCCGGCCACGAGGAACACGAGCAGGGCCACGAGGGCGGCGAGGAACAGCGCCGTGCGCCCCCACCGGATGTGCAGGCCGGTCCGGCCGCGGGCGGCGCGCGCCGCGTCGGCGGCGGCGCCCAGGCGGCCCGAGAACCGGGCGGTCAGGGCACGGACGGCGGGCGAGCTCTGCAGGCGGTGCATGAAGGACCTCGGCATCGACGGGCGGGCGGGGGCGGACGCGAGACGATGGCGGCGCAGCACGAGCCGCCAGGCCAGGAAGGCCACGAGGGCCACGATGACCAGCGACGCGCTCACCCGGGCGTCGGCCAGCGCGTCGAGCGCGGCCTGCACGGCCCTTGTCGGCGCGGTGGTCTCGTCCATGCGGTCAGCCTAGCGCCGGGGGCGGACCAGTCCGGCCATCGGGGCGTGTCCGCACGCGGCGTGTCCCGTCGGCCGTTCAGGGGCGCGGCCGGGTGGCCAGCCACCGGGCCAGCAGGCCGTCGGGGACCTCCTCGGCGGTCACCGCGAACGTCCGGTGGTCCCGCCAGGCGCCGTCCACGTGCAGGTACGCGCGCCGCAGGCCCTCGTCGCGCAGGCCGAGCTTCGCCACGACCCGCAGGCTGGCCGCGTTCTCCGGGCGGATGTTGACCTCGACCCGGTGCAGACCGGCGCTGCGGAACGCCCAGTCCGTCGCCATGGCCACGGCCGTCGGGGTCAGCCCCCGGCCGGCCTGGCGACGGTCGATCCAGTAGCCGATCGAGCCGGAGAGCACCGAGCCGTACTGGATCCCGCCCAGGGACAGCAGCCCCACCAGGCGGTCCCGGTCCGGGCGGTCGTCGTCGAGGACCATGCCCCACGTGTAGGCGCTGCCGTCCCGGCCCTGCCGGCCGTGCCAGCGAACCATCTGCCCGAACGACGCCGGGCCCGCGCCCGGCACGGGGCTCGTCGCATCCCACGGCGTCAGCCACTCGCGGTTGTGCGCCCGCTGCTCCTCCCACGCCTCCCGGTCCCGCCTCCGCAGCGGCCGCAGGGCGAGGGTGCCGTGCCGCAGGGTCACGGGCCAGGGGGAACGCTGCCAGGACATGGCGTCGATCCTATGCGCGGCCGGGCGCGGCTCCGGTGCGGCGGGCATCATGGGGACATGCGCACTCCCCCTCCCGTGCCCGAGCCCGCCGCCACGGGCCCCGTCGCCGGCGTCGACGACGTCGTGGACGCCAAGGCCGCCCTGCGTGCCCGCCTGCGCACCGCCCGCCGCGACCGCTCCCCCGCGCGCCGCGCCGCCGAGTCCGCGGCGGCCGTCGAGCACCTGTGGGCGTGGCTGGGTCCGCGCGTGGCCGCGGCGACCGCGGACGGGACCGCCCCGGTGGTGGCCACCGTGCTGCCGATGGCCACCGAGCCGGACACCGGTGTGCTGCGCACGCGCCTGCTGGCCGCCGGGTCGCGGGTGCTCGTCCCCGTGATCGAGCCGGAACGCCGCCTGAGCTGGACTCCGTGGCACCCGGAGGTCGCGACGGCGCGCGCGGCGAACGCCCCCGTGGACGAGCCCGTGGGCGAACGGCTCGGGACCGACGCGCTGGCGGCGGCGACCGCGGTGGTCATGCCGGCGCTCGCGGTGGCCGAGGACGGGATGCGCCTGGGCCAGGGCGGGGGCTACTACGACCGCTTCCTCGCCGAGCTGCCGCGGAGCGTGCCGACCGTGGCCCTCGTGTTCGAGGACGAGCTGCTGCCGGCGGGCGCCATCCCTGCCGAGCCCACGGACCGGCCCGTGGACGGCGTCGTCACCGCGGCCGGGCTGCGCTGGGTCTGAGCCCGGCCCGCGGCGCGGAGTAGCATCGGGGGTCGGATCCCCCCAGAACCGCGCGCCCCGGCGCGCCCCGAGCGAGCTGGAGCTGAGCATGCCCACCTACGCCTACCGCTGCAAGGACTGCGGCCACGCCTTCGACGTCGTCCAGGCCTTCACCGACGACGCCCTCACCGAGTGCCCCGCGTGCGGCGGCGTCCTGCGCAAGCAGTACGGCTCGGTCGGCGTGAGCTTCAAGGGCTCCGGGTTCTACCGGACCGACTCGCGCTCCGGCACCGGGGGCACCGGCTCGGCCGGCGGATCGACCTCGGACTCGGCCGCCGGGTCCTCGACGTCCTCGACGTCGTCCTCGTCCTCCGCCCCCGCGGACTGACCCGGCCGCATCGGGCCGGCTCAGCCCCAGTGGGGCGGGCGCTGCTCGCGCAGCCAGCGGTCGCGCTCGGCCTCGGCCGCACCGGTCTCGACCCCGGCCTCATGTCCGGTCGGCGCGGTCGCCGGCGACGTCCCGGCCTGCCCGGTCAGCCGGGGCATCCCGGGCAGGCGCGGCTCGCGGCCGTCGGCGGTGGCCGGGCCGGTGCCCGGGGCGTCCGCCCGGCGCGGGCCGCGGCGGCGCGGCGCGCCGTCAGCGGGCATCGTCGTCGGTCTCGTCGGTCTCGTCCGTCTCGTCCGCCGGCTCCACGCCCAGCCGGTCGGCCAGCTCGCGGGC
Organism: Micrococcus sp. Mcc28; assembly: GCF_024519775.1. Taxonomy (NCBI): domain Bacteria; kingdom Bacillati; phylum Actinomycetota; class Actinomycetes; order Micrococcales; family Micrococcaceae; genus Micrococcus; species Micrococcus sp. Mcc28. The sequence goes on along the minus strand of NZ_JALJRH010000007.1, from coordinate 115,665 downwards.
CACGGACTCCGGGTCCGCGAACACGTCGATCGACCACAGGGTCCGGGGCTCCCAGCCGCGGGCCTCGAGCCCCTCGGGCAGGGTCCGCGAGCGCTGCCGCACCGTGAGGGCGCGGTACACCTCGCCACCGTCGCCGGCCAGGGCCAGCGGACGGGGCGCCTCGTCCGCGCGCGGATCGAGCACGGCCAGGTCCATGACGCCGGCGTAGCGGGGCAGGACCCGGGCGCCGTGCTCCTCGAGCCGGTCGCGCAGATCGGCCAGCAGCGGATCGCCCACCATGCCCACGGGGTCCGCGGCGTCGTCGCCCAGGTAGGCCTCGAGCAGCCGCAGGAACCAGAGGGCGCCGCCGTCGAGCCGGTCCTCGTCCAGGTCCGCGGCGCGCAGCGCCGAGACGAGGTGCAGGCGCCGGCGGGCGCGGGTGAGCGCAACCGTGACCATGCGCTCGCCGTCCGGGTCGGAGAAGGCGCCGAAGTGGTGCACCACGCGGCCGTGCGGGGTGCGGCCGTAGCCGGGGGTGAGGATCACGGCGTCACGCACCACGGAGGCGGCGCGCACGACCGGCACGATCACGAACGGCTCGGCGTCGGCGGCGTCCTCGCCGCGGCCACGGGCGAGGAACTCGTGGGCCCACGGCGCCTGCGCGGCCGTGGCCTGCACGGCGGCGGCCACCCTGCGGGCGTGCTGCTCGGACACCGTGACCACGGCCAGGGACTGTTCGGGCCGGTCGCGGATGTGCTCGAACACCCGCTCCACGGTGCGGGCGACCTCGGCGTTCGTGGACTCGACCACGTCGCCGCCGGTCATCGGGATGCCGGTGCCCTCGGGCAGGTACTCGGCCGTGACGGCACGATCCCGGCCGGTGGCCTCGCCCGCGGTGGGCAGCGCGTCCAGGGCGCCGTCATAGGCGAGCGCGGAGAGCAGGCGCACCAGGCGCCGCTCGAGGGGGCGGTGCACGGTGCGCAGCGGCAGGGTGGGCAGCACCTCGTCCAGCGCGTCGTGGGCCGAGCGCAGCGGGCGCAGGGGCCCGGCGGTCGCCGTCGGGTCCACGGACACCTGGAACGACTGCGGGCGCCCGATCACCGGGTCGCCGAAGGCCACCACCTGGGGGGCGCGGGTGAGCGCGCCCATCGCGGTGGCCAGGGCGGTCGCGTCGGCCTCCAGCAGCACGACGACGTCGGCGCGCCACTCCGGGGGGAACTCGGACAGGGCCATGGGCGAGGTGGTGACCACCGGCACGAGCGGCTGCAGGAGCTCGGGGGTGATCGTGGCCAGGGACTCGACCGTGGGGCTGCCCTGCTTGAGCAGGGTGCGCAGCACGGCCGCGTCCGCGCGATAGGTGCGCAGCGCCTCCCGCCAGCGCGCGGCCAGCGCGGCGGAGAGCCGGGCGCCGCCGCGCTCGAGATGGGCGCGGTCCAGGTCGCGGAACCCGCGCTCGACCTCCGCCAGGTCCGTGCCGCTCATCATGGCCAGGAAGTCGTCCCCGGAGATCATCGCCTCGAGCGCGGACTGCCACCACGCCAACTCGAGCTCGGCGGTCAGGGCCTCGGTGGGCACCTCGCGGTCGCGCAGGTCCTCGAGCAGCTCCGCCAGGCCGTGGTCGCGCAGGCTGTCCAGCACGAGGGTGCGCTCGGGCAGCGTGGCCAGGGTGTCGCGGTCCGCCACGAGCCCGTCGACGGCGGCCACGAGGTCGTCCACGTCCCGCTCCTCCAAGGGCGCCTCGGCCACGGCCTCCGGGGCGAGGACGCCCTCGAGCCGGCGTAGGCGCTCGCGCACCTGGCCGACCTGGCCCATCACGTGCTCGCCCTGGTCCGGCACCTGCGGGGGCGTGCCCGGCTCGGCGGCGTGGCGGTTCCAGTCCTCCAGGACGGCGGCGGCGTCCACGAGGGCGCCGTGCAGGTCCGTGGGCTGCACGCCCGGGCGGACCGCGTCCTTCGCCGCGCGGCGCAGGCGGGACCGGGTCACCGAGGACATCTCGACCAGGTGGAGGCGCCGCCACGAGCTGGTGGCGGTCGCCGCGACCAGCTGGGGCACGTCGAGGGAGAACACCTCGGGGGTGAACTCGGTGAGGGTGCGGGCCACACGGCGGTAGAGGTCCGCCTGCTCCGCCCAGCCGGCCACCGTGCGCTCGGGGCGCAGGCCGGCCTGGGCGGCGGCGGTGTCCACGGCGCGCCGGGTGGTGTGCAGGGCGGCCGCCAGCTCGTCGGCCAGCTCCGAGGCGGCCTCGGTCTCCTGCACGTTGCGCACGCGGGCGCCGAACCAGCGGCTCTCGGTGGCGGCGGCCGAGAACGCGCCGAGCTCCCCGGCGCGCACGAGCTGCTCGCCCACGGCCTGCCGGTTCACGGTGGAGTCCAGCACGGAGCGCTTGAGGCGCACGGTGGTGGCCGGCGGCGTCTCGAGCCCGGTCAGGGCGGCCAGGGCCTGCATCGCCTGGAACGGCGAGCAGCCCCAGCGGGGGCGGACGTGGTGCAGTGAGCCGACGTGCTCCTGCAGCCGGCGCCGTCGTTCGGTCAGGGCGGCCTCGTCCCGGGCGGTGTCGGGGTCCACGGCCCGCTCGGAGCGCAGGACGGCCTGCACGAGCTGGCGGCGGAGCAGCTCGGGGTCCGCGTTGGCGGGCACATCCAGCGCGATCGAGCGCAGGTCCGCCTCCTCGAGGCGGTCGAGCACGTCGGCCAGGGCGGCGGAGCGCTCGGCCACGACCAGCACGCGCCGACCCTCCCAGGCCAGGCGCGCGGCCAGGGCGGCGGCGGTCTGGGTCTGCCCGGTGCCGGGGGCGGCCGCCACCACGAGGGACTCCCCCGCCGCGGCGTGCTCGAGCACGCGTGCCTGGGCGGCGTCGACGTCGACGACGAGGCGCTCGTCCGCCGGGGCGACGTCATCCTCCGCGGGCGCGCCCGTGGGCTGCAGCGCCGCCGGGCGGGGCACCATGCCGGTCCCGGCGTCGTACAGGGCCTGCACGACCGGCAGATCCTCGAGGGAGGCGGGCAGGGAGGCGGTCTCGCCGAGGTCCGCGAACGTGGAGACGAGCAGGCAATCCTGGATGTGCAGGTCCGCGATCGCGGCGGTCTCCTCGCGCAGGCGGGCGAACGCGGGGGCGGGCTCGAGGCGCGCCGTGGCGTAGGCGGCCTGCTGGTACGCCTCGGGGTCCAGGGCGATGCCGTGGTGCCGGCGCAGGTTCCGCACGAGCGCCGGGTTCAGGCGGGCCGGCTCGGTGATCTGGACCTCCAGCTCGTCCCGGCCCCGGGCGCCGCGGCGCACCGTCAGGGCCACGCGGGCCAGCAGCACGGGGGCGGAGCGGCGCTCCCGCCGGCCGTCCTCCTCGGCCGTCCACGTGGCCACGCCCACGGCGAGCGCGCCGACGTCGATGCCGCGCTCCTCCGCCAGCTCGCGGACCTTGGCGCGCAGGCCGAGGGAGACCTCGTGCGCCGCGTCCAGCACCGGGCCGGCCGGCAGCAGGGTGGACAGGCGGGTGCGCCGCCCCAGCAGCAGCTGCGAGACGCCGGAGGAGTTCGCCTCCGTGAGGTCGATGCTGTTGGCCGCCGAGGGCGCGAACCGCAGCATCGTGTCGTTCTCGGCGCCCGAGCCCAGGGAGGACACCCAGGCGGCCGGGTCGGGGCGGGTCTGCCCCTCGTCGGGGCGTGCGGCGGCGCGGGCGCGGGCCAGGCGCGGGAACTCCTGCTCGGTCACGTGCGTGCGGTCCTTCCTCCGTCGCCTGGGTCCAGGCGGTCTTCGTGCGGACGGCCGCCCCGGTCAGGGGCGGCCGGATGCGGCGCCGGACGCGCCGCTCACTCCCACTCGATGGTGCCCGGCGGCTTGCTGGTCACGTCGAGCACGACGCGGTTGACGCCGTCGACCTCGTTGGTGATGCGGTTCGAGATGCGGGACAGGACGTCGTCCGGGATCCGGGCCCAGTCCGCCGTCATGGCGTCCTCGCTGGTGACGGGGCGCAGGACGACCGGGTGGCCGTAGGTGCGGCCGTCACCCTGTACGCCCACGGAGCGCACGTCCGCGAGCAGCACCACCGGGCACTGCCAGATCTGGCGGTCCAGCCCGGCCGCGGTGAGCTCGGCGCGCACGATCGCGTCCGCGCGGCGCAGCAGGTCCAGGCGCTCCTGGGTGACCTCGCCGATGATGCGGATGCCCAGACCCGGGCCCGGGAACGGCTGGCGGTGCACGATGCCCTCAGGCAGGCCGAGCTCGGCGCCCACGGCGCGGACCTCGTCCTTGAACAGCTCGCGCAGCGGCTCGCACAGCTCGAACTCGATGTCGTCCGGCAGGCCGCCCACGTTGTGGTGGGACTTGATGTTGGCCGCCCCGTCCCCGCCGCCGGACTCGACGACGTCCGGGTAGAGCGTGCCCTGCACGAGGAAGCGGACCTCGGTGGCGTCCGGGTCGTGCTCGGACTCGAGGACGATGTCCGCCTGCGCCTTCTCGAAGGTGCGGATGAACCGCTCGCCGATGATCTTGCGCTTGGTCTCGGGGTCGGTGACGCCGGCCAGCGCGGACAGGAAGTCCTCGCGCGCGTCCACCATCACGAGGCGGGCGCCGCCGTGGGCCTCGCCGAAGGCCTGCTCGATCTCGGCGGACTCGCCCTCGCGCATGAGGCCGTGGTCCACGTAGACGCAGGTGAGGCGGTCGCCGATGGCGCGCTGCACGAGGGCCGCGGCCACGGCGGAGTCCACGCCGCCGGACAGGCCGCAGATGGCCCGCTTGTCCCCGATCTGCTCGCGGATGCGCTCGACCTGCTCCTCGATCACCCCGCTGGCCGTCCAGTCCGAGCCCAGGCCCGCACCCACGTGCAGGAACTGCTCGAGCACCCGCTGGCCGCGGGAGGAGTGGCCCACCTCGGGATGCCACTGCACGCCGAAGATGCGGCGCTCGCGGTCCTCGAACGCGGCGACGGGGGCGCCCGCGGTGGAGGCCGTCACGGCGAAGCCCTCGGGCGCCTGCGTCACGGCGTCCCCGTGGGACATCCACACGACCTGCTCGAGGTCCTGGCCCGCGAACAGCACGGAGTCGGCGTCCACCGAGTCCAGGCGGGTGGAGCCGTACTCCCGGGTGCCGGTCTTGGCCACGGTGCCGCCGAGGGCGTGCGCAATCGACTGGAAGCCGTAGCACAGGCCCAGCACGGGCACCCCGGCCTCGAGCAGCGCCGGATCCAGCTGCGGGGCGCCGGGCTCGTACACCGACGACGGCCCGCCCGAGAGGATCAGCGCCGCGGGCTTGCGCTCCAGGATCTGCGCCGCCGGGGTGGAGGCGGGCACGACCTCGGAGTAGACGTTGGCCTCGCGCACACGACGCGCGATGAGCTGTGCGTACTGGGCGCCGAAGTCCAGCACCAGCACCGTGGGCATCACGTCGCTGAGCGGGGCGGGGGTGTCGGGGTGGGGGGCATTCTGCGTCACCCGTCCAGGATAGTCGAGGCGCTCAGTAGCGCCGCGCGGCGTCCGGGAAGCGGTGCAGCTCGTCCCGGACCACGCGGGTCATGCGCTTCTCCACCACGAAGGACAGGAACGGCACGACGCCGCCGCCGGCCATCGCCAGCAGGCGCAGCGGCTCCCAGCGCATCAGGGACCACAGGCGGAACGAGGCGAGCAGGTACACCACGTACATCCAGCCGTGGGCGATGAGGATGAACAGGGACAGGTTCACTCCCCCGGTCACGCTGTCCGTGGGGTGCAGCCCCAGGCCGTTGGCCTCTCCGTCCAGGGTGGTGCCGCCCGCGTAGAGCTCCACGTGCATGCCGTACTTCAGCACCATCTCCGCCACGAGCAGCAGGAGCATGATGCCGGTGATCCACGCGCACACCACGTAGAGGCGGGTGGCGGAGCGGATCTGCTGCTGGGTGCCGGCGAAACGGCGATGCTCCCGGCCTGGCCGCGGGGGCGGCTCGGGCAGGTCGGCCTCCGTGATGTCCTCGGGATCCGGCAGGCTCGCCGGGTCCACCGGCTGGGGGCCGGGGTGCTGGGTGCTCATCGGCTCTGCTCCTCTCGGGGCCCACGGGGGCCCGGGTCGCGGGGGTCGGGGCGCGCGGCCCCGTCGTCGTCGTGGTCCTGGCGTGGGTGCGCCGCGGACTGTGCCGCGACGGCCCGCTCCTTGGCCTCGCGCGCGGCCGCCCGGCGCCGCTCGAGCTCCTCGGCGCGCCACTGCGCGGCCCACTCCTCGTCGAGCCGGCGCTCGTGCTCGTCCCGGACGTGGTCGTCGCGGACGAACCGCCACCACAGGAACAGGGCGAAGCCGGCGAAGAGCATCCATTCCACGGCGTAGAAGACGTTGAGCCAGATGATCTGGGTCTCCTCCGGCTGCGGGGCCACCCACACCGGCTCGAGCCCGCCGGGGCCGGCCGCGCCCGTCTCGGCGCCCGCGGCGTCGACCATCTCGAACGCCGCGACGTACGCCGCGTAGGACGGCTCGTCCCACACGTTCACCAGCTGGGCCGGGGCCAGGCTGCGGTACAGGAGCCGGTCGGCGGTGTCCTCGGCCGCTGCCTCACGCGGCAGGGGCCCGTCCGGGGGCAGCAGGCGTCCGGTGACGGTGACCTGCCCGGCGGGCGCGGGGTCCACGACGTCGGCGCGGGCCGACCAGCCGCGGACCACCGGGACGACCTCGCCGTCCGGGGCGCCGGCCACCCGGAGGGCCGTGACCGTCCAGTAGCCGTCGCGGCCGTTCAGCAGGCGCGGGCCGACCAGGACGTCCGTGCCGGGCACGAACTCCCCCTCGACCGTGACGACCTGGTCTGCCTGCGAGCCGAGCAGGGCCTCGTAGGGGCGCACGTGCTCCAGGAACGGCACGGCGTGCTCGGTCTGGGTGCGCGGCGGCGGCGCGTTCGTCTCCGCGGACTCGAACTGCCACTTGGACAGCGCCACGAAGACCGCGGCCGCCACGAGGGCCAGCACCAGGGTGGCCAGCCAGACGGGCTTGAGGGCGGTGCGCAGCACGCCGTATCAACTCTTCCGGTCGGGGTGCCGCCATGCGGCGGCGGGGATCAGACGGCCTGGGTGGGGGTCACGAGGACCTCCACCTTCTGGAAGTCCTTGAGCTCGGTGTAGCCGCAGGTGGCCATGGCGCGCTTCAGGCCGCCCATCAGGTTGGACGTGCCGTCCGCGTGGCGGCCGGGCCCCCACAGGACCTCCTCGAGCGGAGCCACCTGGCCCACGTGGGTGCGGTGCCCGCGCGGCAGCTCCGGGTGGACGGCCTCGAGGCCCCAGTGCCAGCCGCCGCCGGGGGCGTCGGTGGCGCGGGCCAGGGCGGCGCCCAGGACGACCGCGTCCGCGCCCATGGCGATCGCCTTGACGATCTCCCCCGAGGTGGAGACGCCGCCGTCGGCGATCACGTGCACGTAGCGGCCGCCGGACTCGTCCATGTAGTCGCGGCGCGCCTCGGCGATGTCCGAGATGGCCGTGGCCATCGGCACACGGATGCCCATGGCGCGGCGCGTGGTGGTGGACGCGCCGCCGCCGAAGCCGACGAGCACGCCGGCCGCGCCGGTGCGCATCAGGTGCAGGGCCGGCGTGTAGCCGGCCGCCCCGCCCACGATCACGGGCACGTCCAGCTCGTAGATGAACTGCTTGAGGTCCAGCGGCTCCTGGGTGGAGGAGACGTGCTCGGCCGAGACGGTGGTGCCGCGGATGACGAACAGGTCCACACCCGCCGCCACGACGGTGCGGTAGAACTCCTGCGTGTTCTGCGGGGTCAGCGAGCCCGCGACGACGACGCCGGCCTCGCGGATCTGCGCGAGGCGCTCGGTGATCAGATCGGGGCGGATGGGGGCCGCGTAGGCCTCCTGCAGCATGCGGGTGGCCTCGGTCCCGGCCGGGCCGGCCTCGAGGGCGGCGATCTCCTCGAGCAGCGGGCGCGGGTCCTCGTGGCGGGTCCACAGGCCCTCGAGGTTGAGGACGCCGAGACCGCCCAGCCGCCCCATCGCGATGGCGGTCTCCGGGCTCATCACGGAGTCCATGGGCGCACCGATCACGGGCATGTCGAACGTGTAGGCGTCGATGCGCCACGTGAGGCTGACATCCTGGGGATCCCGGGTGCGCCGCGCGGGCACCACGGACACGTCGTCGAGGGAGAAGGCCCGGCGGCCGCGCTTGCCGCGGCCGATCTCAATCTGGTTCGTCACCGGGCCAGCCTAGCCCAGGCGCCACGGGGGCGGCTCCGACCGTGTCGTCGGCGCCGCCCCGTCCGGGGGCCCCCCCGGAACCGACGTGCGGGTCAGCGCGAACGGTAGTTCGGGGCCTCGACGGTCATCATGATGTCGTGCGGGTGGGACTCCTTCAGGCCCGCCGCGGTGATGCGCACGAAGCGGCCGTTCTCCTTGAGATCGGCCACCGTGGACGCGCCCGTGTAGAACATCGTCTGGCGCAGGCCGCCCACGAGCTGGTGGACCACCGAGGCGATCGGGCCCCGGAACGGCACCTGGCCCTCGATGCCCTCGGGGATCAGCTTGTCCTCGTCCGGCACGTCCGCCTGGAAGTAGCGGTCCTTGGAGAAGGAGCGCGTGCCGTTGCGGGTCTGCATGGCGCCCAGGGAGCCCATGCCACGGTAGGTCTTGAACTGCTTGCCCTGGTAGAACACGAGGTCGCCCGGGGACTCGGCCGTGCCGGCCAGCAGGGAGCCGAGCATCACCGAGTCGGCGCCGGCCACGAGGGCCTTGCCGATGTCACCGGAGTGCTGCAGGCCGCCGTCGGCGATCAGCGGGACGCCCGCGGGGCGCGTGGCCTTGGCCGCCTCGTAGATGGCGGTGATCTGCGGGACGCCGACGCCGGCCACCACACGGGTCGTGCAGATCGAGCCCGGGCCCACGCCCACCTTCACGGCGTCCGCGCCGGCGTCGACGATCGCCTTGGCGCCCGCGTAGGTCGCGGCCTGACCGCCGATGACGTCGACGTGCGCGGCCGCCTTCTCCTTCTTCAGGCGCGCGATCATGTCCAGCACGCCGTGCGTGTGGCCGTTCGCGGTGTCCACCACGAGGGCGTCCACACCCGCCTCGACGAGCGCCATGGCGCGCTCCCAGCCGTCGCCGAAGAAGCCGACGGCGCCGCCGACGAGCAGCCGGCCCTCGTCGTCCTTCGCGGCGTCCGGGTACTGCTCCGCCTTGTCGAAGTCCTTGATGGTGATCAGGCCGGTCAGCCGGCCCGCATCGTCCACGAGCGGCAGCTTCTCCACACGGTTCTGGGAGAACAGGCGGATGGTCTCGGCGCGCGAGACGCCCTCCTGCGCGGTGACCAGCGGCATGCGGGTCATGGCGGTGTCCACCGTGCGGGTGGCCCACTCCTCGCGCGGGATGAAGCGGGTGTCGCGGTTGGTGATGATGCCCAGCAGCGTCATGTCCTCGGCCACCACCGGCAGGCCGGAGACGCGGTACTGGGCGCACAGCTCGTCCAAGTCCGCGAGCGTGGCGTCGGGGCCGATGGTCACGGGGTCCTTGATCATCCCCGACTCAGAGCGCTTCACGGTGTCCACGTGGCGGGCCTGGTCCTCGATGGACAGGTTGCGGTGGATGATGCCCATGCCGCCCTGGCGGGCCATGGCGATGGCCAGCGGAGCCTCGGTCACGGTGTCCATCGCCGCGGAGACGATGGGGATGTTCAAGCGGATGTTGCGGGTCAGCCGGGTGCCCGGGTCCGCGTCCGCGGGGATCACGTCGGTGGCGTTGGGCAGCAGCAGGACGTCGTCGTAGGTGAGGCCGAAGAAGCCGAAGGGATCCGAGGAGGAGTGGACGGGCTCGGGGCTGGGACCGGTGCTGGTGTTGGTCACGAAGGCGCCTTTCGGGACGGGTGTTTCCGCGATTCTATGCCCGGGGGTCAAACCGGCGACCCGGGTGCGGGCCACGTCACAGGGCCCCCGCGCTGGGCCACGCGGGGGCGAGACGGACGTCACCACGACGTCACATGGCGCAATCCGTTTCGGCGCCGTGGTATTGGACCGCCTAACCTCCCCGGATGAGCACCGCACAGTCCTCCCCCGCACCGGCGCCCCGACGCCGGCTCCCCGCCTGGACGTCGAACTTCGGCTGGCAGATCGCCGCCGCCCTCGTCCTCGGCCTCGTCCTGGGCCTGATCGCCCGCGCGACGGGGCACACCTCCGAGCACCCGACCTGGCTCGGCGAGACGCTGGCCACCGTCGGCAGCATCTACATCAGCCTGCTGAAGGCCACGGTCGTCCCGCTGGTCTTCTTCGCCGTCGTCGCCTCCATCGCCAACCTGGCCCAGGTGACCAACGCGGCCCGCCTGGCCGCCAAGACTCTGCTCTGGTTCGCCATCACGAGCCTCATCGCGGTGCTCATCGGCCTCGCCGTCGGCGTCGCGCTGCAGCCGGGCGTGGGCACCGGCCAGACCGCGCCGGCGTCCTACCAGGCCAAGGACGTCGGCTGGCTCGACTTCCTGACCTCCCTGGTGCCGGCGAACTTCCTCGGCCTGACCGTCAAGACCACGGCGGGCGAGGACGGGGCGCTCGCCTCCTCCCCCACGTTCAACGTGCTGCAGATCCTCGTGATCGCGATCGTCGTGGGCGTGGCCGCGCTCAAGGTCGGCGAGAAGGCCGCCCCGTTCCTCACGTTCTCCCGCTCGGTGCTCGCGATCATCCAGAAGCTGCTGTGGTGGATCATCCGCCTGGCCCCGATCGGCACCATCGGCCTGCTGGGCAACGCCGTGGCCTCGTACGGCTGGTCCACGATGGGCACGCTGGCCAAGTTCGTGGTGGCGATCTACGTGGGCCTGGCCCTCGTGATGCTCGTGGTGTACCCGGTGCTGGCGCGCCTGCACGGGCTCTCCGTCAAGCAGTTCTTCACCGGCGTGTGGCCGGCGTTCCAGCTCGGCTTCGTCTCCCGCTCCTCCCTCGGCACGCTGCCCGTCACCCAGCGGGTGGCCGAGCGCAACTTCGGCGTGCCCACCGGCTACGCCTCCTTCGCCGTCCCGCTGGGCGCCACCACCAAGATGGACGGCTGCGCCGCGATCTACCCGGCCGTGGCCGCCGTGTTCATCGCCCAGTTCTACGGGATCGACATGAGCCTGAGCCAGTACGCCCTCGTGGCACTCGTGTCCGTGCTGGGCTCCGCCGCGACCGCCGGCACCACCGGCGCCACCGTGATGCTCACGCTCACGCTGTCCACCGCCGGGCTGCCCCTCGAGGGCATGGCCCTGCTCCTGGCCGTCGACCCGATCGTGGACATGGGCCGCACCGCCCTCAACGTGTCCGGCCAGGCCCTCATCCCCGCCCTCGTGGCCTCCCAGGAGGGCATCCTCGACCGGGACCGCTACGACGCCCCGCGCGGCGACATCTTCGGCGAGGACGAGGAGGAGATCGTCGAGGCCCGCGCCCACGCGACCGCCGACTCCCGCGCCCAGCTCGTCGGCACCTCGGAGCCGCGCGCCTGAGTCAGCGACCGGACGGGCCCGCTCCGGCGGGCCCGTCCGCGCCGTCCCCCTCGTCCAGGTACTCGCCCAGCACGTAGTCGTCGTCCACGGGGTTCCCGTCCTCGTCCGTGCGGCGGTACCAGTCGGTGATCTCCGCGGCGGTGGAGTCGAATCCCTCGCCGGCCGCGTACCAGCTGCCCGGCGGGGTGCGCTCCACCGTGAACGCGAAGTCGTCCCCGTACTCCACCAGGCCCCGCACCGTCGCCTTCTCGACGGCGGCCCGCTGGTACCGGTCACGGATCGCGAAGGGGTCGTTGGCCAGTTCGCGCTGGAGCGCGACCGCCATGAGGACGAGCACCACGGTGAACGGCAGCGCCGTGATGGTGATGAGGTTCTGCAGGCCGGTGAGCGCGGTGTCGCCGCCGGTCAGCAGCATCACGACGGCGATGCCCGCCATGCACAGTGCCCAGAACACCGTGATCGTGCGGCGCGGGGCCGGGGCGCCGCGCTGCGAGAGCTGCGAGTTCACGATCGAGGCGGAGTCCGCCGTCGTGATGAAGAAGACCGCCAGCATGACGATCACGACCGGGGCCACCAGCCCGCCGCCGGGCAGCTGGTCCAGGACCACCCAGAAGATCTCCGCCGGCGCGGGCAGCGACGCGGCCGTGCCGTCCGGCGCCACGGAGCCCTGCGTCCGCTGCAGCCAGATGGTGGTGCCGCCGATGATCGTGAACGCGCCGACGATCACCGCGGCCGGGATGAACAGGGCGCCGAGGACGTACTGGCGGATGGTCCGGCCCTTCGAGATCTTCGCCATGAACACGCCCACGAACGGGGCCCAGCTGACCCACCACGCCCAGTAGAAGATCGTCCAGCTGGAGAGGAACTCCTGCATGTCCTCCCCCTCGGCCATCGAGGCGCCGAGGGCGTCCGGGGCGGAGGAGACGTAGTCCATCAGGACGCCGGGCACGATGTTCAGCAGGAACGCCGTCGGGCCGACGACGAAGAAGAACAGCGCCAGGCCGAGGGCGAGCAGCATGTTGATGTTGGACAGCCACCGGATGCCGCGGGCCACACCGGACACCGCCGAGAAGATGGTGCCGATCGTGAGCACCACGATGATCCCCAGCGCCACCGTGTTCCCCGGCGCGGACCAGCCCGAGACGATCTGCACGCCGCGGCCGATCTGCAGGGCGCCGATGCCCAGCGAGGCCGCCGTGCCGAACAGGGTGGCGATGATCGCGAGCCCGTCGATCAGGCGCGCGCCGACCGAGTCGCTGCGCTGGGAGTCGCCGAACAGCGGCGCGATGATCGAGCTCATCAGCGGCACCCGACCCCGGCGGTAGGACACGTAGCCGACCGACAGGCCGACGATCGCGTAGATCGCCCACGCGTTCACGCCCCAGTGCAGCGCGGCCTGGGCCAGCGCGCCCGTCACCGCCTCCTCGCTCCCCGCCTCATACGCCCCCGGGCGCGGGGCCAGGTAGTAGGTCAGCGGCTCGTACGGGCCGAAGAAGATGGTGCCGATGCCGATGCCGGCCGCGAAGAGCATGGCCGACCAGCTCGCCGTGGAGTACTCCGGCTTCTCCCCGTCCAGGCCCAGCGGGATCTCGCCGTACCGGGAGAACGCCAGGGCCAGCAGGAACACCACACCATCCCGATGGCCAGCAGGGCGAACAGCCAGCCGGCGTGGAGCATCACCCAGTCGAGGGCCGCGCTCGAGACGGCCAGGACGGCGTCCGGCTGCAGCACGCCCCACACCACGAAGCCGACCACCAGCAGGCCGACGACGGTGAGGATCGCCCGGTCCACGCCGTAGCGCACCCGGCGGTCCTCCACGGACACGCCCGGCACGAGGGCCGGGTGGATGCCGTGCGGATAGGAGAACTCCCGGACGAAGCGGCGCAGCCGTGGCCGGGCCGGGGTCCGGGTCGGGTGGGACCCGGTGGGACGGGGCGGCGTGGGTGTGTCCATGGGCACACCCTAGGGGGCGCCCCGGACGGCGGTCGTCTCCCGCCCGCACGACGACGGCCCCTCACCCGGGCGGGCGAGGGGCCGTCGTCGTCGACCGGCCGCGTCAGGGCCGACTCAGGGGTCAATGCTGGTGGTCGGCCTCGTCCTCCTCGGCGGGCTTGTCCGCCACGAGGGTCTCGGTGGTCAGCACGAGGGCCGCGATGGAGGCGGCGTTGGCCAGCGCGGAGCGGGTCACCTTGACCGGGTCGATCACGCCGTCGGCGATCAGGTCGCCGTAGACGCCGGTCTTCGCGTTGAAGCCGTGGTTCGGCTCCAGCTCGGCGACCTTGGAGACCACCACGTAGCCGTCCTCGCCCGCGTTCTGGGCGATCCAGCGCAGCGGCTGCTTCAGGGCCTTGCGGACGATGTCCACGCCCACGGCGGCGTCGCCGGTCAGGGCCTGGACGTCGGCGTCGGTGTCGAGCGCGGTCAGCGCGTTGATGAGCGCGGTGCCGCCGCCGGCCACGATGCCCTCCTCGAGGGCGGCGCGGGTCGAGGACACGGCGTCCTCGATGCGGTGCTTGCGCTCCTTGAGCTCCACCTCGGTGGCGGCGCCCACGCGGATCACGCCGATGCCGCCGGAGAGCTTGGCGAGGCGCTCCTGGAGCTTCTCGCGGTCCCAGTCGGAGTCGGTCGCGGCGGCCTCGGCCTTGATCTGGGCGACCCGGGCCTCGACGTCCTCGGCCGCACCGCCGCCGTCGACGATGGTGGTCTCGTCCTTGGTGACGGTGATGCGGCGGGCGGAGCCGAGCACGTCCAGGTCGGCCTGCTCGAGCTTCATGCCGAGGTCCGGGGAGACGACCTGGGCGCCGGTGAGGATCGCGATGTCCTGCATCATGGCCTTGCGGCGGTCGCCGAAGCCCGGGGCCTTGACGGCCACGACGTTCAGGGTGCCGCGGATCTTGTTGACCACGAGGGTGGACAGGGCCTCGCCCTCGACGTCCTCGGCGATCACGAACAGCGGCTTGTTGGCCTGCAGGACCTTCTCCAGCAGGGGCAGCAGCTCCTGCACGTTGGAGATCTTGCCCGAGTTGATCAGGACGTAGGCGTCCTCGAGCACGGCCTCCTGACGCTCGGCGTCGGTGACCATGTACGGGGACAGGAAGCCCTTGTCGAACTGCATGCCCTCGGTGACGTCCAGCTCGGTGGAGGTCGTGGAGGACTCCTCGATGGTGATGACGCCGTCGGTGCCGACCGTGTCGAACGCGCGGGCCAGCAGCTCGCCGACCTCGTCGTTCTGGGCCGAGATGGCGGCCACGTGGGCCACCTCCTGGCCCTCGACCGGGCGGGCGTTCTCCTGCAGGCGCCGCTCGACGGCGGCCACGGCCACCTCGATGCCCTTCTTGACCTCGCCCGGCGCGGCGCCGGCGGCGACCTGGCGCATACCCTCGTTCACGAGGGCCTGGGCCAGCACGGTGGCGGTGGTGGTGCCGTCGCCCGCGATGTCGTTGGTCTTGGTGGCGACCTCCTTGGCGAGCTGGGCGCCCATGTTCTCGTACGGGTCCTCCAGCTCCACCTCACGGGCGATCGTGACGCCGTCGTTGGTGATGGTGGGGGCGCCCCACGCCTTGTCGAGCACCACGTTGCGACCCTTGGGGCCGAGGGTGACCTTGACGGTGTCGGCGAGCTTGTCGATGCCGGCCTGGAGGGCGCGGCGTGCGTCGTCGTTGAAAGCCAGCTGCTTGGCCATGACGGACGCTCCTTTCGTTCAGGGAGTCAGGGGGTGCGGGGACGCGAGGGGCCCGGGGCGCGCGCACCGGTGCGGTGCGCGCCGCTCACCGGGCCCGTCGCGGCGGGGTCACTTGGTGACGACGGCCAGCACGTCGCGGGCGGAGAGCACCAGGTACTCCTCGCCGCCGACCTTGACCTCGGTGCCGCCGTACTTGGAGTACAGCACCACGTCACCCTCGGCGACGTCGACCGGCACGCGGTTGCCGTTCTCGGCGACCCGGCCCGGGCCCACGGCCACGACCTGGCCCTCCTGCGGCTTCTCCTTGGCGGTGTCCGGGATCACGAGGCCCGACGCGGTGGTCTGCTCGGCCTCCAGGGGGCGGACAACGATGCGATCCTCAAGGGGCTTGATGGAGACAGACATGCTGCACACTCCTTCTTCGTCGACGTGCGGCTCCGGCGGGCTCGCCGGACCGCTGATGCTGTGGTCTGCGGGTGCGCCACGGGCGTCAGACCCTCCGTCGTCGCGGTGCCGGACGGTCCACCTCGGGCATTGGCACCCGGTACCCCCGAGTGCCAGTGCCCACTCTACTCCGGGTTCTGGCACTCCTTCAACATGAGTGCCAGCCGTGTCCCCGCCGTCCGCCGTGGGCGGAGGGCGCGGGGCGCGGTGCGGTGGGATGCCGTGGGGCGGCGGGCGGGGCGGGTTCCGGGCCCGGGCCCGGGAGCATACGGAGTGGTCACGACTGCGGCCCGCAACCTGTCCCTCCCCCACTCCCCGCCCTCCCCCCTCCCCCCTCCGTGGGCAGAAACCACACCCCCGCCCATCGCGTGGGCAGCATCCGCAGGTTTTCGATCTCCGTGGGCAGAAGCGCCCTCTCTTCTGCCCACGGATGTTGCGTGGGCGGAACTCCTCGCAGTTCTGCCCACCGAGCCATGACGACGTCGTCCCGGCGGGACAACCGGCCGCCGCCGAGTCCTGCACAGCCGGCCCACCCCGCGCCGGTGTGCACAGACACGCGGCCCGCCCGGCCGTCGTCAGGCCGACCGCGTCAAGGTCGACCCATGTCCTTCGCCCCCGATCTCCCCCTCGTCCCCGTCTTCACCACCCGCGACGTGCTCGAACGCGGTCTGCCGCCCAGCCGGGTGCGGCGGTCCGACGTCCTCCGCCTCGCCCGCGGCATCCACCGTCGCCGTGACATGCCGCTGCGCACCTGGGAGTCTGCCGGGCTCCCGCCGCCGCACCACGGGGTCGGCCTCGACCTGCTGACCGCCCTCCTGCGGTCCCGTCCCGACGCCGTTCTCTCCCACGAGACGGCGGCGCACCTCCACGGCCTCCCGCTTCCCCCGGGCGGGGCCACGCGACGCGCCGCCGTCGAGATCACGTTGCACCGCGGCACCGCACGGGCGCGGAT
This sequence comes from Micrococcus sp. Mcc28, assembly GCF_024519775.1. Lineage (NCBI taxonomy): Bacteria > Bacillati > Actinomycetota > Actinomycetes > Micrococcales > Micrococcaceae > Micrococcus > Micrococcus sp. Mcc28. Next base: position 99,212 of record NZ_JALJRH010000007.1, on the reverse strand, counting down.
CCCCGGCGTCATGGAGCACCGCAGACCCCTGCCCGCCGGCCACGTCACCTCCGTGCTCGGGCTACGGGTGACGACGCCGGAACGGACCTGGCTCGATCTGTGCTCGATCGGCCACCCCTGGGACGAGGCATCCCTCGTGTCGGCGGGTGACCACCTGGTCCGTCACCCCTGGTCCCCGCGCGGCCGGCGGCCTCCCATCACCACGGTCACCGCGCTGCACGAGGCGATGCGGCCGCTCGGGCGGTTCGTCGGAAGACCGCGGGCGACGGCGGCGCTCGAGCGCGTACGGGTGGGTGCCGACTCGCCGCAGGAGACCCGGCTGAGGCTGGCGCTCGTCGAGGCGGGGCTGGGCGAGCCGACGCTGCAGCACGTGTTCGACCCCGGGCGGCGGGACGCCCCCGAGGCCGATCTGTGGTTCGAGGACTGCCGGCTCGTCCTCCAGTACGACGGCGAGGTGCACCGGAGTGCCGAGCAACACGCCCGGGACGCCCGGCGAGACCAGTACTACGCGGAGCGTGGGCAGATGACCCTGCACGTCACGGGCCGGGACGTCGGCGAGGGATACGCGCGGGTGATCGAGGCCGTCCTCAGACGACGGGCACAGGTCTCGAACGGCTGGGATGCCTGACGTCGTCGTCGCGTATGGCCCTGCCGTCCATGCGCAGGGGTTCCGTGGGCAGAAGCGAGGGTGCTTCTGCCCACGGAACCTGGAAACACGCGGGTTCTGCCCCCGGAAGGCGAGACCCGGCGGGTTCTGCCCACGGAACGCTCGCGTCGGCCGGGCACCCGACCCCCGCCCGGACCGACCCGGGCCGACCTCACCGTCGCCCCGCTCAGTAGTACACGGCCAGCGGCCCGTGCGGTCCGTCCACCACGCTGCAGGGGGTCTTGAAGATCCGCTCCAGCACCTCAGGGCGCAGGATCTCGGCCGGGGTGCCGGTCTCCACCACCTGACCGTCGCCCATGGCCACGATCCGGTCGGCGTAGTGGGCGGCGAAGTTGATGTCGTGCAGCACGATCACCACGGTCCGGCCCAGCTCGTCGGCGGCCCGGCGCAGCTGCTGCATCATCTGCACCGAGTGCTGCATGTCCAGGTTGTTCAGCGGCTCGTCCAGCAGCACGTACTCGGTGTTCTGCGCCAGCACCATCGCCACGTACGCGCGCTGCCGCTGGCCGCCCGAGAGCTGGTCGAGGTACCGGTTCTCGAACGGGCCGAGGTTGAGGAAGTCGATCGCGTCGGACACGTGCCGCTCGTCCTCCAGGGTCAGCCGCCCGCGCGTGTACGGGTAGCGCCCGAACCCCACGAGCTGCCGCACGGTCAGCCGCGTCACGAAGTGGTTCTCCTGCCGCAGGATGGACAGGGTCTGCGCGATCCTCCGGGACGGCGTCGTGGTGATGTCGTGCCCGCCCACGGCGATCGTCCCGGCGTCGGCGTCCTGCAGCCGGCCGATCATCGTCAGCAGCGTGGACTTGCCCGCCCCGTTGGGCCCCACGAGCGCGGTCACTCCCCCGGCCTGGATGTCCAGGTCCACGGGTCCGATGCACACCTCATCGCTGTGGCGCTTCACCACGCCGCGCAGCTCGATCACAGACGTCCCTTTCTCATCACGACGACCAGGAAGGTGATGCCGCCGATCAGCTCGATGACCACCGTGACCGCACCCCCCGCGTAGAAGACGTGCCGCAGCACGAAGTAGGCGCTCGTGAGCACCGCGTACCCGGCCAGCGCCGCCACCGGGAGGATGAACCGGTGGTCGTGGGTGTCGACGAGGCTGTACGCCAGCGTCGCCACGAGGAAGCCGAGGAACGTCATCGGGCCCACGAGCGCGGTGGTCATGGCCATCAGCACGGAGACCAGCAGCAGCGTCACCATGAGCTCGCGCCGGTGGTGCAGGCCCAGGTTGGTCGCGGCGTCGGCGCCGAGCGCCAAGGTGTTCAGGCGGCGGGAGCGCAGCCACAGCAGCGCGCACACGACGACGGCGATGGGCGCGGCGATCGCCACGTACTCGGTCCGGGCGTTGGAGATGTTGCCGAAGAGCCGCGCGCTCAGCAGGTCGAACGAGTTCGGGTCCAGCAGTCGCTGCATGAACGTGCTCAGCGCGGCCAGCCCGCCGCCCAGCACCACGCCCACGAGCAGCATCAGATGGACGCTGCCATAGGGCCGGGACAGCAGCCACGAGTACAGGGCCGTCGCCAGCGCCACCATGAGCGCGGCCTGGGCGAGGAACGGCCCCACCCCGGTCAGCACCGCGACGCCGGCGGCCCCCAGCACGTACACGGCGGCGGTCGACACGGCGGTGTAGAGCGCCTCGAACCCCATGATCGAGGGCGTGATGATGCGGTTGCCCGTCACCGTGTGGAAGCTGACGGTCGCGAAGGAGTGGCACAGCGCCACGATCCCGATCACGCCCAGGGACTCCACGCGCATCCGCGCGATCATCCAGAACGCGCGTGAGCCGGGTTCGGCCTCGTTGCCCCAGAGCAGGACCCCGGCGGTGGAGAGCACGGCGACGGCGGCCAGCACCGCGACGACGACCGCATACCTCCGGCGCTCGGCGGCGGTGACGAACGCGCCGGACCGGCGCGGGGCGTCGGCGTCGACGGGCCCGGCGGCGGTGGCGCCGCCGAGCGGGGCGGGGAGGCGACCCGGGGCGGTCGCGAGCGGCTCAACCATGCTTGGCCTGCCTCAGCAGCAGGGCGAGGAACACGATCGCGCCCACGAGGCCCAGGATCAGCGAGATGGGCACCTCGAACGGGGCGATCACGGTGCGCCCGATCAGGTCGCAGACGATCACGATCCACACGCCGACCATGACCACCCAGGGCAGGTTCGTCCGCAGGTTGTCGCCGCGCACCATGGACACGAGGTTGGGGACCACGAGCCCCAGGAACGGGAGGGCCCCGATCACCACGGTGACCACGCCGGTGGCCACGGCCACCATGGCCACGCCGGTGAGGATCACGGCGTCGTAGTTGAGGCCGACGTTCGTGGCGACGTCCTTGCCGAGGCCGGCCACGGTGAAGCGGTCCGCGATGACGAAGACCGCCACGCACACGATCAGCACGAGGAAGAGCAGCTCATACCGGCCGCGGACCACGGAGGTGAACGAGCCCGCGAACCACGCGCCCACCTGCTGCAGCATGTCCGTCTGGAGGGCGAGGAACGTCGACGCGGCGCCCACGACGGCGCCGAGCATGATGCCCACGATCGGCACGATGAGGGAGGACTGCAGGCGCACCCGCCGCAGGAAGAGGAAGAAGACGAGGGTGCCGACGAAGGCGAAGAGGATGGCCCCGACCATCCGGGTCACCAGGCCCGCACCCGGCACGAGCACCATGGTCACCAGCAGGCCGAGGCCGGCCCACTCGGTGGTGCCCGTGGTGCTGGGCTCCACGAAGCGGTTCTGCGTCATGAGCTGCATGATCAGCCCGCACATCGCCATCGAGGCGCCGGCCAGCACGAGGGCGACCGTGCGCGGCACGCGCGTGATGGCGAACATCTCGCGTCCGCCCTCCGCGCCGACGTCGTACACGCCCACGAACAGCGAGACCACGATGAGGGCCGCGGTCACCACGACGCCGACCAGCAGCGGCCAGGTGCGCTGCCAGCGGGTGCGCTCGGGCCGCAGGACGGCGGGCGGGACCCAGCACACGCGGTCGCCCCGCCCCGGCTCCTCGAGCCGGGGCGGGGCGTCGGCGACGTGGTGACGCACGTCGAGAGTCACTGCGCGCCTTCGAAGGCCTTCGCGAGGTCCTCCATGACGGTGGTGTGGTTCTGGATGTCCTCGGCGACGTAGAAGTCGGCGGGCAGGTAGACGATGTTGCCCTCCTTCACCGCGGTCACGTCCTGGAGGGCCTCGGAGCGCTCGATCAGCTCGGCGGCGGTGGCGTTCTCCTCGCCGATGGCGGCGTCGCGGTCCATGACGATCAGCCAGTCCGGGTTCGACTTCGCGATGGCCTCGACGGAGATGTCGTCGCCCTGGTGGTTGTCGGTGCCCGACTGCTCGAGGGCCGGGGTCAGCTCCAGCATGTCGAAGAACGGGCCGATGGCGCGACCGGTGCTGGGCGCGACGTACGACAGCTCTCCGCCCGAGGCGATGAGGCCCATGACGGTCTGCTCGGGGTCGTAGGCGTCCTTGGCGCGCTGGGTGGCGGCGTCGAAGTCGGCGATGAGCTTCTCGGCATCGGCCTCGTGGCCGGTGGCCTCGCCCAGCAGGGTGGTCAGCTCCTTCAGGCCCTCGTCCATGGGGGTCTGCGTGACGTCGAAGTCCGTGTCCACGACGGCGGCGTCGCCGGTCAGCTCGTCGATCTCGGCCTTGCGCTCGTTGAACCGCTGGCCGTTGAACACGACGTCCGGCTCGGCGGTGACGAACAGCTCCATGTCCGGCTCCCGGTGGTTGCCGATGTCGGCGACCGAGTCGTCCTGGAGGTAGGAGGGCCCGCCCTCGCCCTTGTACATGATCTGCTTCGGCGCGGCCGACAGCTCGACGCCCCAGTCGTCCAGCGTGCGGAAGGTGCGGTTGTCCGTGGCGATGACGGAGTCGACCTCCTCCGGCAGGGTGACCTCGGCGCCGGACATGTCGGTGACGGTGACCCCGGTCGCGATGCCGCCCGAGGCGGCCGAGGAGCCGCCGGCGGCGCTCGCGGAGGCCGAGGACTCGCCGGAGGCGCTCGCGGAGGACGAGCCCGTGGCCGCGCCGCCGGCGGAGCAGCCGACGAGGGCGAGGGCCGCCACCGAGGTCAGGGCGAGACGGGCGAGGCGGGGGGCGCTGACGGAACGCGGCATGGTTCTCCTTCTGGGCGGCGGGGCTGCCCCGGGATGAGCAGTCGGGGTGGTGGGCGCGCTCCCGTGGAGGTGAGCCTTGCCTCAGTCGAATACCGTACACGAGGGTGCCGTAATCCCCCAACGGGGGTTCGACGGCTCCCGCCGCCCGGGGCCCGCGGCCTCGAGCCCCGTCAGTCCAACGGCGTCACCTCGAGGGCGAACCGCGACCGACCCACGCGCGCCAGCACGAGGGTGGCGTGCCGTCCGGCCCCGCCACGCCGGCCCGGCTTCGCCCCGCCGAGGACGGCGCGACGCACCTCCTCGGGCGTCTCGCGGATGCCCCGCTTCTTCACGTCCAGCCGGCCCACCCCGGTCTCCTTCGCCCAGCGCCGCAGGGAGGCCAGGTGGAAGCCGTGCACCGCCTCGATCCGATGGGCGCGGGCCAGGCCGTCGTGCACGGGCTCGGGCGCGACGAGGTAGGCCAGGTGGGGGTCCAGCTGCCGCGTCGGCACGGGCCAGGACACGGCCAGGTCCGTCACGAGTCCGGCCCGGATGACCGCGCCGTCCGGCTCGTGCAGGACCGCGCCGACGAGCCCTGCCATGCCCTCCTCCCCCACGGCCTCGACCTCGGGCGAGTCGCCGAAGTCCGCGCCGGAGACGAGCTGCGCCGTCGTCGTCTCCCCACCCCGGACGGTCATGACGCGCGCCGCCCGCCGCACCCCGGGGCGGGCCGCCGCGTTGAACCACAGGGCGGCCTCCACGACGTCGCCGTCGATGCTCACCCACTCGGCCTCGGCGCCCTCCGGCACGGCCTCGTGCGGAAGCCCCGGGCCGAGCTTGACCCCGACCGGCACGCCCGTCGCGGCGATGTCCGTCACGACGCTCAGGGGCGGGGAGAACGCCTCGGGGTCGAACACGCGCGCGGACCCGCCCCCGCCGACCTGACGGCGGGCGGGGTCCAGCCACACCGCGTCCGCCTCGGCGGGCACGTGGGCGCGGGCCCAGGCCACGGCGTCGCCGTGCACCACACGCGCACCGCGGTGGCCGGCGAGGTTCACCTCGGCGGCCGCGGCGACGACGGCGTCCCGCTCCACCGCCACGACGTCCAGGCCCCGGTCGGCGAAGGCGCGCGCGTCCAGGCCGAGACCGCAGCCGAGGTCGGCGACGCGCCGGGCCCCCGCGGCCGCCAGCCGGTCCGCGTGCAGGCCCGCGACCAGCGGGCGGGTGGCCTGCTCCAGGCCGTCGCGGGTGAACAGCATCCGGCGCGCCTGCCGCCCGAGGCGGGCCTCCGCCCGGGACCGCAGCGCGGCCTGGGTCAGCGCGGCGGCCACGCGCTCCGGAGGATGCCCGGCCGCACGCAGGCGGGAGGAGACCGCGAGCGCGTCGGCCTCGCGGTACCCGGCGAGGGAGTCGAGCAGCGCGCGGCCCCCCGGCTCGAGGACGGGGGCCAGGGCGGTGGCGTCCGCCTCCGAGGCGGCGGCCGTGGGGCGCGGCGGGCGGGAGGCGGGGCGGGGGCGGGCCATGCGCCCCACCCTAGGTCCGAAGCGTGGACACCGGGCACAGACCGGGCCGGGGCTTCTAGGATGGGCGGCATGACTCTGCCCTTCGCCGACTCCGCGCAGTCCACTCTCGGAATCGAGTGGGAGCTCGCGCTCGTGGATGCCGTGTCCGGCGAGCTGCGCTCCGAGGCCCCGGACCTGCTGCGCACCCTGCATGCGGCCGAGGGCCTCGCCGAAGACGACGTGAACCCGCACATGACCAGCGAGCTCCTGCAGAACACGGTGGAGCTCGTCACGGGCGTGCACGAGCGCGTCGACGCCGCGACGGCGGACCTCGGCCGGATCGCCGCGCGCGTGGCCGACGCCGCGGCTGCGCGGGGCATCTCCCTGTTCTGCCAGGGCACGCACCCGTTCGCGGAAGCGATCGCGCAGCCCTCGACGCCCAGTGAGCGCTACGACCGCATGCTGGATCTCACCCAGTACTGGGGTCGGCAGCTGCTGATCTTCGGCGTGCACGTGCACGTGGGCCTGGACGACGTCTCCAAGGCCATGCCGGTGGTGAACGGCCTGGTCAACCGCGTGCCGCACCTGCTCGCACTCTCGGCCTCGTCCCCCTTCTGGGCGGGCACGGACACGGGCTACCAGTCCCAGCGCACCCTCCTGTTCCAGCAGCTGCCCACGGCCGGCCTGCCGTTCCAGTTCCAGGAGTGGGAGGGCTTCGAGCGCTGCGTGGCCCAGATGGAGCAGGTGGGCATGATCGCGGACGTCACCGAGTGCCGCTGGGACGTGCGGGCCGTGCCCCGCCTGGGCACGGTGGAGATGCGCGCGTGCGACGGCCTGGCCACGCTCGAGGAGATCGCCGCCGTGACCGCCTACACGCAGTGCCTCGTGGATGACCTGTCCGCGAGCCTGGAGCGCGGTGAGACGGTCGAGGTCCTGCCGCCGTGGCACGTGCAGGAGAACAAGTGGCGCGCCGCCCGGTACGGCATGGACGCCACCGTGATCGTGGACGCCCGGGGCACCCAGGTCCCGCTGGCGGAGCACCTGCCGGCGGAGATCGAGCGACTGACCCCGGTCGCCGAGCGGCTGGGCTGCGCGGCGGAGCTCGCCGGCGTCCAGGCGATGATCGACGACGGTGGCGCCGCGCGTCAGCGTCGCGTGGAGGCACAGGCCCTGGCCGGCCCGCCGGCCGCGGGTGAGGACACGGATGACGCGGTGGCCCCGTTGCGCGCGGTCGTGCTGGACGCCGCCGCCCGCACCCGCGCGTCGCTGGACGGCCGCACCGGCTGAGCGGCCGCTCCCCCGGCGAGGTGGCGGCCCTGCCGCGTCTCCATGCTTCCCCCGGCCCGTCCGGCGCGTCTACGGTCGCACCATGCGAGCACTCACATGGCAGGGAAAGCGCAACGTCGCCGTCGAGGACGTCCCGGATCCGCGGATCCAGGAGCCGACGGACGCGATCATCGAGGTCACCTCGACCGGCATCTGCGGGTCGGACCTGCATCTGTACGAGGTCCTGGGGCCGTTCATGGACGCGGGGGACGTGATCGGCCACGAGCCGATGGGCATCGTCCGCGAGGTCGGGTCCGAGGTCACCCACATCCGGCCCGGTGACCGGGTGGTCGTGCCCTTCACCATCTCCTGCGGGCGGTGCTGGATGTGTCAGCGCGGGCTGCAGTCCCAGTGCGAGACCACCCAGGTGCGGGAGCAGGGCTCCGGCGCCGCACTCTTCGGCTACTCCCGGCTCTACGGCTCCGTCCCCGGCGGGCAGGCCGAGCTGCTGCGCGTGCCCCACGCGGACTACGGCCCCGTGAAGGTGCCGCACACCGGCCCGGATGAGCAGTGGCTGTTCCTCTCGGACGTCGTCCCCACCGCCTGGCAGGGGGTCCAGTACGCGAACGTCCCCGACGGCGGCACGCTCGCGGTGCTCGGCCTCGGCCCCATCGGCCAGCTGGCGGCACGCATCGGCGTGCACCTGGGGTACCGGGTGATCGGCGTCGACCCGGTCCCCGAGCGCCGCGCGATGGCGGCCCGGCACGGCATCGAGGTCCTGGACGCCGACGGCGGCGAGGCCGAGGTGCTCCGCGAGCGCACCGGCGGCCGCGGCCCCGACGGGGTCGTGGACGCGGTCGGCATGGAGGCGCACGCCTCCCCGGCGGGGCATGCGGCCCACACCGCCGTGGGCCTGCTGCCCGACGCGCTCGGCCGGGCGGCCATGAAGACCGCCGGCGTCGACCGCCTGAGCGCCCTCCACACCGCGATCGACGCGGTCCGGCGTGGCGGCACGGTGTCGCTCTCCGGGGTCTACGGCGGCATGAAGGACCCGATGCCGATGCTCACCCTGTTCGACAAGCAGGTCACCCTGACGATGGGCCAGTGCAACGTCCGTCGCTGGGTGGACGACCTGCTGCCCCTGCTCGACGACCCGTCCGACCCCCTCGGCGTGCTCGACCTGACCACGCACACCGCCCCGCTCGAGGACGCGCCCGCCCTCTATGAGACGTTCCAGAAGAAGGAGGACGGCTGCATCAAGGTGGTCCTGAAGCCGTGAGGATCGTCGTCCTGGGCGCGACGGGCAACGTCGGCACCGCTGTCCTGCACCGCCTCCAGGCCGCGGACGAGGTGAGCTCGATCGTGGGCGTGAGCCGGCGCGGCCCGGACCGGGCCGGAGCGCCCTACGACGGCGTCGAGTGGCACCGCCTGGACGTGGCGGAGCCCACGGCGGCGGGGCGGCTGCGCGAGATCGTGGCCGGCGCCGACGCCGTCGTCGACCTGGTGTGGGTGATCCGCCCCAACCGCGACCGCGACCACCTGCGCGCCGTCAACGTGGCCGGCAACGAGCGGGTGTTCCGGGCCGTGGCCGAGGCGGGCGTGCCCCACCTGGTCTACGCGTCCTCGGTGGGCGCGTACGGGCCCGGGCCGAAGGGCCGCGCCGTGCCCGAGTCCCATCCCACCACCGGGGTCCCCACCTCGCACTACGCCGCGCAGAAGGCCGAGGTCGAGTCGATCCTCGACCGCGTGCAGGCCGAGCACCCCGAGCTGCTCGTGACCCGGCTGCGCCCCGGGCTGATCTTCCAGTCCGCCGCCGGGCCCGAGATCAAGGACTACTTCCTGGGCGACCTCGTCCCCGCCCGGCTGGTCGCCCGCCTGCGCACTCCGGTGCTCCCGTTCCCGCGGGGCCTGCGATTCCAGGCGCTCACGGCCCAGGACGTGGCGGACGCGTACTGGCGCGTGATCGTCCACCGGGCGGGCGGCGCCTTCAATGTGGCCGCCGACCCCGTGCTGGACGCGCACACCATGGGCACCGTCCTCGGGGCGCGCCGCATCCTGGAGCTGCCCGTGGGCCTGTTCCGCGCGGCCGCGGCGCTGAGCTACCGGGCACGGCTGCAGCCCACCGACCCGGGGTGGGTGGACATGGCCGCAGCGGTGCCCATCATGGACACCACGGCCCTGCGCGCCGCGACCGGTTGGTCCGAGACCACCGACGCCCGGGAGGCGGTCCGCCTCGTGCTCGACCATCTCGACGGTGCCGAAGGTCTGGGCAACGCCGGGCACCGCTCGCACTCGCCCACGGAATGAGGGCGATGACCTTCACCCGCCGGGCCGCCCTGACGGGCCTGCTCGGGGGCGCCGCCCTCGGGTTCACCGCCTGCACCTCCTCCGGCTACCCCGCCGACCCGGACGGCACCCTGGACCGCGTCACGGGCGGGGTGCTGCGCGCCGGCGTCGTGCACCACCCGCCCCACGTGGACGCCTCGGGCGCCGAGCCCGTCGGCCCCGAGCCCGACCTGATCCGCGGGTTCGCGGCGGCGCACGACGCACGCGTCGAGTGGACCGTGGCCGGGGAGGAGGCGCTCATGACCGCGCTGGAGAAGGGCGACGTGGACCTGGTGGCCGGCGGCCTGACGTCGGCGTCCCCGTGGACGTCGCACGCGAGCATCACCCGCGACTACGCCGAGGCGGAGGGCCCGGACGGCGAGCCGGTGAAGCTCGTGATGGCCGTGCCCCTGGGTGAGAATCAGATGCTCACGGCCCTCGAGGCGTACTTCGACCAGCGCGCAGCGGAGGAGGCCCGATGACGCGGCGGGACACCCGGGAGACGGGGCCGAGCGGGCGCCGGTTCGGCGCCACGGAGCTGCCCCCGGAGATCGAGCGCGTGGTCCAGCAGGCCAAGCGGCTCGAATGGGCGACGCTGGGGGTGATCGTGGTCACGATCGTCCTCGTGGCGATCGTGATGGGCTCCTCGCAGGCCATGCGGGCCGCGTGGATCGAGGACCTGCTCTCCCTGATCCCACCGATCGTGTTCCTCGTCGCCCTGCGCGTGGCCCGCATGGCCCCGACGCGGGCCCGGCCCTACGGCTCTCACCGGTCCGTCGGGGTGGGGCACCTCGTGGCCGCCGTCGCCCTGTCCGTGATGGGCGTGGTCCTCGTCGGCGACTCCGTGCTGGGCCTGGTGACGGCGGAGCACCCGCCCATCGGCACGTTCGACCTGTTCGGGCACACCGTGTGGCAGGGCTGGTTCATGATGGCCGTGATGGCCCTGTCCGTGCCCGGGCCCATGATCCTCGGCCACAAGAAGCTCAAGCTGGCCGAGCAGCTCCACGACCGCGTGCTGTACGCGGACGCGGACATGAACAAGGCGGACTGGCAGACGGGCGTGGCGACCATCGTCGGCGTGGCCGGCATCGGCCTGGGCTGGTGGTGGGCGGACTCCGCTGCGGCGATCTTCGTGGGCGTGAGCATCGTGCTGGACGGCTGGAAGAACCTCAAGGAGGCCGTCACGAACCTGGCGGATCGCCGCGCCGCCACGATCGACGGCGCCCGGCCGCACCCGCTCATCGACCGTGCCGAGCGGGTCGCCTGGGCGGAGCCGTGGGTGCGCCATGCGGGCGCCCGCGTCCGGGATGAGGGCCACGTGTTCCACGTGGAGATGTTCGTGGTGCCGCACGAGGGGGCGGACGTGACGGTGGCCCGCTGCTGCGCGCTGCGGGACGCGATCGCCGCGCTGGACTGGAAGCTGCAGGACGTCGTCGTCGCGCCGGTGGACGAGCTGCCCGCCGAGGTGCACGGCGGTCGGTCCGGGGAGCATCAGACGGGCGAGGAGTAGCCCGGGCCTCAGCCGGCCAGGAACCGTCCCTCGAGGGTGGCGGAGGTGATGCGCTCGACCCCACGCCGCTGCTCCGCGGTCTTCTCACACAGCCCGCGCATCTCCTCCGCGTCGATCGCCGGCAGGTGCGGCGCCAGCTGCTCGAGGACGCGCCACATGGCGAGCTTGGCCTGGAGCATGCCCTGCAGCAGGTCCAGTTCGATCTGCGTCCAGCCGGAGCCGCGCGTGCGCAGCGCGTTCACGGGGTTGAGGCGTCCGCCGACCTCGGCCGCCGCGCCGGCGGCCCGGTCCACCAGCGGGGTGCGGAGACCCAGTTCGCCGATGAGCGCCTCGAGGCGGTCCTGGTCGTCCTGGACGGCGTCGCCGAGGCGGCGCAGCGCGGCCTCCTGCGAGGTGCCGGCCCAGGTCTGCTCGGCGGCGCGGAACGCCTTCACACCGGAGCGGGAGCCGAGCAGGTGCTGATTGAGGAAGTCCTCCAGCATCTGCTCGTCCACGGCGGCGGAGATGGACTCGGGGCGGGGGTGATCATGACCGGTCATGGGCCCTGCCTACGGAACGCGTGGGCGTGGCGGCAAGAGGCCGGGCGCGCTCAGACGCTGACGACCTCGACCGGCTGTCCCGGGTCCGCGCCGAACCACGCGTCGGAGGGGGCGACGCCGTCGCGCACCAGGCGTGCGCCGAGCGCGGCGACCATCGCCCCGTTGTCGGTGCACAGGTTCACGGGCGGGACGGTGAGCTCGATGCCGGCGGAGCGGCACCGGTCGGCGAGCAGGGCGCGCAGGCGCGAGTTCGCCGCGACGCCGCCGCCGAGCATCAGGTGGGTGAGCCCGTGCTCGCGGCAGGCGCGGACGGCCTTGGCGGTGATCACGTCCGCGACGGCCTCCTGGAAGGAGGCGGCGATGTCCGCGCGCGGCACCTCGAGGCCGCGGGCCTCGAACTGCTCCACGGCGCGGGAGACGGCGGTCTTCAGCCCGGAGAAGGACCAGTCGTGCCGGTGCGGGCCGGGCTCCTCGGCGCTGCCGACGAACTTGCCCGCGGTGAGCCCGCGAGGGAAGCGGAAGGCCGTCGGGTCGCCCTGGGCGGCGAGCCGGTCGATCACGGGGCCCCCGGGGTAGCCCGCCCCGATGAGCCGGGCGACCTTGTCGTACGCCTCGCCGGCCGCGTCGTCGATGGTCGAGCCCAGCAGCTCGACCTCGGAGCTGATCCGGCCCACGCGCAGGATCTCGGTGTGCCCGCCGGAGACGAGCAGCGCGCCCAGGTCCGCGGGCAGGTCGTCCCACTGCGCGGGCCGCACGCCGTCCAGCATGCCGACGCCCACGTGCGCCACGAGGTGGTTGATGCCGTAGAGGGGCGTGCCGAGGGCCGTGGCCAGCGCCTTCGCCCCCGCGACCCCCACCATGAGCGCGCCCGCCAGACCCGGGCCGGAGGTGACGGCGATCGCGTCGAGGTCCGCGAGGGTGACGTCGGCGGTGTCCAGCGCGCGGCGGATCGTGGGCACGAGGGCCTCGAGGTGGGCGCGGGCGGCGATCTCCGGGATCACGCCGCCGAAGCGCACGTGCTCCTCCACGGAGGAGGCGACCTCGTGGGCCAGCAGGGCGGTGCCGCGGACGACGCCGACGCCGGTCTCGTCGCAGGAGGACTCGATGCCGAGCACGAGGGGGGCTGCGGTGGCGGTGGGCATGGGCTCCAGTCTAGTGAGCGGCCCGGTCACAGGGCCTTGCGCATGATCACGGCGTCCTCGCCGCCCGGGTAGTAGCGGCGGCGCACATGCAGCTCCTCGAATCCGTGGCGCGCGTAGAGTCGCCGGGCGGCGGCGTTGGAGGCCCGGACCTCGAGCATGAGGGCGCTCGCGCCGCGCGCCGTGGCCTCCGCGGCCATCCAGCGCAGCTGGGCCGCCCCGATCCCCCGCCCCTGCGCCGCCGCGACCGTGCCCACGGTCTGCACGTCGGCGACGTCGCCGACCACCATGATCCCGCCGTAGCCGACGATCTCGCCGGGGGCGGGGCCGTCGTCGCCCGCGGAGCCGGGCGCGGCCACGTCGCGGACGACCACGCGGTAGTCCCGGGTGGGCGGGCGGCCGTGCGCGTCCCGTCCGCCGGCGGGGCCGGTCTGGGCGAGCTCCTCCTCGTAGAAGTGCGCGGGCCAGGCGTCGAGCGGGAAGAGCGTGGCCTCGTGGGCGAGCACCTCGGGGATGTCCCACACGGTCATGGGGCGCAGCAGGTACCCGGGCGGCAGCCCGTGCCCGTCCTCGGCGGGGCGCCCGTCACCGGCCGGGGCCGGCTCGGCCGGGCTCACGCGCCTGCCCGCTTGCGGGGGCCGGGGACCTTGGCGTCGGACTCGCGCAGGTAGAGCGGCTCGGCGGGCACGAGGCCGCGGCCGCGCCGCAGGGCGAGCTCGGCCACCTGCCCCACCCCGACGGCGGACGGCGTGGCCGACTCCCAGTCCGGCACCGCGCGCAGCGCCTCGGGGTAGAGCCCGGCTCCCGCGCCGTAGACGGGCAGCGGGGTGACCTCGTCCGCCGGCGAGACGAAGGGGCCGTGCAGCAGCGTCGGCTGCCCGCCGACCTGCGCGTAGTGGGCCCAGTAGACCTCGCGGCGGCGGGCGTCCGTGGCGACCACGAACTCCTCGATCCCGTGGCGGAAGGCGTCGACGCCGGCCGCGTGGGCGAGCGCGTCGAGGCTGCGGACCCCGTGCACGGGCACGTCCCACGCCAGGCCGAGGGCGGCCGCGGTCGCCAGACCCGCGCGCAGCCCCGTGAAGGGTCCGGGGCCGACGCCGACCGCGAGCGCGTCCAGCGCGGTGCCGGTGACGCCGGCCTCGCCGAGCACGGTCTGCACCGCGGGGGCGAGCACCTCGGCGTGGGCGTGGGTGTCGTCCGTGGCCCAGTGCGCGAGCTCCTCACCGTCCCGCAGGACGGCGACGGAGGCGGCGGCGGAGGAGTCGATCGCGAGGAGCAGGGCCATGGCCGCCAGTCTACGGAAGCACGACGCCGGCCCAGCGCGGGCCGCGGCCGGTCACGACGGCCGAGCGCAGCTCCTCGGCCTGGCCCCCGTCCTCGTCGGAGAAGTCGGTGACGATGCCGTCCTCGCCCTCCCCCGCCGAGGCCGCGGGGGCGTCCTCACCCCCGCGGGCCCGGACGATCTCGATGTCCAGCCACGAGGCGTCCGGGTCCTCGGGGAACCCGGCGAGGGACTCGGCCATGCCCCGGCCCCACTCGACGACGGTCACGGATCGGTCCACGCTCGCGTCCAGGTCGAGGTCCGTGAGCTCCCCCGCCGAGCGCAGCCGGTACGCGTCCACGTGCACGAGGTCCGGGGTGCCCGCCGGGGCGTCGGCCGGAGCGGGGTGGACGCGGGAGAGGACGAACGTCGGCGAGACCACGCCGGAGGCCACGCCGAATCCGCTGGCCAGCCCCTGGGTGAAGGTCGTCTTGCCCGCGCCGAGGTCGCCCGTGAGGATCAGCACGTCGCCGGCGCGGAGCACCCCGGCGAGGGCGCGGCCGAACGCCCGGGTGCCGTCGGCGCCCTCGAGCGGGACCGTCGCCGTCAGCACGGGCTCGGGCAGGGTCGGGCCGGGGGCGGGGAACTCGTGGTCGCTCATGGGCGGGCCTCCTGGGTCGACGTGGGGTCCACGTGCTGCCGGTCCACGCGGCCTCCGATGCGGGTCACCAGCTCGTAGTTGATCGTCCCGGCGGCCGCGGCCCACTCCTCCACCGGAATGCCGGAGGCCGGTCCGAACAGCTCGACGGCGTCGCCGGGCGCGTCCGCGGCGTCCGGGCCGAGGTCCACCACGAACTGGTCCATCGCGATGCGGCCCACCACGGGGACGGTCCGGCCGCCGACCTGGACGCGCGTGCCCTCGACGACGCGCGGGACGCCGTCGGCGTAGCCGACGGGCACGAGCCCGAGGGTGGTGGGCTCCGCCGTGACGTGGCGGAATCCGTAGGACACGCCCTGCCCGGCGGGGACGGCCTTGACGTTGGCCAGGACGGTGACGAGGGACATGGCGGGGCGCAGCCCGAGCTCGGCCGCGGTGACGTCCGCGAACGGCGAGAGCCCGTACAGGCCCAGGCCGACGCGCACCATGTCCAGGTGCGTGTCCGGCCGGGCGAGGGCGGCGGGCGTGTTGGCCAGGTGGCGCAGCAGCGGGTGGCCGAGCGTCTCGGCGGCCTCGGCGGCCATCCGTTCGAACCGCAGCAGCTGCGCCGTGGTCTCGGCGGCCCGGTCCGGCTCGTCCGCCACGCCGAGGTGGGAGAACACGCCCTCCACCCGCACGAGGCCCGCGGCCTCGAGCTCGGCGGCATGCGCCACGAAGGCGGGCCACCGCTCGGGCGTGCAGCCGTGGCGGCCCAGGCCGGTGTCCGCCTTCAGATGCAGGACGGCGCGGACGTCTTGTCCGGCCCCGCCGCGGGCCCGCAGCCCGCGGACGGCGTCGGCGGCGGCGTCGAGGTCCCAGCCCGAGACGCCGAGGGTCACCTCCGCCTCCACCGCGGCGGCGAAGTCCGTGGCCCCGGTGTGCAGCCACGCGAGCACGGGCAGGCGCACCCCCGCCGCGCGCAGGGCCAGGGCCTCGCGCACGTGGGCCACGCCGAGCCGGTCCGCGCCGGCGGCCGCGGCGGCGCGGGCGACGGCCACCGCGCCGTGGCCGTAGGCGTCAGCCTTGACGACGGCGGTCAGCAGCGGCCGGCTGCCGTCGGGGCGCCGGATCCGCTCCCGCAGCACGCCCACGTTGTGCCGGACGGCCGCCAGGTCGATGCGTACGGCGCGCTCGGTGTCCGCCGGGTTGACGTCGGCGAGGCTCATCGGACGGACTCCGGCTCGGCGTCGTCCGGCCACCACAGGCGCGCGACGCGCGCGCCCAGCGCGGTCGGCAGCGTGGCCGTGGTGATCCGTCCGGCGCGGGCCTGGTCGGTCCCGGCCTGGGCGTGCAGCCAGGCAGCGGCGGCCGCGAGCCGGGCCGTGGGCGCCGGGCCGGGATCCTCCCCGGCCCGGCGCGCCCGCGAGCGCCGCGCCACGTCCGCGGCCAGGACGGCACCGATCGCCCCGGAGAGCACGTCGCCGGTGCCGCCCATCGCGAGGTCGGGCCCGCCGCCGGTCACGACCCACGCCTCGCCGTCCGGGGCGACCACGAGGGTGCGCGGGCCCTTGAGCAGGACGGTGGCCCCGTGCGCAGCGGTCCACGCCCGCAGCGCCGCCAGCGGGTCGGCGGCGTCGTCGCCGTCCGCGGGGACGCGCTCGCGCAGCCGGGACCACTCCCCGGCGTGCGGCGTCAGGACCACGGGCGTGCCGGCCGCGCGCAGCGACCGCAGCTCGGCGGCGGTGACCAGGTCCAGGGCCGAGGCGTCGGCGACCAGGGCCGCCTCCGGCCGTTCCTCGAGCGCGGCGAGGACGCCGGCCCAGCGCCGCCGCGCGTCGTGCTCGGTGTCCAGGCCGGGGCCGGCCACCCAGGCGTCCGCGCGCGACGGCTCGGGCCCCTCCGCCGAGACCAGCGCCTCGGGGTGGGCGGCGAGCACCAGGTCCCGGGTGGTCTGCGGGCCGGCGTGGTGCACCATGCCCGCGCCCGTCTGCAGCGCGCCCGCGCTCGCGAGCACGGCGGCCCCCGGGTAGCGCTCCGATCCGGCGACGACGGCCACCACGCCGCGCGTGTACTTGTGGGCCTCGGCTGCGGGGGCCGGGTGGGCGGTCCGTGCGGCGGCCTCGTCCATCACGCCCAGCCGCGCGGCCGGCGACGTCGGCAGGTGCGGTCCCAGCCCGATGTCCACCACGTGCACGGTGCCCGCGCGCGCCGCCCCCTCCCCGAGGACGAGACCGGACTTGAGGGCGCCGAACGTCACGGTCGCGTCCGCGCGGAGGGCCTCCCCCCGCACCTCGCCGGTGTCCGCGTCCACGCCGGAGGGCACGTCGCACGCCAGCACGAGCGCCTCCGCCGACAGCGCGCGCGCCGCGGCGGGCAGCTCATACTCGCCGGTGAAGCCCGTGCCGAGCACGCCGTCCACCACGAGCGCGGCCTCGGGCGGCACCGCGTCCGCGCGGCGTCCCCCGGCCGCCTGCAGCGCAGCCCAGCCCTCGGCGTGCCAGCGCGGGGCGCCGTCGTCGTCCCGGCGGACGGGCACGGCGACCGCGGCCACGCCCCGGCGGCGCAGGAAGGCGAGGGCGAACAGCGCGTCCCCGCCGTTGTTGCCGGGGCCGACGAGGGCGGCCACGGTCGCCCCGGCCACGGGGCCGCGCTCACGCAGCAGGGCCGCGGCGTGCTCGGCCAGGGCCCAGGCGGCGGCGCGCATCAGCTCCGGGCCGCGGCCGGCCGCGAGCAGGGGCTCCTCGGCCGTGCGCACGGCCGAGCCGGTCACGGCGATGCGGGTCAGGTCATCGGCGGTCATGCGGACTCCTCCTCGGCCGCGCGGCGTTCGGCGACCACGTAGGCGGTGGCGACGTCCCCGTCATGGCTGAGGGAGAGGTGCCAGTGGGTGATGCCCAGGGCCTCGGCCTGGGCCTGCACGGTGCCGGTCAGGTGCACGGTGGGGCGGCCGTCGCCGTGGTCCGGGCGCGGGATCCAGCAGTGGTGCCACATCATCCCGGGCGGGGCGCCCATGGCCTTGGCGATCGCCTCCTTGGCGGCGAAGCGCGCGGCCAGCGAGCGCAGCGGCAGGTCCCGCTCATCCTCGGTGAACAGGCGTGCGCGCAGCGCCGGGGTGCGCTCGAGCTGCGCCCGGAACCGCGGGACGTCCACCACGTCCACCCCCACGCCGACGATCACGCCGCCCCCGCCCGCCGGGCGCCCACGACGACGGCGCCGGCCTCGTCCCCGACGGGCTGCCCGCGCAGTCGCTTGGCCAGGTCGAGCGGCCACTGCAGCACGCCGGGCAGCTGCTGGTCGCAGCCCGGCGTGAGCATCGCCTTCCCGTAGGCCAGCACGCCGTAGACGCCGTGCTGCAGGCGGCCGAGCCGGTCGAAGCCGGCGTCGAACGCGTACAGGGACACACGGCCCTCCTCGGGGGTGAAGCACCGCTCCGCCAGCAGCCGCGCGCGCTCCACGTGCTGGTGGAAGGTGAGCACGCCCAGGTGGTGCAGGCCGAGCTCGCGCATGCGTTCGCCCGCGTGGATGACCTCGCCCTGGGTGGTCACCGGATCGGGCGCGAAGCACTCGACGGTGACGCCGGCCAGCCGCGGGTCGCGCTCCTCCGGGCCGCCGCACAGCTTCTCGTGCCCGTCCGGCCCCAGGTACGCGGAGACGAAGAGCCGGTCGGTGAGGCCGGACGCGGCGAGCTCGATCGCGGCGTCGTAGACGCGGGGCTGGCTGTAGAGGACGAGGAGGGCGTCCACACGCGGTGCGTCGTCCGGGTGCGGGTCCGTCACGGCGTGCGTGGCCCACCCCGCGCCGAAGGCCAGTGCCAGCGCCGCCAGGGTGGCCACGGTGGCGCAGAGGGCCCGCGCCCACCGCGGCAGGCCACGGCGGACGCGCCCCCGGTCGACCCGCTCGTTCATGCGCCCTCGGGCACCTGCCGCAGCACGACGGTGGAGCGGGCCGGGAGCTCAAGCACGTCCCCGGCACGCACGCGGGGGCGGGTGCCGTCCGGGGCGACGTGGGACGAGGTGTCCACGACGACCTCCCACTCCGCCGGGAACGTGGGCCCGGGCAGGGTGTACGGCACGGGCTCCCACCACGCGTTCATGAGGACGTAGAAGTCCCGGTAGGGCTCCTCCCCTTCCTCGTCCCCGCGGGTGAGCATGTGCCCGTTGAGGTAGAAGCCGATCGACCGGGCCTCGGCGCCCCAGTCGTCCTCCGTCTTGGCGGTCGCGTCCGGCTCGAGCCACACGATGTCCGGCAGGGGCGCCTCGACGTCGCGGGCCGCGGGGCGACCGTCGAAGTGGTGGCGACGGCGGAACACCGCGTGGTCACGGCGCAGCGCGATCAGGTCGCGGGTGAACGCCACGAGCGAGTCGTCCATGGCGGACCAGTCGATCCACGAGATCTCGTTGTCCTGGCAGTAGACGTTGTTGTTGCCGCCCTGGGTGCGGCCCAGCTCGTCGCCGTGGCTGATCATGGGCACGCCCTGGCTGATCAGCAGGGTGGCCAGGAAGTTGCGGCGCTGGCGGGCGCGGAGCGTCACGACCTCGGGGTCGTCGGTCTCCCCCTCCACGCCGCAGTTCCACGAGCGGTTGTGCGCCTCGCCGTCGTTGTTGTCCTCGCCGTTGGCCTCGTTGTGCTTCTCGTTGTAGGAGACGAGGTCGCGCAGCGTGAAGCCGTCGTGGGCCGTGACGAAGTTCACGGACGCACCGGGGCCGCGCCCGTCCCCCTCATAGAGGTCGGCCGAGCCGGTCAGGCGGGTGGCGAACTCGCCGAGGGTGCCGGGCTCGCCGCGCCAGAAGTCGCGTACCGCGTCCCGGTACATGCCGTTCCACTCGGACCAGAGGCCGGGGAAGTTGCCCACCTGGTAGCCGCCCCAGCCCACGTCCCACGGCTCGGCGATGAGCTTGACGGTGCGCAGCACCGGGTCCTGGCGGACCACGTCGAAGAACCCGGAGAACATGTCCGGGCCCTGCTCCCCCTCCACCCGGGTGAGGGTGGTGGCCAGGTCGAACCGGAAGCCGTCCACGTGCATCTCGGTGACCCAGTAGCGCAGGGAGTCCATGACCAGCTGGAGGGCCTTGGGGCTGGAGAGGTCCACCGAGTTCCCGGTGCCCGTGTAGTCCATGTAGTGCCGCTCGTCGCCCTCGACGAGGTGGTAGTAGCCGGCGTTGTCCAGCCCGCGCAGGCTGAGCATGGGGCCCTTGTCGTTGCCCTCGGCCGTGTGGTTGTAGACCACGTCGAGGATCACCTCGAGACCAGCGGCGTGCAGGTCCTTCACCATCTGCTTGAACTCGCGGACCTGGCCGCCCACCTCCGAGGAGGAGGCGTAGGCGGCGTGCGGGGCGAAGAAGCCGAGCGTGTTGTAGCCCCAGTAGTTGCTCAGCCCCTTCTCCTGCAGGGTGGCGTCGTTGACGAACTGGTGCACGGGCATCAGCTCGACGGCGGTCACCCCGAGCTCGGTCAGGTGGCGGACCACCTCCGGGTGGGCCATGCCCGCGTAGGTGCCGCGCAGCTCCTCGGGGACGGCGGGGTGCAGCTTGGTCATGCCCTTGACGTGGGTCTCGTAGATCACCGTGTCCGTGAGCTCGACGGCGGGTGGGGCGTCATCGCCCCAGTCGAAGTCCTCGGCGACGACGACGCCGAGCATGCTCGTGCCCAGGTTGTCCGAGGTGTCGATGCGGTCCGGCTCGTCGAAGTCGTACGAGTGGTGCTGCTGGCCCCACTCGTAGTCGCCGGTGAACGCCCGCGCGTACGGGTCCACGAGGATCTTGGCCGGGTTGTGCCACAGGCCGCGGGCGGGGTCCCAGGGGCCGTGCACGCGGTAGCCGTAGCGCTGCCCGTGGCCGATGCCCGCCACGTGGGCGTGCCATGTGGTGCCGTGCCGCTCCTCGAGAGGGATGCGCGTCTCCGTGCCGTCGTCGGCGACGAGGCACAGCTCGACCGCCTCCACCTCGCGGGAGACCGCGAGGGCGAAGTTGGTGCCGGTCTCGTCCACGGTGGCCCCGAGGGGGTACGGCTGGCCGATCTCCACTGTGTGCATGGCTCTCCGGGGTCTCGTCGTGCGGCCCGCCGGGTGCGGCGGGCCTCCTCGGGGAGTCTACTGGGGCGGGAGGACACCGTCCCGGACGCGTCGCGGGCCCGGCCGCTGTGTGGCGGCCGGGCCCGGCAGGAGAGGTCTCGGTGGCCTCAGCGGCGGATCACTCCACCGTGACGGACTTGGCGAGGTTGCGCGGCTGGTCCACGTCGTAGCCCTTCGCCGTGGCGAGCTCGAGGGCGAAGATCTGCAGCGGGACCGTGGTCAGCAGCGGCATGAGCATCGGCTGGGTCTCGGGGACCTCGAAGACGACCTCGGCCTGGCCGCGCACGGCCGCGTCGCCGCGCTCGGCGACGGCGAAGGTGCGGGCGCCGCGGGCGCGGACCTCCTGGATGTTCGAGACCACCTTGGCGTGCAGCGAGTGACGGTCCAGGGGCGAGGGCATGACCACGAAGACCGGCTGGCCGTCGTCGATCAGGGCGATCGGGCCGTGCTTGAGCTCGCCCGCGGCGAAGCCCTCGGCGTGGATGTAGGCGAGCTCCTTGAGCTTGAGCGCGCCCTCCATGGCCACCGGGTAGCCGACGTTGCGGCCGAGGAACAGGACGGAGGTGGCGTCGGCCATGGAGCGGGCGAGCTCCTTGACCTGGTCCTTGGCGGCGAGGATCTCCTCGATCTTGCCGGGGATCGCCCCGAGGTCCGCCAGGATGTCCTTGATCTGGCCGCTGAACAGCTTCTTGTTCAGCTGGGCCAGGTACAGGCCCAGCAGGTAGGCGGCGGTGATCTGCGCCAGGAACGCCTTGGTGGAGGCGACGGCGATCTCGGGGCCGGCGTGCGTGTAGAGCACGGCGTCCGACTCGCGCGGGATCGTGGAGCCGTTGGTGTTGCAGATGGACACGGTGCGGGCGCCCTGCTCCTTGGCGTAGCGGACCGCCATGAGGGTGTCCATGGTCTCGCCGGACTGGGAGATGGACACCACGAGGGTGTGCGGGTCGATGATCGGGTCGCGGTAGCGGAACTCGTGGGAGAGTTCCACCTCCACGGGGATCCGGCACCAGTGCTCGATGGCGTACTTGGCCACCGTGCCCGCGTAGGCGGACGTGCCGCACGCCAGGACGATGATCTTGTCGACGGCCTTGAGCTCCTCGGGGTCGATCCGCAGCTCGTCCAGCATCAGGGCGCCGGCGGCGTCCGTGCGGCCCAGCAGGGTGTCCTGCACGGCCTGGGGCTGGTCGTGGATCTCCTTCTCCATGAAGGTCTCGAAGCCGCCCTTCTCCGCGGCCGAGGCGTCCCAGTCCACGGTGAAGCGCTTGCCGTCGGCGGGGCCGCCCCGGAAGTCCGAGATCTCGACGGCGTCGGCCGTGATCGTCACGACCTGGTCCTGCTCGAGCTCGATGGCCTCGCGGGTGAAGTCGATGAAGCCGGAGACGTCCGAGCCGAGGAAGTTCTCCCCCTCGCCCAGGCCGACGACGAGCGGCGAGTTGCGGCGCGAGGCCACCACGCGGTCCGGGTGGTCCACGTGCACGGCCAGCAGGGTGAAGGCACCCTCGAGGCGCTGGGAGGCCAGCTGCATGGCGCGGGTCAGGTCCTGGCCGGCCGCGTGCCGGTAGACGTCGGCGAGGAGGCGGGCGGCCACCTCGGTGTCCGTCTCGGAGAGGAACTCGACGCCCTTGGCGAGCAGCTCCTCGCGCAGCTCGGCGTAGTTCTCGATGATGCCGTTGTGGATGAGCGCCAGGCGGCCCTCGTCCGCCACATGCGGGTGGGCGTTGCGGTCGGTGGGGCCGCCGTGGGTGGCCCACCGGGTGTGGCCGATGCCGACGAGACCGGTGGGGATGGGGTGCTCGGCGAGCTCCTCGGCGAGGTTGGCGAGCTTGCCCGCCTTCTTCCGGTGGTACAGCTGACCGCCGTCCACCACGGCCACACCGGCGGAGTCGTATCCGCGGTATTCAAGACGACGCAGGCCCTCCATCAGGACGTCGAGAGCGCCGTGCTCACGATCCGACTGGGGCTGGCCGATGTATCCGACGATTCCGCACATGCGCACGAGAATACCGGGCCGGACCCGACTTCGGCGCACGGCGGGCCGGGTCACTCCGTCCGGGACGAGAACCCCGCGGGGTTGGCCTGCTGCCAGGCCCAGAGGTCCCGCACCATCGCGGTCACATCGCGTCGGGCGTGCCAGCCCACCTCGGCGCCGATCGCGTCCACGGCGGCGCACGACTCGGCGATGTCCCCGGGCCGGCGCTCGACCACGCGGTAGGGGATGCGGCCGCCCGTGACCGCCTCGAAGGCGCGCACCATCTCGAACACGGTGACGCCCTCGCCCCGGCCGATGTTCCAGACCCGGGTCGTCGTACCGCCCCCGGCCGCCACCCGGGCCGCGAGCCAGTCGAGCCCGGCCACGTGCGCCTCCGCGAGGTCCATCACGTGGATGAAGTCGCGCACGGCGCTGCCGTCGCGCGTGTCGAAGTCCGCGCCGAACACCCGCAGCTCGGAGTACGCGCCGGAGGCCACCCGCGCCACGAAGGGCATGAGGTTCGCCGGCACCCCGCTCGGGTCCTCGCCCAGCCGCCCGGAGGGATGCGCGCCGACCGGGTTGAAGTAGCGCAGCATCGCCAGCCCGCCGCCGTCGACCGTGGCGCAGACGTCGCGCAGCACCTGCTCCGCCATGAGCTTGGAGTGCCCGTAGGGCGAGACCGGGTCCGTGGCGGCGTCCTCGGCGACCGGCACCGGCGCGCGGTCGCCGTACACGGTCGCGGAGGAGGAGAACAGGACCGTGCGGGCGCCGGCCGCGAGCGCGGCCTCGGCGACGGCGGCCGTGCCGCCCACGTTCACGTCGTAGTAGGCGGCGGGGCGGGTCATCGACTCGGTGGGCGACTTCAGCCCGGCGAAGTGCACGAGTGCGGCCGGGCCGAAGTCCGCGAGCGCCCCGCGGTAGTCCTCGGGGCGGCGGATGTCGGCCACGTGCAGGCGCAGCCGCGACCCGCCCAGACGCGTTCCGGCGAGCTCGGCGACGCGCTCCAGCGACGTCGTCGTCGCCGTGACCAGGCTGTCCAGGACGAGGACGTCGTGGCCCGCCTCGAGCAGCGTGAGCACGGTGTGGGATCCCAGGTATCCGGCGCCGCCGGTCACGAGAACGCGCATGAGCCGATCCTATCCGGGCCCTGTGACGTCACGCGGGGGCCCGCTCCGGGCGGGCCGCGGCCATAATGGATCGGGTGACCTACACCCCCCCGACCTCCGAGCTGCCCCTCGTGGGCCCCGAGGAGTCCGCGGACGCCGTGCCCGACGGCCACCAGCGCTCCCCCTTCGTGGAGCTGGACCGCCAGACCTGGGCCCGTCTCGCCTCGGAGATGGCGCAGCCCTTCGACCAGGCGGACGTGGAGCGTCTGCGCGGCCTCGGCGAGCATCTGTCCCTGCGCGAGGTCGCCGAGGTCTACCTTCCGCTCTCGCGCCTGCTGACCATCAACGTGGAGGCCTCCGCGGCCCTGCGCAGCGCGACCAACGCGTTCCTCGGCGAGCGGACGGGGCGCACCCCGTACGTGATCGGGGTGGCCGGGTCGGTCGCCGTCGGCAAGTCGACGACGGCGCGCGTGCTCCAGGAGATGCTGCGCCGCTGGCCGACCACACCGCGCGTCGAGCTGGTCACCACGGACGGCTTCCTGCACCCCAACGCGGTGCTGCACGAGCGCGGCATCATGTCCCGCAAGGGCTTCCCCGAGTCCTACGACCGCCGCGCGCTGCTGCGCTTCATGGCGGACGTCAAGTCCGGGGCGCAGGAGGTGCGCGCGCCCGTGTACTCGCACATCACCTACGACATCGTGCCGGGCGAGGAACAGGTGGTGCACCGTCCCGACGTGCTGATCGTGGAGGGACTCAACGTGCTGGCCCCGCCGCGCACCCGGGCCGACGGCACCGCCGGGCTCTCCGTCTCCGACTTCTTCGACTTCTCGGTGTACGTGGACGCGCGCGCGTCCTGGATCCGGTCCTGGTACATCGACCGGTTCATGGGTCTGCGCTCGGGGGCCTTCGCCGACCCGCGCAGCTACTTCCACCGGTACTCCTCCCTGTCGGACGCCGAGGCTCAGGCGACGGCCGAGTCCATCTGGGACTCCATCAACGGCCCGAACCTCGAGCAGAACGTGCGCCCGACCCGCGGGCGCGCCCGGCTGGTGCTCACGAAGAACGCGCAACACGAGGTGACCCGCGTGCTGCTGAGGAAGGTCTGATCCATGCGTCGCACCCTCCCTCTCGCCGCGCTGGCCGCGCTCGCGCTGCTCGTGGCCGGTTGCGGCACGCCCGCCGCGGGCCCGTCCCCGGCGACGCCGGCTTCCGGCTCCGCGAGCGCGGCCGCGTCGTCCCGCGCCGCCTCGAGCACGGCGCCGTCGTCGAGCACGCACGCCGACCCGGCCGCCCTCGACGTCGTCGTGAACAAGACCCGCCCCGTGGCTCCGCCCGACTGGGCGCCCTCGGATCTGGTGGCCGTGCCCGGCAGCGAGCTGTCCCTGCGGGCGGAGGCCGCGACGGCGGCCGGTGACCTGCTGGATGCCGCCGCGGCGGCGGGTCACCGCCTCACCACCCTGAGCGCCTACCGCTCGTACGACTACCAGGTCCGGACGTACGGCCACTGGGTCGACGAGCTGGGCCGCGCCGAGGCCGACCGCGTCTCGGCGCGTCCGGGGTACTCCGAGCACCAGACCGGCCTGGCCTGGGACGTGGGCGACGCCGCGACCCCCGCGTGTGACCTGGAAGCGTGCTTCGGCGACACCGCCGCGGGCCGCTGGGTGGCCGCGCACGCCGCCGAGTACGGGTTCGTCATCCGCTATCCCGTCGGGGCCGAGGACGTGACGGGCTTCGCCCACGAGCCGTGGCACCTGCGCTACGTCGGGTCCGCGGAGGCGGCCCGGGTCGAGGCGGCCGGCGGCGTCCTCGAGACCGCGTGGGGCCTGCCTCCGGCGCCGGACTACGCGGACTGAGACGCACGACTCGCTCGACGGTGTACCGCGCCGAATTCGCCACACGTAGGATTCTCCCCATGCTCCAGGGATTCAAAGACTTCATCATGAAGGGCAACGTCCTCGACCTGGCCGTCGCCGTCATCATCGGCGCCGCCTTCGGCAAGATCGTGAACGCGCTCGTCGAGGCGGTCCTCATGCCGCTCATCGCCGCCGCCGTGGGCTCGCCGAACTTCGACTCGTTCGCCGTGCTGACGGTCAACGGCAACGACGTGAAGTTCGGCGTGCTGCTCACCGCCATCGTCAACTTCCTGCTCATCGCCGCGGCCGTGTACTTCGCCATCGTGATGCCGATGAACAAGATGGTCGAGGCCCGCAACCGCCGCCTCGGCATCGACCCCGCCGAGGAGGAGGTGCCCGCCGACGTCGCCGTGCTCACCGAGATCCGCGACCTGCTCGCCGAGCGCCGCGGCGGCCCCACCTCCGGGACCACCACCCTCTGATCTCCCCCTGTCCGACGCCGAAGGGCCCGGGACGACTCACGCGAGTCGCCCCGGGCCCTTCCTTCATGCCCTCGGCGGCACCGGGGCCGTGTCCTCAGGGCCGCGACGTCGTCCGGTCCGCGCTGGACCCGGCGTCCGGGGCGACCTCCGAGTCCTGCCGGTCCGGATCCAGGCACGGCAACCACTCCACGGGGGCGCTCTGCCGCGCACACACGGGCGCGTCCACGGCGAGGAACGCGGCCGACCACAGGACCGCCAGCCCCGCGAGCAGCCCCGCGAACAGGGTCCAGCGGCGGGGCCGGGGGGCCGCGTCCGACGTCATCGGTCCGGTCAGTCGTGCAGGCGCAGCTCGCGCTGCACGACGTCGGCCAGCACCTGGGCCTCCCGGCCGGCGGTCTCCTCGTCCGGGGCCTCGACCATGACGCGCACGACCGGTTCCGTGCCCGACGGGCGCAGCAGCACGCGGCCGGTCTCGCCGAGGCGGGCCTCCGCCTCGGCGACCGCCGCCTGGACGGCCTCGTCCTCGGCGGCGCGGGACTTGTCCACGCCGCGCACGTTCACGAGGACCTGGGGCAGCCGGTCCATCACCGCGGCCAGCTCGGAGAGCGGGGTGCCGGTCTCGGCGACGCGCGAGGCGAGCTGCAGGCCGGTGAGGACCCCATCGCCGGTGGTGGCGTGGTCCGAGAAGATCACGTGGCCGGACTGCTCGCCGCCGAGCGAGTAGTCGCCGAGCTTCATGCCGGCCAGGACGTAGCGGTCGCCCACCTGGGTCTCGACGAGCTGGACGCCCTCCCGGCCCATGGCCAGCTTCAGGCCCAGGTTGGACATGACGGTCACGACCAGCGTGTCGTCGCGCAGGACGCCGCGGTCCTTGAGTGCCACGGCCATGACGCCCATGATCTGGTCGCCGTCGACGACCTCGCCGCGCTCGTCCACGGCGAGGCACCGGTCGGCGTCGCCGTCGTGCGCGATGCCGAGGTCCGCACCGTGCTCGCGCACGGCCGCCTGGAGCTTCTCGAGGTGGGTGGAGCCGTAGCCGTCGTTGATGTTGAGCCCGTCCGGGGACGCGCCAATCACGACGACCTCCGCGCCGGCGGCGCGGAACGCCTCGGGCGAGCAGCCGGCGGCCGCACCGTGGGCGCAGTCCAAGACGACCTTGAGCCCGTCCAGCCGGTGCGGGAGGGTCTGCAGGAGGTGGAGGACGTAGCGGTCCTCGGCGTCCGCGAAGACGCGCACGCGGCCCACGTCCGCGCCCTGGGGCCGCCGCGGCGTCACACCCTCGAGGTGACGGATGATCTCGTCCTCCTGCGCGTCGGTCAGCTTCTCGCCGCCGCGCGCGAGGAACTTGATGCCGTTGTCCGGGGCCGGGTTGTGGGAGGCGGAGATCATCACGCCGAAGTCGGCGTCCAGGTCCCCCACGAGATAGGCGGCGGCGGGGGTCGGCAGCACGCCCGCATCCCACACGTCCACGCCGGAGGACGCCAGGCCCGCCTGCACGGCGGCCGCGATGAACTCACCGCTGATGCGCGGGTCCCGGGCCACGACGGCGACCGGGCGTCGGCCGGCGTCGAAGGCCTCCGCGCCGAGGACGGGCGAGGCGGCCTGGGCCAGCTGGACGGACAACTCCACGGTGAGGGTCTCGTTGGCCAGGCCACGGACGCCATCGGTTCCGAACAATCTCGACATGATCAGTCAGTGTAGGGGCCGCCCCTGCGGCCTGCATCACGGGAGGGTCACGAAACGGGCCGGGGGGCGGTAGCATCGGACCGGTCGAGCCCCCGCGGCCGCGCCCGTCCGCTCACATCCGCCCGGGAGGCCCCGCCCCGAACCCGAAGGACCTCGATCCATGCCCGACGTGACCCCGCCCCCGCTCCCCCATTCCTGGACGCGCCGCAGCGTGCTGGGCGGCACGGGCCTGGCGATCGCCGCCGGCGTGGCCGGCTGCGGGCGTGATGAGCAGGCCGAGCAGAGCTCGGAGGGCGACGAGCAGGCCACCCGCCTGCCCGCCCCGGACATCATCACCACCGCGCAGTGGGGCGCCATGCAGCCCAACTACTACCTGCAGACCCTGAACGAGCGCCCCTCCTACCTGGTGATCCACCACACCACCACTCCGAACGTCACGGACGGCTCCCGGGAGGCGGCGGAGAGCATCGCGCAGGTGATCCAGAACGCGCACATGGGCTCCGCGAACGACTGGGGCGACACCGGGCAGCACTTCACCGTCTCCCGCGGCGGCTTCGCGATGGAGGGCCGCCACGGCTCCCGGCACGCGCTCGAGGGCGGACAGACGTTCATGCTCGGCGTCCACGCGCTCGGTTTCAACGCGTATGCGCTCGGCATCGAGTGCGAGGGGCTGTACATGCTCAACCCGCCGCCGCAGAGCCTCTACGCCGGCCTGGTGCCGCTCGCCGCCTACATCTGCCAGCAGTACGAGCTGCCGCCGTCCCGCATCATCGGCCACCGCGACGTCACCGCCACCAGCTGCTGCGGCGACGCGTTCTACGCCAAGCTGCCGATCCTGCGCGAGGACGTCCGCCTCTCCCTGGCCTCGGGCGAGTACCACGTCTCGGAGGACTTCGGGGCGGACAACCTCTTCGACGACGCACACGTCACCCCGGAGTACCTGGAGGAGGAGCGCGGCTGAACCCGCACCCGCCCCCGCACACGACGGCGCCCCTCACCGGAAGATGAGGGGCGCCGTCGTGTGCGGCCCGGTCAGCGCACGCGCGGGAACGATCCGCCGAAGACCTCCCCGTACTCGGCCAGCTCGTTGGCCGGGCCGCAGACCTGCGGGGCGGGGCGGTGGACGATGCGCTCGTCCTTGTCCGGGTAGGGCAGCGTGTGCCGCACATGGCGGATGGCCTCGAGGCGGGCGCGCTTCTCGTCGTTCGACTTCACGACGGTCCACGGGGCGTCGGCCGTGTGCGTGTAGAAGAACATGGCCTCCTTCGCGTTCGTGGAGTCGTCCCACTTGTCCAGGGAGGCCAGGTCGGTGGGCGAGAGCTTCCAGCGACGCACGGGGTCGGTCTCCCGCGCGGCGAAGCGATTGAGCTGCTCACGCTGGGACACGGAGAACCAGAACTTGATGATGTGCACGCCGGAGTTGACGAGCATGCGCTCCAGCTCAGGGGTCTCGCGCATGAACTCGAGGTGCTGGATGTAGCACTGGAAGTACCACTGCGGGGCCTCCTCCTCCGTGGGCTTCTCCAGGGCCACGGTCCGGGCGCCGCAGGGGTTGAGGTGCTCGTTGAAGCGCTTGATTGCGCCGCCCTTGCCGGCGGCGTCGCGGCCCTCGACGATGATCAGGACCTTCTGGCCGGTCTGCTTGACCCAGAGCTGCATCTTCAGCAGCTCGATCTGCAGCTCACGCTTGTGTCGCTCGTCGCTCTTGAGGCTGAGCTTGGGCTTGTACGGGTAGCCCTCACGCCAGGCCTGCGGGTCCGGGGTGGGGTCTTCTTCTCCCCCCGAGCGTGCGGCCGAGCTCCCGGATCTCGTCCACCTCGGCGGCGTCGTCACGGGTCACGGCGAAGGGGTCCTGCGCGGCGTGCTCCGCGCCGTGCTCGCCACGGGTGCGGGGTCAGGCGTAGGACTCATGTTCTCGGCCACGGCGGCTCCTGAGGGTGTCTTCGACCGGACCGCGCACCGGACGGGCGAGCGGCCCGTCAGGGCGTCGTCGCCATGCGTCTTCATATTACCTCTGGGTCAGGTGCCGCCGGCCCACGGAGACGGCGGACGCCCCGCCCCGCTCGTGAGGAGCGGGACGGGGCGTCGGCGGGGGCACGGTGGGGACACCGTGCGGCGCAGGATCAGCGCTTCGAGAACTGCGAGGCCTTGCGGGCCTTCTTGAGGCCGGCCTTCTTGCGCTCGATGACGCGCGCGTCGCGGGTCAGGAAGCCGGCCTTCTTGAGCGCCGGGCGGTTGTGCTCGCGGTCGATCTCGTTGAGGGCGCGGGAGATGCCCAGGCGCAGCGCACCGGCCTGGCCGGAGGGGCCGCCGCCGTGGATGCGGGCGATCACGTCGTAGGCGCCGGTCAGCTCCAGCAGCGTGAAGGGGTCGGAGACCTCCTGCTGGTGCAGCTTGTTCGGGAAGTAGTTCTCCAGGGCGCGGCCGTTGATGGTCCACTGGCCGGAGCCGGGGACGAGGCGCACACGGGCCACGGCCTCCTTGCGGCGGCCGACGGCGGAGCCGGGCACGGTCAGGGCCGGGCGCTCGGAGGCGACGGGGGCCTCGGCGGCGGCGGTGGACTCAGAGGTGTAGCTCGTCAGCTCCACGTCGTCGTTCTCGTTGATGCTCATGGTTCTCCTCAGGGAAGGTCTGCGTCAGTGGCCCGCCGGGGTCACTGGGCGACCTGGCCGATCTCGAAGGTCTGGGGCTGCTGGGCGGTGTGCGGGTGCTCGGCGCCCTTGTACACCTTCAGCTTGGAGAGCTGCTGGGCGGCCAGCGAGTTCTTCGGGAGCATGCCCTTGACGGCCTTCTCCACGGCGCGGACCGGGTTGGTCTCGAGCAGCTCGGCGTAGGACTGCGACTTCAGGCCGCCCGGGTAGCCCGAGTGGCGGTAGGCGCGCTTCTTCTCGAGCTTGGCGCCGGTGAGGGCGACCTTCTCGGCGTTCACGATGATGACGTAGTCGCCCATGTCCATGTGGGGGGCGAACGTCGGCTTGTGCTTGCCGCGCAGGAGGGCGGCGGTGTGGGAGGCCAGGCGGCCGAGGACGACGTCGGTGGCATCGATGATGTGCCACTGACGGTCGGCGTCACCAGGCTTGGGAGAGTACGTACGCACGTTGTCTGCCTTCAGGGTCGGTGGTGGTCCACAGCACCTGCCCGCCGGGTCGTGATTCCGGCGCGCTCGCGCTGTCAGTTCTCCGTGCGCGCCGGTCCCCCAGGTGAGGGCTGGAAGGCGTCCGGGCCCGATGCCCCGGGGGTGCGGCGCGAGCTGAAGGCCATGCAACTGAGCCACTCGCGGCACGACGCATCCGGGTGCGGGCATGCGCAACGTCCACCCATCCTACCGAACGCGGGCCCCGGAGCCAAAAGCCGCCGCCGCGGGCGACCCCGGCTCACAGGGTCCGCTTCGCCCGGGTGCCCTCGGCGCGCCGGCGCAGCTCCTTCTCCTCGTCGGGATAGCCGACGGCGAGCAGCGTCAGCCCCCCGGGCGGGGCGAGGCGCACCTCGGAGTCGCGGGCCGGCCTCGCCACCCGGTGCGCGAGCCAGCCGGGCTCGCGGGCCCCCTCCCCCACCTGCAGCAGCGCCCCGACGATCGCCCGGACCATGTTGTGGCAGAACGCGTCGGCCCGGATCCGGATGCGCACGACGCCGTCCTCATCGCGTCGCACCTCCAGGTGCTGGACCTCGCGGATGGTCGTGGCACCCGCGCGGGGCCGGCAGAAGGACAGGAAGTCGTGCAGTCCGAGGACGGCGTCGGCCTCCAGCGCCATGAGGCGATCGTCCAGGGCGGCGCCGTGCCAGTGGGTGAAGCCCCGCGTGCGCGGATCACGCGCGGCGGGTGCGTCGTCGATCCGGTACTCGTACTCGCGCCACAGCGCGCTGAACCGCGCGTCGAAGCCCCCGGGGGCCCGCCGCGCCCCGTGCACGACGACGGCCCCGCCCCACCCGGAGAGCACCCCGCCGAGGCGTCGGGTGAGGGAGGTGGCCGGCTCCAGGCCGGGCCGGCCGCGGGTCAGGCCCGCCCACTCCGCCTCGGTCAGGTCGAGGTGGACGACCTGGCCGCGCGCGTGCACCCCCGCGTCGGTGCGTCCGGCGACCACCGTGCGCACGGGCCGGCGCAGGATCCGATCGAGCCCGTCCTCCAGCGCACCCTGGACCGAGTCGAGACCGGGCTGGCGGGCCCAGCCGTGGAAGGCGCCGCCGTCGTAGGCCAGGTCCAGGCGGACGCGCACGGACGCGGGATCCCCGGGCGCCGGCGGGGCGTCCGGGCGGTGCTGCTCGCTCATGCTGCTCCTCAAGCGGGTCGGGGCGGGGCGGGGGGCGGCGAAGGGCCGCCCACCGAGTGGTGGACGGCCCTCGCCGATGCGTCGTCACGGGGACGGACGCGGACTCACGCGATGGCGTCAGGCCATCTTCTGGGCGGCCTCGCCACCGGCGGGCTCGAAGCCCGCGGCCTTGGCCTCCTCGACGGTGGAGAACCAGACCTCGGCGGTGGTCTGGTCGTACCAGCGCGAGCCGGGGACGTGGTACTTCTTCGAGCTGGCGTTGCCCTTGATGGTGGCCTCGGCCGGAGCCGAGCCGTCCTCGTTGGTGGGCACGGCGCCGTCGATCTCGGCGGCGGCCGGGTCGACGGCCTCCACCGGGGTGGACTCGGCCGGCGCGGCCGGCGCGGACGCGGCGGCCTGCTCGGCCTCACGCACCACGGCCTGCTTGCCGGAGATCGGGTCCATGATCAGCTCGATCACGGCCATGGGCGCGTTGTCGCCCTGGCGGTTGCCGATCTTGGTGATGCGGGTGTAGCCGCCGTTGCGCTCGGCCATCGCCGGGCCGATCACGGTGAACAGCTCGTGCACGACCGCCTTGTTGGTGCGGTTCTTGGCGGCGATGAGACCCTGCACCTTGCGGCGGGCCGGCAGATCGCCCTTCTTGGCGAAGGTGATCAGGCGCTCGGCGTACGGGCGCAGGCGCTTGGCGCGGGTGAGCGTCGTGGTGATCGACTTGTGCTCGAACAGCTGGGCGGACATGTTCGCCAGCATGATGCGCTCGTGGGCCGGGCTGCCGCCCAGACGCGGACCCTTGGTGGGGGTAGGCATGGTGTTTCTCCTCGGGTGGGACCCTTCAGCCGGCTGCGGCGTCGGGTCGAAGATGTCAGGTGGTGCGGAATCGGCTCAGAAGTCCGAGAACGGGTCGTCGTCCATCTGGCGCGCGTGCGCCTGCGGGTCGTAGCCGGCCGGCGAGTCCTTGAGGGACAGGCCCAGCTCCTGGAGCTTCTCCTTGACCTCGTCGATGGACTTCGCGCCGAAGTTGCGGATGTCCATCAGGTCGGCCTCGGAACGGCCCACGAGCTCGCCCACGGTGTGGATGCCCTCGCGCTTGAGGCAGTTGTACGAGCGCACGGTGAGCTCGAGGTCCTCGATCGGCTGGGCCAGGTCGGCGGAGCCCTCGACGACCTCGGGCTCGTCACCCAGGTCGATGCCCTCGGCCTCGACGTTGAGCGAGCGGGCCAGGCCGAACAGCTCGACCAGGGTGGAGCCGGCAGAGGCCACCGCGTCACGCGGCAGCATGTTCTCCTTGGTCTCCACGTCCAGGATCAGACGGTCGAAGTCGGTGCGCTGCTCCACACGGGTGGCCTCGACCTTGAAGGTCACCTTGAGGACCGGCGAGTAGATGGAGTCGACCGGGATACGGCCGATCTCCGCGTCCGCGGACTTGTTCTGGGCGGCGGTCACGTAGCCGCGACCGCGCTCGATGGTCAGCTCCATGTCGAACTTGCCCTTCGCGTTCAGGGTCGCGATGTGCAGGTCCGGGTTGTGGATCTCGACGCCGGCCGGCGCGGTGATGTCCGCGGCGGTGACGACGCCGGCCCCCTGCTTGCGCAGGTAGGCCACCACGGGCTCGTCGTTCTCCGAGGAGACGGAGAGCTTCTTGATGTTGAGGATGATCTCGGTGACATCCTCCTTGACTCCGTTGACGGTGCTGAACTCGTGCAGCACGCCGTCCACGCGGATGCTGGTCACGGCAGCACCGGGGATCGACGAGAGCAGAGTGCGGCGCAGGGAGTTGCCGAGGGTGTAGCCGAAGCCGGGCTCCAGGGGCTCGATGACGAACCGGGAACGACGGTCGGAGACGACCTCTTCGGTCAGCGTGGGGCGCTGTGCAATGAGCACGGACATTTCCTTT
The DNA here is from genome assembly GCF_024519775.1 of Micrococcus sp. Mcc28. Classification (NCBI taxonomy): domain Bacteria; kingdom Bacillati; phylum Actinomycetota; class Actinomycetes; order Micrococcales; family Micrococcaceae; genus Micrococcus; species Micrococcus sp. Mcc28. The sequence continues at coordinate 64,940 of NZ_JALJRH010000007.1, read as the reverse complement.
CGGCGAGCGTCCGCCATATGACGCACGCGGTGGGTGGAAACGAGGACGGGGTGGGGGCAGGTCCGCAGACCTGTCCGCGTCCGCCCCGGGCGGGGCGGACGCGGACACAGCGCTCAGGTCAGACGCGGCGGCGCTTCGCCGGGCGAGCGCCGTTGTGGGCCATGGGGGTGACGTCCTGGATGGACCCCACCTCGAGGCCGGCGGCCTGCAGGGAGCGGATGGCGGTCTCGCGGCCCGAGCCCGGACCCTTCACGAAGACGTCCACCTTCTTCATGCCGTGCTCCTGCGCACGCTTGGCGGCCTGCTCGGCGGCCATCTGCGCGGCGTACGGGGTCGACTTGCGCGACCCCTTGAAGCCGACCTCGCCGGACGAGGCCCAGGAGATGACGGCACCCGTGGTGTCCGTGATGGACACGATGGTGTTGTTGAACGTGCTCTTGATGTGGGCCTGGCCCACGGTGATGTTCTTGTTGGCCTTGCGACGCGGCTTGCGGGCAGCCGATGCGCGAGTCTTGGGGGGCATGTGATTCTCCTCCGGGAAAGCTGCTGGTGCTGATGCTGCGGGCGGGGCGTCCGGACGTGGACGCGGTCACCGCCGGTGCAGGATCACTTCTTCTTGCCGGCGACCGTCTTCTTGGGGCCCTTGCGGGTACGGGCGTTGGTCTTCGTGCGCTGGCCGCGCACCGGCAGGCCGCGGCGGTGGCGCAGGCCCTCGTAGGAGCCGATCTCCACCTTGCGACGGATGTCGGCGGCCACCTCGCGGCGGAGGTCGCCCTCCACCTTGTAGCTGCCCTCGATGTGGTCGCGCAGCTGCACCAGCTGCTCGTCGGAGAGGTCCTTCACGCGGATGTTCGGGTCGATGCCCGTGGCGGCGAGGGTCTCCTCAGCGCGGGTCTTGCCCACACCGTAGATGTACGTGAGTGCGATGATCACGCGCTTCTCGCGCGGAATGTCAACGCCTGCAAGACGAGCCATGTGGCCGTCCTCCTGTTCTTCTGCAGCAGGGGTCTGCACCAGGGACGTCCCGTACGACGCGGCACTGGGCCTCGCGGACCCGTCGTCGCGGCGCCGGGGAAGATCCGGCGTGCTCCGCGGCGGGCGTCCGCCGTCGTCGGTCTCCGGCCCCTGCGGCCGGAGGTGGGGGCCCTCCCCTCACGGGGTGGACCGCTGTCCCTGCTGTTCGGCCCGATGGCCGGTGGGTGGTGTGGTCAACGCGACGGCGTCGCTCCCCGGGCTCCCGGGGAGGCGATCAGCCCTGGCGCTGCTTGTGGCGCGGGTTCGAGCAGATCACCAGCACGCGGCCCTTACGGCGCACGACCTGGCACTTGTCACAAATCCGCTTCACGCTCGGCTGAACCTTCACGGCTCTTCCTCCTGCGCTCGCTTGGACGGGGGTTCTTACTTGTATCGGTACACGATCCGACCCCGGTTGAGGTCGTACGGGCTAAGCTCCACCACGACGCGATCCTCGGGGAGGATGCGGATGTAGTGCTGACGCATCTTTCCGGAGATCGTGGCGAGCACGACGTGCTCGTTCTGCAGACGGACCCGGAACATCGCGTTCGGCAATGCCTCCGACACCGTGCCCTCGACCTCGATGACACCTTCCTTCTTAGCCATGTCCTCCACAATCGTCATGCCCCGGGCACGGCCGCGGAGGGCCGGATGACGGGGCGGGAACGGGTCTGCTCGCCGGCGCACACGAGTGCGCGCACACGAACAACGTTCGATGATACCGCATTCTCGGTCTGAGAACCAGCACGGACGACGACGGCCGCCCGGCCCGCCGGACGGGCGGGACGGACGGCCGACAGCTCGGGCCCCTCACTCCCCCGGCGGGACCGGGACCACGCCGAACCGGGCGAGCTCGGAGGCGCCGCCGTCGGGAGCGGTGAGCACCCACACGCCGGCGTCGTGCCGGCAGACCGAGTGCTCCCACTGGCTGGCGCGGGCGCCGTCGAGGGTCACCACGGTCCAGTCGTCCGCGAGCACCTTCGTGTCGATGGAGCCGCGCACCAGCATCGGCTCGATGGCGAGCGCCAGACCGGGGCGGATCTTGGGCCCCCGGTGGCCGGTGCGGTAGTTGAACACGTCCGGCGGCAGGTGCATGGCCGAGCCGATGCCGTGCCCCACGTACTCCTCGAGGATGCCGAGCTCCTCGCCCGGCTGCGCGGAGACGAAGTCGTCGATGGCGTCCCCGATGTCCCCGACGTGGGTGGCGGAGGCGAAGGCCGCGATGCCGACCCAGAGTGCCTCCCGCGTGATCGCCGAGAGGCGCTCGTCGGCCGGGTCCGCGGTGCCGGCCGCGGAGGAGCCCAGGATCACCGTGCGGGCCGAGTCGGCGTGCCAGCCGTCCACGATCGCGCCCCCGTCGACCTTCAGCACGTCGCCGGTCTGCAGGACCCGGTCCCCGGGGATGCCGTGCACGACCTCGTCGTTGACCGAGGTGCAGATCGAGGCCGGGAAGTCGTAGTAGCCCAGGAAGTTGGAGGTCGCACCGCGTTCGGCCAGGACGCCCGCGAACACGGCGTCCAGCTCCGCGGTGGTGACGCCCGGCGCGGCCGCGGTCAGCGTGGCGTCCAGGGCCTCGGACAGGACCACCCCCGCGCGCTGCATGGCCTGCAGCTGGGGGGCGGTCTTGAGCTCGAGCGAGCGGCGGCCGATCACGGGGTCAGGACTCCGCGCCCGGCTGGATCACGGGCAGGGAGCCCGTGGCGGCGCGCACGGAGTACACGGCCTGCAGCAGGCGCTCGGTGACGTCGTCGATCTGCCCGGTGCCGTCCACGCGGGCGACGATGCCGCGCTCCACGTACTCCTGGATGACGGACTCGGTCTCGCGGTGGTACAGGTCCAGGCGGTGCTCGATGACCTCCTGGGTGTCGTCCGCGCGGCCCTCGATCTCGGCACGCTTGAGCAGGCGCTCCACGAGCTCCTCGTCGGGCACCTCCAGCTCGACGACGGCGGACAGCGACTGGCCGGCCTCGGCGAGCATGGCGTCCAGCGCCTCGACCTGGCCCTTCGTGCGCGGATAGCCGTCCAGCAGGAAGCCGTGCTCCGCGTCGGCCTGGGCGATGCGGTCCGCGACCATGCGGTTCGTGACCTCATCGGGGACGAAGTCGCCGTTGTCGATGTACTTCTTGGCCTCGACGCCGAGCGGCGTCATCGACTTCACGTTGTGGCGGAAGATGTCACCGGTGGAGATCGGGACGATCCCCAGCTTGTCGGCGATCCGGGTGGCCTGGGTGCCCTTGCCGGAACCGGGAGGGCCCATGAGCAGCATGCGGGTCATCGTGTGTTCCTCACTGTCGATACGGACGGCGTTGCGGGATCGGGTCGGGGCTCAGCGCAGCAGGCCCTCGTAGTGGCGCTGCTCCATCTGTGCGCTGACCTGCTTCACGGTCTGGAGGCCGACGCCCACCATGATGAGGATGGACGTGCCGCCGAGCGGGAAGTTCTGGCTGGTGCCGATCACCGCGAAGGCGATCAGCGGGATCATGGCCACGATACCGAGGTAGAGGGCGCCCACGAACGTGATGCGGCTGATGACGTACTGCAGGTAACGCTCGGTGGGCCGTCCGGCGCGGACGCCGGGGATGAAGCCGCCATAGCGCTTCATGTTGTCCGAGATCTCCACCGGGTTGAACGTGATGGACACGTAGAAGTACGTGAAGCCGATGATGAGCAGGAAGTACAGTGCCATGTACACCGGGTGGTCGCCGGAGCCGAAGTACCGGCTCAGCCACGTGATCCACGGGGCCGGCGCACTGCCGTCCTGCGGCGTGTTGAACTGGATGAGGATGCCCGGGAGCATCAACACGGAGGAGGCGAAGATGACCGGGATGACGTTGGCCATGTTCACCTTGACCGGGATGTAGGTGCTCGACCCGCCCACGGTCCGCGAGCCGATCTGCCGCTTGGCGTACTGGACCGGGATCCGGCGCTGCGACTCCTCCACGAAGACGATGGCCAGCATGGTGAGCAGGCCGATCCCCATGACGATCGCGAAAACGCGCCAGCCCTGCGTCTGGACCACCTGGCCGAGGCCGGCCGGGAAGCCCGCCGCGATGGAGGTGAAGATCAGCAGGGACATGCCGTTGCCCACGCCGTTCTCGGTGATCCGCTCGCCGAACCACATGACGATGAGACATCCGGTGGTCAGGGCGATGACCACGAGCAGCACCGTGAGGATGGAGCCGTCGCGCAGCAGCGGCAGGCTGCATCCGAGCAGGGCCCCGGTGCGGGCCAGCGAGGCCATCGTGGTCGCCTGCAGCAGGGCGAGGGCGAGGGTCAGGTAGCGGGTGTACTGCGTCAGCGTCGCCTGGCCCTGCGGGCCCTCCTGGTGGAGCTGCTCGAAGCGCGGGATCACCACCCGCAGAAGCTGCACGATGATCGACGCCGTGATGTAGGGCATGATGCCGAGCGCGAAGACGGACACCTGCAGGAGCGCCCCGCCCGAGAACATGTTCACGAAGGAGTACAGGCCGCCCTGGGCGTTGCCCGCTGCCAGACACTGCTGCACCGCCGGGTAGTCCACCCCAGGGGCCGGCACGAAGGCGCCCATCCGGTAGACGGCGATGAGCCCGAGCGTGAAGGCGATCTTCCGCAACAGGTCAGGCGTCCGGACGATCCGGGCGATGGCCTTGAGCACGAGTCCTCCTGCGGTGGTCCTGTGGGGCGCGCGCCGGCCGCGGGGCGGGGCACGAGACGGCGGCAACACCGGGGCGGCCGCTGTGCGAGTCTACACGGACGGACCGAGGGCCCTGGTCCGGAGCTCCTGCTCCGGGCCAGGGCCCTCGGTCGATGGGTCGACGTGTCAGAGGGTCTCGGTGGACCCGCCGGCGGCCTGGATCTTCTCCACGGCGGACGAGGAGAAGGCGTTCGCCTTCACCTGCACGGCCGCGGTGATCTCCCCCGCGCCCAGCACCTTCACGGGCTGACCGCGACGGACGAGGCCCTTGGACACGAGCGCGTCCACGGTGACCTCACCGCCCTCGGGGAAGTGCGCGGAGAGCTTGTCCAGGTTCACGACCTGGTACTCCGTGCGGAACGGGTTCTTGAAGCCGCGGAGCTTCGGCAGACGCATCTGCAGGGGCAGCTGGCCGCCCTCGAAGCCCGCACGGACCTGGTAACGGGCCTTGGTGCCCTTGGTGCCGCGACCGGCGGTCTTGCCCTTCGACGCCTCACCGCGACCCACGCGGGTCTTGGCGGTCTTGGCACCGGGGGCCGGACGCAGGTCGTGGACCTTGATGGCGTCGTTGTCAGCCATTGTTGACCTCCTCCACGGACACCAGGTGCGGCACGGTGTTGACCATGCCGACCGTCACCGCATCGGCCTTGCGGGTGACCTGGTGGCCGATCCGCTTCAGGCCCAGCGAGCGCAGGGTGTCCCGATGGTTCTGCTTGGAGCCCGTGACACCGCGGGTCTGGGTGATGACCAGGGTGGCGTCCGAGGGCTGGATGTTCTTGCGGGTGGGCTCAAACACGGCTCACGCACCTGCCTTCGCGCTCTTCTGGGCGCGATCGTTCTCCATGGTGCGCAGCATCGCATGGGGGGCGATCTCGTCCAGGGCCTTGCCGCGGCGGGCGGCGACGGCCTGGGGCTCTTCCAGCTTCTTGAGGGCGTCCACGGTGCCGCGCACGATGTTGATCGCGTTCACGGAGCCCATGGACTTGGAGAGCACGTCGTGGATGCCGGCGCACTCGAGCACGGCGCGCACCGGACCGCCGGCGATCACGCCGGTACCCGGGGAGGCCGGGCGGAGCAGCACGACGCCGGCGGCGTCCTCACCCTGCACCAGGTGCGGGATGGTGGAGCCGACGCGGGGGACGCGGAAGAAGGACTTCTTGGCCTCCTCCACGGCCTTCTGGATCGCAGCGGGGACCTCCTTCGCCTTGCCGTAGCCGACGCCGACGGTGCCGTCGCCGTCACCCACCACCACGAGGGCGGTGAAGGAGAATCGGCGGCCGCCCTTGACGACCTTGGAGACGCGGTTGATGCCCACGACTCGCTCGAGGAACTGGTCCTTCTCGTCGTCCTGGGCGCCACGACGGTTGCGGTCGTCGCGACGGCCGCCACGACGATCGCCGTCACGGCCACCGCGGCCGCCGTCGCGACCGCCGCGGCCACCGGCGGCGCGCTCGGTGGTCTGGCTCGCCGAGCCCGACCCGGTCTCGGAGACGGTGGTCTCGGTGCTCTCGGTCACCTGAGTGTCCTTCTGGTTGATGTTCTCGGTCACAGCTGCAGCCCACCCTCTCGCGCACCGTCGGCCACGGCCGCGACGCGCCCGTGGTACTTGTTGCCGCCGCGGTCGAAGACCACGGCCTCGATGCCGGCCGCCTTGGCACGCTCGGCGACGAGCTCGCCCACGCGCTTGGCCTTGGCCGTCTTGTCGCCCTCGAGCGCACGCACGTCGGCCTCCATGGTGGAGGCGTACGCGAGCGTGCGGCTCTGCGTGTCGTCCACGACCTGCACGAACATGTGCCGTGCAGAGCGGTTGACGACGAGGCGGGGACGGACGGTGGTGCCGGAGATCCGCTTGCGCACCCGGAGGTGGCGGCGGGTGCGGGCGTTGAACTTGCCCTTGCCCTTCACCTTCAGAGTAGACATCACTTACCTGCCTTTCCGGCCTTGCGGCGGATCTGCTCGCCCGCGTAGCGCACGCCCTTGCCCTTGTACGGGTCGGGGCGGCGCAGCTTGCGGATGTTGGCGGCGGTCTCGCCGACCTGCTGCTTGTCGATACCGGCGACGGTGACCCGGTTGCCCTCCACCGTGAAGGTGATGCCCTGGGGCGCCTTCACCGGGACAGGGTGGGAGTAGCCCAGGGCGAACTCGAGGTCCTGGCCCTTGGCCTGCACGCGGTAGCCGGTGCCGACGACCTCGAGCTGCTTGGAGAAGCCGTTGGTCACGCCCTCGACCATGTTGCTGATGAGGGTGCGGGTCAGACCGTGCAGGGAGCGGGACTCACGCTCGTCGTCGGGGCGGGCCACGGTGACCTGCCCCTCCTCGAGGGTGGCCGTGATGGGCGTGGGCAGCGAGTGCTCGAGCTGGCCCTTGGGGCCCTTCACGGAGACGCGGTCGCCGTCGATGGTCACATCGACGCCGGCGGGGATGGTGATCGGGAGACGTCCGATTCGAGACATGTCAGTTCAGCCTTTCTTCCGTCTTGCCCGTCACCAGACGTAGGCGAGGACTTCTCCGCCCACGCCCTTCTTGGCGGCCTGCTGGTTCGTGAGGAGACCAGAGGAGGTGGACAGGATGGCGATGCCGAGGCCGCCCAGCACGTGGGGCAGGTTCGTGGACTTCGCGTACACGCGCAGGCCCGGCTTGGAGATGCGGCGCAGGCCGGCGATCGCACGCTCACGCTGCGGGCCGAACTTCAGGTCGATGGTCAGCTTCTTGCCGACCTCGGCCTCCTCCTCGCGCCAGTCCTGGATGTAGCCCTCGGCCTTGAGGATCTCGGCGACGCGAGTCTTCAGCTTCGAGGACGGCATGGACACGGTGTCGTGGTAGGCCGAGTTTGCGTTGCGCAGACGGGTCAGCATGTCTGCGACGGGATCGGTCATGGTCATGTGGGCTTCACGCCCTTTCTCGCCGTGGTTTCCGCCATCGGTTCACCGGTGGAGGACCTGTGGCGTGGAGGTCTTACTGGTCGGTCTTGAACGGGAAGCCCAGCGCCTTCAGCAGCGCGCGGCCCTCGTCGTCGTTCTTGGCGGTCGTCACCACGGTGATGTCCATGCCGCGCACGCGGTCGATCTTGTCCTGATCGATCTCGTGGAACACGGTCTGCTCGGACAGGCCGAAGGTGTAGTTGCCGTTGCCGTCGAACTGGCGGTCGGACAGGCCGCGGAAGTCACGGATGCGCGGCAGCGCGAGCGTGACCAGGCGGTCCAGGAACTCCCACATGCGATCGCCACGGAGGGTGGCGTGGGTGCCGATGGGCATGCCCTCACGCAGCTTGAACTGCGCGATGGACTTGCGGGCCTTGGTGATCATCGGCTTCTGGCCGGTGATGGCGGTGAGGTCGGTGACCGCGCCGTCGATGATCTTGGAGTCCTTGGCGGCCTCGCCGACGCCCATGTTGACGACGACCTTCACAAGGCCCGGCACCTGCATCACGTTCCCGTACTGGAACTGCTCCTGCAGGGCGTCGCGGATCTCCTCGCGGTACTTGGTCTTCAGACGCGGGGTGACCTTCTCGGTCTGCTGCACCTCGGTCATCACAGCTCCTTCCCCGAGGCCTTGGCGAAGCGGACCTTCACGGTCTTGCTCACGCCGTCCTTCTCGACGGTCTCGAAGCGGTAGCCCACACGGGTCGGCTTCTTGGTCTCCGGGTCCACCACGGCCACGTTCGAGATGTGGATCGGGGCCTCGACGACCTGCAGGCCGCCCTCGGTGGAACCGTTGTTGTCCTGGCCGGCGCGCAGGTGCTTGGTCACGCGGTTCACGCCCTCGACGAGCACGCGCTCATCCGTCGGGAACACGCGCAGGACCTTGCCCTGCTTGCCCTTGTCCTTGCCACTGATGACCTGGACGAGGTCGTCCTTCTTGATCTTGGCCATGAGGTCAGATCACCTCCGGGGCGAGCGACACGATCTTCATGAACTTCTTGTCACGCAGCTCGCGACCCACGGGGCCGAAGATGCGCGTGCCACGGGGCTCGCCGTCGGTCTTCAGGATGACCGCCGCGTTCTCGTCGAACTTGATGTACGAGCCGTCGGGACGGCGGGACTGCTTGCGGGTGCGGACCACCACGGCCTTGACGACGTCGCCCTTCTTGACGTTGCCGCCGGGGATGGCGTCCTTCACGGTGGCGACGATGGTGTCGCCGATGCCTGCGTAGCGGCGTCCGGAACCGCCGAGAACACGGATGGTCAGGATTTCCTTCGCACCGGTGTTGTCGGCGACCTTGAGCCGCGACTCCTGCTGGATCACTTGTCTCTCCTAGCGTCGCGCCGGTTCTCCCCCACGATGGGCGAGCCTTGCGGAACGGTTGAACGGGCATCCCGGGACGCTTACCCCTCCCCCGAGGCGGGCCGCCCGCCGTCGTCCCCCGACGACGCGTGTTCAGACAGCGTCGGGGAGGTCGAGAGCGGAGGGGCGCGCAGGGCAGGGCCGAGGCGGATCCGGGATCGGTGTGCGCGGCCCTCGGCACACAGGATGGATGGTCCTGCCAACGAGAGGGCGCACGAATATCAGAGTCTAACGCACAAGGCCGCCCCGTGCCAGTGCACGGGGCGGCCCTCTGCGTCGCCGGCCCTCAGGGGGCCGGGTCGATCACTTGGCGCGCTCGACGACCTCCACCAGGCGCCACCGCTTGGAGGCGGACAGCGGGCGGGTCTCGGCGATGCGGACGCGGTCGCCCACGCCGGCGGTGTTGTCCTCGTCGTGCGCCTTCACGCGCTTCGAGGTCTTCATCACCTTGCCGTAGAGCGAGTGCTTCTTGCGGTCCTGGACCTCGACGACGATGGTCTTGTCCATCTTGTCGGACACGACGATGCCACGGAGGGCCTTGCGGTAGCCGCGCTCCTCGGAGACGGCCGGGGTCTGCTCGGTCACTTGGCAGCCTCCTCGTTCTTCTCGGCCTGCGCCTCGGCGGCGACATCGCCGCGGATGCCCAGCTCGCGCTCGCGCAGGATCGTGTAGATGCGCGCGATGTCACGCTTGACGGACTTCAGCCGACTGGCGTTGTCCAGCTGGCCGGTGGCGGCCTGGAAGCGCAGGTTGAACAGCTCCTCCTTGGAGGACTTCAGGGCCTCCAGCAGGCGGGCGTTGTCCATCCCGTCCAGGGACTCGACGTTCAGATCCTTGGTGCCGATCGCCATGGGATCACTCACCACCCTCTCGACGGATGATACGGGCCTTCAGCGGCAGCTTGTGGATGGCCAGGCGGAGCGCCTCACGGGCGACGTCCTCCGTGACACCCGACAGCTCGAAGAGCACGCGTCCGGGCTTGACGTTGGCGACCCACCACTCCGGCGAGCCCTTGCCGGAGCCCATGCGGGTCTCGGCGGGCTTCTTGGTGATCGGACGGTCCGGGTAGATGTTGATCCAGACCTTGCCGCCACGCTTGATGTAGCGGGTCATGGCGATACGGGCGGCCTCGATCTGACGGTTGGTCACATAGGCCGGCGTGAGCGCCTGGATGCCCCACTCGCCGAACGTCACGGTGGTGCCGCCCTTGGCGGCGCCGGAACGCTTGGGGTGGTGCTGCTTGCGGTGCTTGACGCGACGGGGGATCAGCATCAGGCGTTGCCTCCTTCAGCGGGAGCGGCGGCCGGGGTCTCGGCGCCGGCGCCGGCGTTCTCCTGGCGGGGAGCACGCTCGGCGCGATCGTTGCGACGACGACGCTCGCCGCCGCCACGGCGCTCGCCGCCACGGCCACGGCCGGAGGGCTGCGCGGCCTCCTTGGCCGCGAGCTCCTTGGCGGTCAGGTCGCCCTTGTAGATCCAGACCTTCACGCCGATGCGGCCGAAGGTGGTCTTGGCCTCGAACTTGCCGAAGTCGATGTTCGCGCGGAGGGTGTGCAGCGGCACGCGACCCTCGCGGTAGAACTCCGAGCGGCTCATCTCGGCGCCGCCGAGGCGGCCGGAGCACTGGATGCGGATGCCCTGCGCGCCGGCGCGCATGGCGGACTGGATCGCCTTCTTCATCGCACGGCGGAACGCCACGCGGGAGGCGAGCTGCTCGGCCACACCCTGCGCCACCAGCTGGGCATCGGTCTCGGGGTTCTTGACCTCGAGGATGTTCAGCTGGATCTGCTTGCCGGTGAGCTTCTCGAGCTCACCGCGGATGCGGTCGGCCTCGGCGCCGCGGCGGCCGATCACGATGCCCGGACGCGCGGTGTGGATGTCCACGCGCACGCGGTCACGGGTGCGCTCGATCTCCACCTTGGAGATGCCGGCGCGCTCCATGCCGGTGGTCATCAGCTCGCGGATCTTGACGTCCTCCTTGAGGAAGTCAGCGTAGCGCTGGCCCTCCTTGTGGGAGTCCGCGAACCAGTGCGAGACGTGGTCGGTGGTGATGCCGAGGCGGAACCCGTTGGGGTTGATCTTCTGTCCCATTGTCAGTTCCCACCCTTCTCGTCCTTGGACGCCACGACCACGGTCACGTGGCTCGTGCGCTTGTTGATGCGGTACGCGCGGCCCTGAGCACGGGGCTGGAACCGCTTCATGGTCGGGCCCTCGTCCACGAAGGCCTCGGTGATGTAGAGGGCGTCCTCGTCGAAGGCCTGGCCCTCGCGGTCCGCCTTGACACGGGCGTTCGCCACCGCGGAGGTCACCAGCTTGTACACCGGCTCCGAAGCACCCTGCTGGGCGAACTTCAGGATGGCCAGTGCTTCGGTGGCCTGCTTGCCACGGACCAGGTCGACGACGCGCCGGGCCTTCATCGGCGTCACGCGCAGGTGGCGCGCAATTGCCTTGGCTTCCATTGCTTCTCTCTTTCGATTCTCGAGAAGGTCAAGCATGCTGTGCCCTCAGGCTCAGCGACGCTTGCCCTTCTTGTCGTCCTTCACGTGGCCGCGGTAGGTCCGGGTCGGGGCGAACTCGCCCAGCTTGTGACCCACCATGGACTCGGTGACGAACACCGGGACGTGCTTGCGTCCGTCGTGGACCGCGATGGTGTGACCCAGCATGTCCGGGATGATCATCGACCGGCGGGACCAGGTCTTGATGACGTTCTTGCTGCCCTTCTCGTTCTCGGCCAGAACCTTCAGGTAGAGGTGCTGATCGACGAAGGGGCCCTTCTTCAGGCTGCGAGGCATGTCTTCCCTGCTCCCTTATCGCTTGTTCTTGCCGGTACGACGGCGACGCACGATGAGCTTGTCGCTTTCCTTGTTCGGACGACGCGTGCGGCCCTCGGGCTTGCCGTTCCGGTTGACGGGGTGACGACCGCCGGAGGTCTTGCCCTCGCCACCGCCGTGCGGGTGGTCGACCGGGTTCATGACGACACCGCGGACGGTCGGGCGGACGCCCTTCCAGCGCATGCGGCCGGCCTTGCCCCAGTTGATGTTCGACTGCTCGGCGTTGCCGACCTCGCCGATCGTGGCGCGGCAGCGCACGTCGACGTTGCGGATCTCCCCGGAGGGCAGGCGCAGCTGGGCGTACTTGCCCTCGCGGGCGACCAGCTGCACGGAGGCGCCGGCGGAGCGGGCCATCTTGGCGCCGCCGCCGGGGCGCAGCTCCACCGCGTGGATGGTGGTGCCCACGGGGATGTTGCGCATCGGGAGGTTGTTGCCGGGCTTGATGTCGGCGTTCGGGCCGGCCTCGACCACGTCGCCCTGCTTCAGCTTGGCCGGGGCCAGGATGTAGCGCTTGGCGCCGTCCGCGTAGTGCAGCAGCGCGATGCGGGCGGTGCGGTTCGGGTCGTACTCGATGTGCGCGACGGTGGCGGGCACGCCGTCCTTGTCGTGGCGACGGAAGTCGACCAGGCGGTACTGGCGCTTGTGGCCGCCGCCCTTGTGACGAGTGGTGATGCGGCCGGTGTTGTTGCGGCCGCCGGTCTTGTGCAGCGGACGGAGAAGGGACTTCTCCGGCGTGGACCGGGTGATCTCTGCGAAGTCGGCCACGGACGAGCCGCGCAGGCCCGGGGTGGTCGGCTTGTACTTACGGATAGCCATGTGTCAGTTCCTCGATTAAGTGGTCTCCGCACGCCGATCAGGCGAGCGGACCTCCGAAGATGTCGATGGTCCCGTCCTTGAGCGTGACGATGGCACGCTTGGTGGACTTGCGCTGGCCCCACCCGAAGCGGGTGCGACGGCGCTTGCCGGAACGGTTCAGGGTGTTGACCGAGGCCACGTCGACGTTGAAGATGCGCTCCACCGCCTGCTTGATCTCGGACTTGTTGGAGCGGGGGTCGACCAGGAAGGTGTACTTGCCCTCGTCGATCAGACCGTAGCTCTTCTCCGACACGACGGGAGCGATGATCACGTCGCGGGGATCCTTGTTGATGGAGCCGCTCACTGGGCATCCTCCTTCTTGGCGCCGGAAGCCTGGGCCACGTACGCCTCGTAGGCCGCCTGGGTGAACACGACGTCGTCGGAGACGAGCACGTCGTAGGTGTTCAGCTGGTCGGCGTACAGGGTGTGGACCGCAGGCAGGTTGCGGGCGGACAGGGCGGCGACGTCGTCGGCCCGGTCGATCACCAGCAGCACGTTCTTGCGGCCGGTGTTCAGGGACGCGAGGCCCGCCTTGGCGGCCTTGGTGGACGGGGTGGTCCCGGACACGAGGGCCTCGATGACGTGGACGCGGCCGTTGCGGGCGCGGTCCGACAGGGCACCGCGCAGGGCGGCGGCCTTCATCTTCTTGGGGGTCCGCTGCGAGTAGTCGCGCGGGGTGGGGCCGTGGACGATGCCACCGCCGGTCATGTGCGGGGCCCGGATGGAGCCCTGACGGGCGCGGCCGGTGCCCTTCTGCTTGAACGGCTTGCGACCGGCACCGGACACCTCGCCGCGGCGCTTCGTCTTGTGCGTGCCCTGGCGGGCGGCGGCGAGCTGGGCGACGACGACCTGGTGCATGAGCGGCACGTTGGACTGCACGTCGAAGAGCTCGGCGGGCAGATCGACCTGGATGGTCTTCACGGAGTTCTCAGCCATGGTCTCAGGCTCCCTTCACGGCGCTGCGGACGAGCACGACCTGGCCCTTGGAGCCGGGCACCGCGCCCTTGATCAGCAGGAGGTTGTTCTCCACGTCGATGCCGTGGAGGGTCAGGTTCATGGTGGTCTGGCGCTCGGCGCCCATGCGACCGGGCATGCGCTGGCCCTTGAACACGCGGCCGGGGGTGGACGCGCCGCCCACGGAGCCGGGCTTGCGGTGGTTCTTGTGCGCACCGTGCGAGGCGCCCACACCGGCGAAGCCGTGGCGCTTCATGGCGCCGGCGAAACCCTTGCCCTTGGTGGTGCCCACGACGTCGACCTTCTGGCCGGCCTCGAAGACCTCCACGGTCACGTCCTGGCCGAGCGAGTACTCGGCGGCGTCGGCGGTGCGCAGCTCGACGAGGTGGCGACGCGGGGTCACGCCGGCCTTCTCGAAGTGACCGGCCAGGGGCTTGGTCACGCGGCGGGGATCGATCTGGCCGTAGGCGATCTGCACGGCGGTGTAGCCGTCGGTCTCCTCGGAGCGCAGCTGGGTGACGACGTTCGGGTCTGCCTTGACCACGGTCACGGGGATGAGCTTGTTATCCTCATCCCAGACCTGGGTCATGCCGAGCTTCGTGCCCAGCAGGCCCTTGATGTTCTGGGTGTTGGTCATAGTCTCTCAGCACCTCCCTCTCAGAGCTTGATCTCGATGTTGACGTCCGCGGGCAGGTCCAGTCGCATGAGCGAGTCGACGGCCTTCGGGGTCGGGTCGATGATGTCGATGAGCCGCTTGTGGGTGCGCATCTCGAAATGCTCGCGGCTGTCCTTGTACTTGTGGGGAGAACGGATAACGCAGTACACGTTCTTCTCCGTCGGCAGCGGCACGGGGCCGACCACCGTCGCGCCTGCGCGCGTGACCGTGTCAACGATCTTGCGGGCCGAGACGTCGATGACCTCGTGGTCGTACGACTTCAGCCGGATGCGGATCTTCTGTCCCGCCATGGCGTCACGCCTCTCTCGTCGGGTGTGCTGTTCCTGTCCCTGTGCGGCGGATCGGGTCCGCCTTCTTGTCCTCCACCCGCGCGGGGCGAATCCGGTCGGACCGGGTTCCTCGCCGCCGCCGGACTCCGGTCCACGCGGTCGGGCGTGTCGCATTCCTGGGAGGGCACACGCCTGCGGCGGATCGGGGTGGTGACGTCACATCTGGGCCGAGCTGCCGCCGCGAGACACACGACGACAGCGCAATGGCGCTTGAGCAACCGAATCAGTATAGACAGAACCGGGCCAGGTCCGCCAATCGGCGGGCCGGGCCCGGCGGCCCCCGGGGCTCAGCGGCCCCACTCGGTGGGCGGGCCGGCGTTGAGCAGCAGCGTGAAGACGACGGCGACCACGGCGACCGCCAGGAGCGCGCTGACCACCGGATGGCGCAGCACCACGACGAGAAGCCGTTCGAGGGGCCCCCGCTGCCCCGGCGCGCGGTCCACGACCTGCCACCGCGACGCCGGCTCGCCGCGCCGCCGCTGGGCCCGCTCGAACGGGACCGTCATGAACGGGACGATCGTCGAACCGAGGCCGAGGAGTCCGCGGGCCACGGGCCACCGCCCGTCGATCCACACGGCGACCGTCACCACGAGGTAGCAGAGGAACACGAAGCCGTGGACGCCGCCGGCGATCGGCACCACCCGCTCCGTGACTCCGCCGTACTTGAGGCCCATGGCGATCAGCAGACCGGCCCAGGTGAACATCTCGGCCATCGCCGTGACGGCGAAGAGGCGGCGCGGGCCGGGCAGGCTCATCGCTCCAGCTCCCCGCCGCGGTTCGCGCGCTGGATGCGCCGGGCACGGTCGATCTCGGGACGGAAGGTCCGCAGCGCCCAGCGCACGGCCACGACGGCCACGGCGAGCACCACGATGAGGATGAGCAGTTCAGGCATGCTCCCCAGCCTAGCCGCCGCCGCCGCGCCGTCGTCGGACACGGCGACGCCCCCGCCTCCGGGGGACCCGGAGACGGGGGCGTCGCGCGTCAGCGGCTCAACGGAGCCACGAGACGGGATGCGTCAGATCACTTGGTGATCTTGGTGACGCGGCCGGAGCCCACGGTGCGGCCACCCTCGCGGATGGCAAAGCCGAGGCCCTCCTCCATGGCGATCGGCTGGATGAGCTCGACCGACATCTCGGTGGTGTCGCCGGGCATGACCATCTCGGTGCCCTCGGGCAGCGTGATGACGCCGGTGACGTCGGTGGTGCGGAAGTAGAACTGCGGGCGGTAGTTCGAGTAGAACGGGTTGTGACGGCCACCCTCGTCCTTGGACAGGATGTAGACGTTCGCCTCGAAGTTGGTGTGCGGGGTGATGGAGCCCGGCTCCACCACAACCTGGCCGCGCTCCACGTCGTCGCGCTTCAGGCCGCGCAGCAGCAGACCGCAGTTCTCGCCGGCCCAGGCCTCGTCGAGCTGCTTGTGGAACATCTCGATGCCGGTGACGGTGGTCTTCTGCACGTCGCGGATGCCGACGATCTCGACCTCGGAGTTGATCTTCAGGGTGCCGCGCTCGGCGCGACCGGTCACCACGGTGCCACGACCGGTGATGGTGAAGACGTCCTCGATCGGCATCAGGAACGGCTTGTCCTTGTCGCGGACCGGGTCCGGGATGAACTCGTCCACGGCCTCCATGAGGTCCTCGACGGACTTGACCCACTGGGGGTCGCCCTCGAGGGCCTTCAGACCGGAGGTGCGGATGACCGGGGCCTCGTCGCCGTCGAAGTCCTGGGAGGACAGCAGCTCGCGGACCTCCATCTCGACGAGCTCGAGGAGCTCCTCGTCCTCGACCATGTCCGACTTGTTCAGGGCCACGAGCAGGGCCGGCACGCCGACCTGGCGGGCCAGGAGCACGTGCTCACGGGTCTGGGCCATCGGGCCGTCGGTGGCGGCGACCACGAGGATCGCGCCGTCCATCTGAGCGGCGCCGGTGATCATGTTCTTGATGTAGTCGGCGTGACCGGGGGCGTCCACGTGGGCGTAGTGACGCTTCTCGGTCTGGTACTCCACGTGGGAGATGTTGATGGTGATGCCGCGCTGACGCTCCTCGGGGGCGGAGTCGATCGTCGCGAAGTCACGGGCCTCGTTCAGGTCCGGGTACTTGTCGTACAGGACCTTCGAGATGGCGGCGGTCAGCGTGGTCTTGCCGTGGTCAACGTGGCCGATGGTGCCGATGTTGACGTGCGGCTTCGTCCGCTCGAACTTTGCCTTTGCCACTAGTTCCTCCTAAGAACTGGTTCATCGTCAAGAAGACTGCTCAGCCGCCTGCGACGTGCTGACAACTTGACTGAGTCTACTCGGATGGTGCGGGGTTGGGGAAATCCCGGCCTCACGAGGGCCAGTCCGGTTCCAGGCCGTCGGGACCGCCGGAAGCGGACCGGACCTGACCCGTCCTGATCGCGGACCGCCGCGCCGGGGAGGGCGGTCCGGTCGCCCCGGGCCGGCCGCGGCTGCGGCGGCCGACCCGGGGCAGGTCGTTCAGAGCAGGTGACCTGCGGTCACTCGCCCTGGGACTTCTGGATGATCTCGTCCGCCACGGCCTTGGGGACCTCGGCGTAGGAGTGGAAGGTCATCGAGTACACCGCGCGGCCCTGCGTCTTGGAGCGCAGGTCGCCGATGTAGCCGAACATCTCCGACAGCGGCACGAGGGCGTTGACCACCTTCACGCCGGTGGCGTCCTCCATGGACTGGATCTGGCCGCGGCGGGAGTTCAGGTCGCCGATGACGTCGCCCATGAACTCCTCGGGGGTGCGGACCTCCACGGCCATCAGCGGCTCGAGGATGATCGGGTTGGCCTTGCGGACACCCTCCTTGAAGGCCTGGGAGCCGGCGATCTTGAACGCCATCTCCGAGGAGTCGACGTCGTGGTACGCGCCGTCGAGCAGGGTGGCCTTCACGCCGACCATCGGGTAGCCGGCCAGCACGCCGAACTGCATGGCGTCCTGGATGCCCGCGTCCACCGAGGGGATGTACTCGCGGGGCACGCGACCGCCGGTGACGGCGTTCTCGAACTCGTAGACCTCGCCCTCGGCGGTGTCCAGGGGCTCGAAGGACAGCTGCACCTTGGCGAACTGGCCGGAGCCGCCGGTCTGCTTCTTGTGCGTGTAGTCGACCTTGTCGACCTTGCGCTTGATGGTCTCGCGGTACGCGACCTGGGGCTTGCCCACGTTGGCCTCGACCTTGAACTCGCGCTTCATACGGTCCACGAACACGTCCAGGTGGAGCTCGCCCATGCCGCCGATCTCGGTCTGGCCGGTCTCCTCGTTGAGGTTCACGCGGAACGTGGGGTCCTCGGCGACGAGCTTCTGGATGGCGGTGGAGAGCTTCTCCTGGTCACCCTTGGTCTTCGGCTCGATGGCCACGGAGATCACGGGCTCCGGGAAGGTCATCGACTCGAGGATGATCGGGTTCGCGGGATCGCACAGGGTGTCGCCCGTGGTGGTGTCCTTGAGGCCGATCACGGCGTAGATGTGGCCGGCGACCACCTCGTCCACCGGGTTCTCCTTGTTGGCGTGCATCTGGAACAGCTTGCCGATGCGCTCCTTCTTGCCCTTGGTGGCGTTGAGGATCTGCGCACCGGACTCCAGGCGGCCGGAGTACACGCGGATGAAGGTCAGCGTGCCGAAGAAGGGGTGCGTGGCGATCTTGAAGGCGAGCGCCGAGAACGGGGCCTCCTTCGACGCCTCGCGCTCCAGCACCTCCTCCTCGTCGTTCACGGCGTGGCCCTTGACGGAGCCGGCGTCCAGCGGGTTCGGCAGGTAGGCGACCACGGCGTCCAGCATCGGCTGCACGCCACGGTTCTTGAACGCGGAGCCGCAGAACACCGGGTAGGCCTCGGCGTTCACGGTCAGCTGGCGCACGCCGGCCTGGATCTCCTCGACGGTGAGCTCCTCGCCCTCGAGGTACTTCTCCATGAGCTCCTCGGAGGTCTCGGCGACGGCCTCGACGAGCTCGTTGCGGTACTCCTCGGCCTTCTCCTGGAGCTCGGCGGGGATCTCGCGAGTCTCATAGGAGGCGCCCATGGTGACGTCGCCCTTGGCGTCGCCCGGCCACACGAAGGCCTTCATGGAGAGCAGGTCGACGACGCCCACGAAGTCGTTCTCGGCGCCGATCGGCAGCTGCATCACGAGCGGACGCGCGCCGAGGCGCTTCACGATGGTGTCGACGGTGAAGTAGAAGTCCGCACCCAGCTTGTCCATCTTGTTGACGAAGCAGATGCGCGGGACGTTGTACTTGTCCGCCTGGCGCCACACGGTCTCCGACTGGGGCTCCACGCCCTCCTTGCCGTCGAACACGGCGACGGCGCCGTCGAGCACGCGCAGCGAGCGCTCCACCTCGACCGTGAAGTCCACGTGGCCGGGGGTGTCGATGATGTTGATCTGGTGGTCGTTCCAGAAGCAGGTCACCGCGGCGGAGGTGATGGTGATGCCGCGCTCCTTCTCCTGCTCCATCCAGTCCGTCGTCGCGCCGCCGTCGTGGGTCTCGCCCAGCTTGTGGTTGACACCCGTGTAGAACAGGATGCGCTCGGTGGTGGTGGTCTTGCCGGCATCGATGTGGGCCATGATGCCGATGTTGCGGACCTTGTGCAGGTCGGTCAGCACGTCCTGTGCCACGGTGTCTCCCTTGGTCGGGTGGAATGGGGGGCTCGTGAGGTGGATGCGGTGGGTGGCCCGTCCGAGAGGACGCACCTGCGGCCCGAGGCGCGGATCGCGCGCCCCGGGCCACACGGATCACCAGCGGTAGTGGGCGAAGGCCTTGTTGGCCTCGGCCATCTTGTGGGTGTCCTCGCGACGCTTCACGGCGCCGCCCAGGCCGTTCGAGGCGTCCAGGATCTCGTTCATCAGGCGCTCGGTCATGGTCTTCTCACGGCGGGCCTTGGAGAAGCCGACCAGCCAGCGCAGGGCCAGGGCCGTGGAGCGGCCCGGCTTGACCTCGACGGGCACCTGGTAGGTGGCGCCGCCGACGCGGCGGGAGCGCACCTCGAGGGCCGGCTTGATGTTGTCCATGGCCTTCTTGAGGGTGGCCACGGGATCGGCGCCGTTCTTGGCACGGGCGCCCTCGAGCGCGCCGTACACGATGCGCTCGGCGGTGGACTTCTTGCCGTCGACGAGCACCTTGTTGATCAGCTGCGTGACCAGCGGGGAGCCGTAGACGGGATCGACGACGAGGGGGCGCTTCGGCGCAGGACCCTTACGAGGCATTACTTCTTCTCCTTCTTGGCGCCGTAGCGGGAGCGGGCCTGGCCGCGGTTCTTCACGCCCTGGGTGTCGAGGGCGCCGCGCACGATCTTGTAGCGCACGCCGGGCAGGTCCTTCACACGACCGCCGCGGACGAGCACGATCGAATGCTCCTGCAGGTTGTGGCCCTCGCCGGGGATGTAGGCGGTGACCTCGATGCCGCCGTTCAGGCGCACACGGGCGACCTTGCGCAGCGCCGAGTTCGGCTTCTTGGGCGTGGTGGTGTACACACGGGTGCACACGCCACGACGCATGGGGTTCCCCTGCAGGGCAGGGGCCTTCGTATTGACGACCTTGGGTGAGCGGCCCTTGCGGACCAGCTGCTGAATCGTAGGCACTCTTCAGCCTTCCTGTGTTTCGGTGATCGCTGACGTGATCGACCGGCGCCCGGGGCGCCGGCTGCTCGTTCCTCTGCTCTGCCTCTCCCTGTGGGGGCTCGCAACGAGCAGACGTCCGCAGGCGTGCAAAAGTGTGGCATCTGCCGCGCAATGACCCCGCGACCCGGACAGCGTCCAATTTGCCACACGAAAAACAATCCTTGACAGCATAGCACGCCCCGGCGCCGTCGACGAGCCGGCCCCGCACGCCAAGGGGCCCGCCGCTCCCCCGCGTGAGCGGCGGAACGGCGGGCCCCCTGGGGGACGGGGATCAGGCGCGGAAGTCGCCCCCGCGGTCGTAGTCGTCCAACGAGACGGCGTGGAAGTCGTTCTCGCCGAGCGACTGGTCCAGGCCCGGGTAGTCGAAGTCCGCGAAGCCGGCCGGCGAGGCGAACAGGTTGGCCTTCGCCTCCTCCGTCGGCTCCACGACGGTCTTCGTGTAGCGGTCCAGGCCCGTGCCGGCCGGGATCAGCTTGCCGATGATCACGTTCTCCTTCAGGCCCAGCAGCGGGTCGGACTTGCCCTCCATGGCCGCCTGCGTCAGGACGCGGGTCGTCTCCTGGAAGGACGCGGCCGACAGCCACGAGTCCGTGGCCAGCGAGGCCTTCGTGATGCCCATCAGCTCGTCGCGGCCGGAGGCCGGCTGGCGGCCCTCAGCGACGGCGGCGCGGTTGGCGGCCACGAAGCGCGCCCGGTCCGTGAGCTCGCCCGGCAGCAGGTCGGTGTCACCGGACTCGATGACGGTGATGCGACGCAGCATCTGCCGGACGATGACCTCCACGTGCTTGTCGTGGATGCCCACGCCCTGGGACTGGTACACGTTCTGCACCTCGTCCACGAGGAACCGCTGCGCGGCCCGCGGGCCGAGCACGCGCAGAACCTGCTTCGGGTCCACGGCGCCGGCCACGAGCTGCGTGCCCACCGGCACGTGCTCGCCGTCGGCCACGAGGATGCGCGCACGGCGCAGCACCGGGTAGGCGATCTCCTCGGAGCCGTCGTCCGGGGTGAGCAGCAGGCGCACGGACGCCTCGGTGTCCTCGATGGTCACGCGGCCGGCGACCTCGGAGATCGGGGCCACGCCCTTCGGGGTGCGGGCCTCGAAGAGCTCCTGGATGCGGGGCAGACCCTGCGTGATGTCGTCGGCCGAGGCCACACCGCCGGTGTGGAACGTGCGCATGGTGAGCTGGGTGCCCGGCTCACCGATCGACTGGGCCGCGATGATGCCGACGGCCTCGCCGATGTCCACCAGCTGGCCGGTGGCCATGGAGCGGCCGTAGCACTTCGCGCAGGTGCCCACGGCGGACTCGCAGGTCAGGACCGAGCGGACCTTGATCTCCGTGACGCCGGCGGCCACCAGCTCGCCGATCAGCACGTCGCCCACGTCCGCACCGGCCGAGGCCAGCACCGTGCCGTCCTCGCCCGTGACGTCCTGGGCCAGCGTGCGGGCGAAGGCCGAGTTCTCGACCTGCTCGTGGGCCACCAGCTCGCCGTCGGCGTTCGGGGCGGCGATCGTGACGGACAGGCCGCGCTCGGTGCCGCAGTCGTCCTCGCGGACGATGACGTCCTGGGACACATCGACGAGACGACGGGTCAGGTAGCCCGAGTTCGCGGTCTTCAGCGCGGTGTCCGCGAGGCCCTTGCGGGCGCCGTGGGTGGCGGAGAAGTACTCGAGCACGGACAGGCCCTCGCGGTACGAGGACTTGATCGGACGCGGGATGATCTCACCCTTCGGGTTGGCCACGAGGCCGCGGATGCCCGCGATCTGGCGCACCTGGAGCCAGTTGCCTCGCGCACCGGAGGACACCATGCGGTTGATGGTGTTGAGCTCCGGCAGGCCGTCCTTCATGGCCGCGGCGACCTCGTCGGTGGCCTTGTTCCAGATGTCGATCAGCTCGGAGCGACGCTCGTCGTCCGCGATCAGGCCCTTGTCGTACTGCTGCTGCACGCGCTGGGCCTGCTCCTCGTAGCCCTCCATGATGGCGGCCTTGTCGAAGTCGGAGGTGATGTCCGAGATCGCCACGGTCACACCCGACCAGGTGCCCCAGTGGAAGCCGGCGTCCTTGAGGTTGTCCAGCGTCTGCGCGGTGACGACCATCGGGTAGCGCTCGGCCAGGTCGTTGACCAGCTGACCGAGGGTGCCCTTGGTCGCCTGCTTGTCCAGCCACGGGTAGTCGTCCGGCAGCAGCTCGTTGAACAGCACCTTGCCCAGGGTGGTCTCGATGAGGGCGATCTCGCCCTCGGACCAGCCCTCGGGGGCCGGCACGTCCGCCGACGGCACGAAGCCCTCGACGCCGATCCGTGCGGGCGCGTTCAGGTGCAGGTCGCCGCCGTCGAACGCCATGATGGCCTCGCCGACGGTCGCGTACAGGTTGCCCGCGCCGACCTCGTCCGGACGCACCGTGGTGAGGTGGTTCAGGCCGATGATCATGTCCTGGGCCGGCACGGCGACCGCGCGGCCGTCCGAGGGCTTCAGGATGTTGTGGCTCGAGAGCATGAGCAGGCGCGCCTCGGCCTGGGCCTCCGGCGACAGGGGCAGGTGGACCGCCATCTGGTCGCCGTCGAAGTCCGCGTTGAACGCGGAGCAGACCAGCGGGTGCAGCTGCAGGGCCTTGCCTTCCACGAGCTGCGGCTCGAAGGCCTGGATGCCCAGACGGTGCAGGGTGGGGGCGCGGTTCAGCAGGACCGGGTGCTCGGTGATGACCTCCTCGAGCACGTCCCAGACCTGCGGACGGAAGCGCTCCACCATGCGCTTGGCGGACTTGATGTTCTGCGCGTGGTTCAGGTCCACGAGACGCTTCATCACGAACGGCTTGAACAGCTCCAGCGCCATCTGCTTGGGCAGGCCGCACTGGTGCAGCTTGAGCTGGGGACCCACCACGATGACCGAGCGGCCCGAGTAGTCCACGCGCTTGCCGAGCAGGTTCTGACGGAACCGGCCCTGCTTGCCCTTGAGCATGTCGGAGAGCGACTTGAGCGGGCGGTTGCCCGGGCCGGTCACCGGCCGGCCGCGGCGGCCGTTGTCGAACAGCGAGTCCACGGCCTCCTGCAGCATGCGCTTCTCGTTGTTGACGATGATCTCGGGCGCGCCGAGGTCGAGCAGCCGCTTCAGGCGGTTGTTGCGGTTGATCACGCGACGGTACAGGTCGTTGAGGTCGGAGGTCGCGAAGCGGCCGCCGTCCAGCTGCACCATCGGACGCAGCTCCGGCGGGATCACCGGGACGGCGTCCAGGACCATGCCCTCGGGCGAGTTGTCCGTGGTCAGGAACGCGTTGACGACCTTCAGGCGCTTCAGGGCGCGGGTCTTGCGCTGGCCCTTGCCCGTCTTGATGGTCTCACGCAGCATCTCGGACTCGGCCTCGAGGTCGAAGGTCTGCAGGCGACGCTGGATCGCCTCCGCGCCCATCGAGCCCTCGAAGTACTGGCCGTACTTGTCCCGCATGGCGCGGTACAGACCCTCGTCGCCCTCGAGGTCGGCGACCTTGAGGTTCTTGAAGCGGTCCCAGACCTGCTCCTTGCGGTCCAGGTCCGCGTCCGCGCGCTTGCGGATCTGCGCCATGGTCTTGTCCGCGGCGTCGCGGGCCTTCTTCTTCTCGGCGGCCTTGGCGCCCTCGGACTCCAGCTTGGCCAGGTCCTTCTCGAGGTCGGCGGCCACCGCGGCGATGTCGGAGTCACGCTGGTCGGCCAGGACACGGGTCTCCTGGTCGTACTCGGCCTGGAGGTTGGCCAGGTCGCGGTGCCGGGCCTCCTCGTCCACCGAGGTGATCATGTACGCCGCGAAGTAGATGACCTTCTCGAGGTCCTTCGGCGCCAGGTCCAGCAGGTAGCCCAGGCGCGAGGGCACGCCCTTGAAGTACCAGATGTGGGTGACCGGCGCGGCCAGCTCGATGTGGCCCATGCGGTCGCGGCGCACCTTCGAGCGGGTCACCTCGACGCCGCAGCGCTCGCAGATGATGCCCTTGAAGCGCACGCGCTTGTACTTGCCGCACGCGCACTCCCAGTCACGGGTGGGGCCGAAGATCTTCTCGCAGAAGAGTCCGTCCTTCTCCGGCTTCAGGGTGCGGTAGTTGATGGTCTCCGGCTTCTTGACCTCGCCGTAGGACCAGCGGCGGATGTCCTCCGCCGTGGCCAGGCCGATGCGCATCAGGCCGAAAGAGTTGTCAGTGGACATGCTGTTCACGCTCATGCTCCGGTGAACTCCCTTGGTTCAGTGGTTCTCAGGTGACGTCTTGTGGATGCGGGATCGGGCCCGGCTCAGACTTCCTCCACCGAGCTCGGCTCGGCGTGGGAGAGGTCGATGCCCAGCTCCTCGGCGGCGCGGTAGACCTCGTCCTCCGCGTCACGCATCTCGATGGCCTGGCCGTCGGCGGAGAGGACCTCCACGTTCAGGCAGAGGGACTGCATCTCCTTGATGAGCACCTTGAAGGACTCGGGAACACCCGGCTCCGGGATGTTCTCGCCCTTGACGATGGCCTCGTAGACCTTCACGCGGCCGTGGATGTCGTCCGACTTGATGGTCAGCAGCTCCTGGAGGGTGAACGCCGCGCCGTACGCCTCGAGCGCCCACACCTCCATCTCGCCGAAGCGCTGGCCGCCGAACTGGGCCTTACCGCCCAGCGGCTGCTGCGTGATCATCGAGTACGGGCCCGTGGAACGGGCGTGGATCTTGTCGTCCACCAGGTGGTGCAGCTTGAGCATGTACATGTAGCCCACGGACACCGGGTCCGGGAACGGCTCGCCGGTGCGGCCGTCGAACAGCTGCGCCTTGCCGCTGTCGCTCATGAGACGGTCGCCGTCGCGGGTCACGTTCACGTGGCCGAGCAGGCCCGTGATCTCGTACGCCTCGGCGCCGTCGAACACCGGGGTGGCCACGTTGACCGGACCGGACTGCCGCGGGAAGTTCGGCAGGTCCTTGATCCACTCCGGCTCGCCCTGGATGTCCCAGCCGCGCGAGGCGGCCCAGCCCAGGTGCAGCTCCATGACCTGGCCGAGGTTCATGCGGCCGGGGACGCCGAGCGGGTTCAGCACGATGTCCACCGGGGTGCCGTCCGCCAGGAACGGCATGTCCTCGAGCGGCAGGATCTTCGAGATGACGCCCTTGTTGCCGTGGCGGCCGGCCATCTTGTCGCCGTCGGTGATCTTGCGCTTCTGCGCCACGTAGACGCGCACCAGCTGGTTCACGCCCGGGGGCAGGTCGTCGTCCTCGTCGCGGTCGAAGATGCGCACGCCGATGACGGTGCCGGACTCGCCGTGCGGCACCTTCAGGGACGTGTCGCGGACCTCGCGGGACTTCTCGCCGAAGATCGCGCGCAGCAGGCGCTCCTCCGGGGTCAGCTCGGTCTCGCCCTTCGGGGTCACGCGGCCGACCAGGATGTCGCCGGCCTCCACCTCGGCGCCGATGTGGATGATGCCGCGCTCGTCGAGCTGCGAGAGCACCTCCTCGGACACGTTGGGGATGTCGCGCGTGATCTCCTCGGCGCCCAGCTTGGTGTCGCGGGCGTCGACCTCGTGCTCCTCGATGTGGATCGAGGTGAGGACGTCCTCCGAGACCATGCGCTGGGACAGGATGATCGCGTCCTCGTAGTTCAGGCCCTCCCAGGGCATGAACGCGACGAGGAGGTTCTTGCCGAGCGCGAGCTCGCCGTTGTCCGTGGCGGGACCGTCGGCGATGATGCTCAGCGGCTCCACCCGCTCGCCCTCGGACACGCGCACCCGCTGGTTGTAGGCGTTGCCCTGGTTCGAGCGGGCGAACTTCATGATCGGGTAGTGCGTGGTGGTGCCGTCGTCGTTCATGACGGTCACCAGGTCCGCGGCCACCTCGGTCACGACGCCGCCCTGGGTGGCCGTCACGGAGTCGCCCGCGTCCACGGCCACGTACTTCTCCATGCCGGTGCCCACGTAGGGGGCCTCGGAGCGGAGCAGCGGCACGGCCTGACGCTGCATGTTCGCGCCCATGAGCGCGCGGTTGGCGTCGTCGTGCTCGAGGAACGGGATGAGGGCGGTGGCCGCCGACACCATCTGGCGCGGGGACACGTCCATGTAGTCGATCTCGTCCACGGTCGAGAGCACGGGCTCGCCGTCGCCGCCGCGCTGGCGGCAGAGCACGAGCTCCTCCTCGAACCGGCCGTCCTCGTCCACCGGGGCGTTCGCCTGGGCGATCTGGAAGGCCAGCTCGTCGTCGGCGGTCAGGTAGTCCACGGTGTCCGTGACCCGGCCGTCGACCACGCGGCGGTACGGGGTCTCGATGAAGCCGAAGGAGTTGATCCGGCCGAAGGTCGCCAGCGAACCGATGAGGCCGATGTTCGGGCCTTCCGGGGTCTCGATGGGGCACATGCGGCCGTAGTGCGACGGGTGGACGTCACGGACCTCCATGCCGGCACGGTCGCGGGACAGTCCACCCGGGCCGAGCGCGGACAGGCGGCGCTTGTGCGTCAGGCCGGCCAGCGGGTTGTTCTGGTCCATGAACTGGGACAGCTGCGAGGTGCCGAAGAACTCCTTGATCGCCGCCACCACGGGGCGGATGTTGATCAGGGTCTGCGGGGTGATCGCCTCGACGTCCTGGGTGGTCATGCGCTCACGCACGACGCGCTCCATGCGGGACAGGCCGGTGCGGATCTGGTTCTCGATCAGCTCGCCCACCGCGCGGATGCGACGGTTGCCGAAGTGGTCGATGTCGTCGATCTCCACGCGCACGTCCACCGGCTCGCCGTCGCGCGTGCCCTTGATGGCGGTCTCGCCGGCGTGCAGCGCGGCGATGAAGTGCACCATCTGGACGATGTCGTCCTCGGTGAGCACGGACGCGTTGGGGTCGCCGAGGTGCACGTCCACGCCGAGCTTGCGGTTGAGCTTGTAGCGGCCCACCTTGGCGAGGTCGTAGCGCTTCGGGGTGAAGTACAGGTTGTTCAGCAGCGCCTGCGCGGCGTCGACGGCGGCCGGCTCGCCCGGGCGCAGCTTGCGGTAGATGTCGAGCAGGGCCTCGTCCTGGTCCGCGGTGCCGTCCTTCTCGAGGGTGGCGCGAATGGAGTCGTAGTGCCCGAACTCCTCCAGGATGCGGGACTCGGTCCAGCCCATGGCCTTGAGCAGCACCGTCACGGGCTGCTTGCGCTTGCGGTCGAGGCGGACGCCGACCTGGTCGCGCTTGTCCACCTCGAGCTCGAACCAGGCGCCGCGCGAGGGGATGATCTTCGCCGAGAAGATCTCCTTGTCGGAGGTCTTGTCCGGAGTGCGCTCGAAGTAGGCGCCCGGGGAGCGGACCAGCTGGGAGACGACGACGCGCTCGGTGCCGTTGATGATGAACGTGCCGTTGCGGGTCATCAGCGGGAAGTCGCCCATGAAGACGGTCTGCTGCTTGATCTCGCCGGTCGTGTTGTTCATGAACTCGGCCTTGACGTACAGCGGGGCGGAGAAGGTCGCGTCGCGATCCTTGCACTCCTCCTCCGTCATCTTCGCGTCGGCGAACTCCGGCTCGGCGAAGGACAGGGACATGGTGCCCTGGAAGTCCTCGATCGGGGAGATCTCCTCGAAGATGTCCGTCAGTCCCGAGGTGACGGGCACGGAGTGGTCGTCGGCGGCCAGGGCGGCGTCGACGCGCGTGGCCCACCGCTCATTGCCGATCAGGCGGTCGAACGACTCGGTCTGCAGCGCCAGCAGGTCCGGCACGTCCAGCGGCTCGGAGATCTTGGCGAAGGAGACGCGTCCGGCGGAGGCGCCGGATCGCGGGGAGACGGTAGCGGTTTCGTTGGAGGTGCTCGAGGCGACCACGTAGGATCCTTCCACAGGCCTTCTGGGTTCCGTTCGCTCCCCTGCCGCGAGACGGCGGCGCCGGCCCACCGCTATATGAAGGCCGTGCGGAACCGTGCGAGCCACGGCGGGACGCGGGGTCCTGTGGGCAGCACGGAACAGGGGAGATGCAAAGATCCATCCTATCCCCGCCCGTCGCCCCTGTCCAGTCGCGGATGCGTGACCTGGAACGCCACGAGGCCCCCGGTCCGCAGTGCGGGTCCGGGGGACTCGTGAGGAAGCGTGATGCGGCTCAGGCCGCGATCATCACTTGAGGGTGACGGTGGCGCCGGCGCCCTCGAGCTGCTCCTTGGCCTTCTCGGCGGCCTCCTTGTTGACGCCCTCGAGGACGGGCTTGGGGGCGCCGTCCACCAGGTCCTTGGCCTCCTTCAGGCCGAGGGAGGTGAGGGCGCGCACCTCCTTGATGACGCCGATCTTCTTGTCGCCGGCGGCCTCGAGGACGACGTCGAACTCGTCCTTCTCCTCGGCGGCGGCGGCCTCGGCACCGCCGGCGGCACCGCCGGCGGCGGCCACGGCCACGGGGGCGGCGGCGGTGACGTCGAACTTCTCCTCGAACGCCTTGATGAACTCGGACAGCTCGATGAGGGTCAGCTCCTCGAACGCGGCGAGCAGCTCTTCGGTGGTCAGCTTGGCCATGATGGCTCCTTTACGGGTACGTCTTGACTACGTGTGAAGTGGTGGGCCGTGCAGCCCGGGGCGGACTGCTCAGGCAGCCTCGCCCTGCGCGGCGCGCAGCGCCTCGACCGTGCGGACGGTCTTGGACAGCGGCGCCTGGAACAGGGCGGCAGCCTTGGACATGCTGCCCTTCATCGCGCCGGCGAACTTGGCCAGCAGCACCTCGCGGGACTCGAGGTCCGCGAGCTTCTTGATGCCGGCCTCGTCCAGGGGCTGGCCATCCATGTAGCCGCCCTTGAGCACGAGCTTCTCGTGATCCTTGGCAAAGTCACGCAGGGCCTTCGCGACGTTGACCGGGTCCCCGGTCACGAACGCGATCGCGGTGGGACCGGACAGGTGAGCCTCGAGGCCCTCCAGACCGGCGTCCTTGGCCGCGATCTCGGCCAGCGTGTTCTTCGCCACGGCGTAGGTCGCGTCCTGACGGATGGAGTCGCGCAGCTGCTTGAGCTCCGTCACCGTCAGGCCACGGTATTCCGTCAGAACAGCGGCGCTGGACTCACGGAACAGGTCCGTGAGCTCAGCCACCGCCGACTCCTTCGCGGACGTCGCCATGGCACTCCTCTCGATGATGCGTGGGAACCGCCACCCCGAGACGAGAAAGCGCCCCGTGCAGATGCACGGGGCGCAGCAGGAGCATCGACGCGGCCGGACCCGGAGGGTCGACGTGCGGATGCGAGCGTGGCTCACGTTCACCTGCGCGGGCCGTCTCCGTCAGGGAGATCCTTCGGTGGGCTCTGCCCGGAGGCAGGGCACCACGACCGGCGGTCTTCGGTAGGCACCAGCGTACACGTCCGGGGCGGGCCCGCAAAATCGACCCGGGACGACGCCGGCCGGTCGTCCCCGCTGCGGGGACGACCGGCCGACGTCGTGGGCCCCGATCACCGGGGCCGCGTGGCTCAGAGCTCGGAGGAGTCCACCGAGGTCACGTTCGGGTCCATGGGCACGCCCGGGCCGAAGGTGGTGGCCACGGTGGCCTTGGAGATGTAGCGACCCTTGGAGGAGGACGGCTTCAGACGCAGGACCTCCTCGAGGGCTGCGGCGTAGTTCTCCACCAGGGCCTTGGCCTCGAAGGAGGTCTTGCCGATGATGAAGTGCAGGTTGGAGTGCTTGTCGACGCGGAAGTCGATCTTGCCGCCCTTGATGTCGGCCACGGCCTTGGCCACGTCCGGGGTCACGGTGCCGGTCTTGGGGTTCGGCATCAGGTTGCGGGGGCCGAGCACCTTGCCCAGACGGCCGACCTTGCCCATGAGCTCCGGGGAGGCCACGGCGGCGTCGAAGTCCACCCAGCCCTCGGAGATCCGGGCGATCAGGTCGTCGTCGCCCACGACGTCCGCGCCGGCGGCGCGGGCGGCCTCGGCGCGGTCACCGGTGGCGAACACGACGACGCGGGCGGTCTTGCCGGTGCCGTGGGGCAGGCTCACGGAGCCGCGGACCATCTGGTCGGCCTTGCGGGGGTCGACCGAGAGGCGGAGGGCCACCTCCACGGTGGCGTCGGTCTTGGAGGGGTTGGTCTCCTTGGCGAGGCGGATCGCCTCCACCGGCGAGTACAGATCCTCGCCGATCGCGGCCTTGGCCGCCTTGTATGCCTTGCTGCGCTGTGCCATCTGCGTTCTTCTCCTTGTGCAGTCGTGGTCTGCGGGCCGCGCTCGGCCCTGCCACTGGAAGGGGGTGGGGGTGGGCGTCAGCCCTCGACGGTGATGCCCATCGAGCGGGCGGTGCCCGCGATGATCTTGGCGGCGGCCTGGACGTCGTTGGCGTTCAGGTCCTCCATCTTGGTCTGGGCGATCTCCTCGCACTGGGCCTGGGTCAGCGTGCCGACCTTGGCCGTGTGCGGGGTGGCGGAGCCCTTGGCGACGCCGGCGGCCTTCTTGATGAGCTCGGCGGCCGGCGGGGTCTTGGTCACGAAGGTGAACGAGCGGTCCTCGTACACGGTGATCTCGACCGGGACCACGTTGCCGCGCTGCGACTCGGTGGCGGCGTTGTACGCCTTGCAGAACTCCATGATGTTCACGCCGTGCTGGCCCAGGGCGGGGCCGATGGGCGGGGCCGGGTTGGCGGCGCCGGCCTGGATCTGAAGCTTGATCAGACCGGTGACCTTCTTCTTGGGAGCCATGAGTGGATCCTTCTCTCACTGGGGGACCCTCGGCGCAGGAGCGCACCGGGGGCGGTGGCCGCCGTGGCGCGGCGGCCGGTGCCGCGTCCGGGCCGGCAGGCGGCCGGCCCGGTGCGGAAGCGTCGGGTGTCCTCAGATGGCCTTGGTCACCTGGTTGAAGGACAGCGTCACGGGGGTCTCGCGCTCGAAGATCGAGACGAGCACCACGAGCTGCTGGGCCTCCGGCTTGATCTCGGAGATCGTGGCCGGGAGGGTCTCGAACGGGCCGTCGTTGACGGTGACCGACTCGCCGACCTCGAAGTCCACGTGGATCGCGGGGGCGGCGGGCGCGCCGGACTCGGCCGCGGCGGGGACGGCCAGGCCGGCCTTCTCGGCGGCGCGGGCGGCCTCCTGGATCACGGACGGGGCGAGCATGTCGTACACCTCGTCCAGGCTGAGCGGCTGCGGGTGGTGGGCGTCGTTGCCCACGAAGCCCGTGACGCCCGGGGTGTGCCGTACGACGCCCCACGAGGCGTCGTCGAGGTCCATGCGGACGAGCACGTAGCCCGGGATGCGCACGCGCGAGACGATCTTGCGCGTGGTGTTCTTGATCTCCACGACCTCCTCCATGGGGACCTCGATCTCGTAGATCGAGTCCTCCATGTCCTGGGTCAGGATGCGGGCCTCGAGGTTCGTCTTCACGCGCTTCTCGTAGCCGGCGTAGGTGTGGACGACGTACCAGTCGCCGGGCTGGCGGCGCAGGCGGGTGCGCAGCTCCTCGGCGGGGTCCACGGCGGGCTCGTCGTCGGACTGCTCCTCGACGGGGGTCGGTGCGTCCTCGCCCTCGGCGACGGCCAGGTCGGCCTCCTGCACGGTGGCCTCGGCGGTCTCGTCACCGCTGCCGGCGACCTCGTCCAGGGCGTCCTCGACGGGCGTGCCGGCGTCCTGCGCGGTCTCGGCGGTCTCCTCGGCCACGGCGTCCTCCGACATCGGGACGGACTCCTCGGCGGGCTGACGATCCAGTTCCTGCTCGGACACGGTTCCTGCTTTCTGCTGACGGACGGCGGGCCCTGCCGTCGGGGAGGGCCCTCACGGGCGTGCGGGGGACGCGTCCTGCGACGTCGGGACCGTCCGCGCCGGGCTCAGAGGCCGCCGGCGCCGAACAGGAGACCCGCCACGGTGCCGAACACCCAGTCCAGCCCCATGACCAGCAGGATCATGAACGCCACGAAGGCGAGCACCACTCCGGTCGTGCGCAGCAGCTCCTCGCTCGTGGGGGTGACGACCTTGCGGAGCTCGTCCACCACCTGGCGCAGGAACAGCGCGATCCGCGCGAACAGCCCGCGACGCTGCCTGCTCGGCGTGGGGGCGGGCCCCCCGCCGTTCGCCGCCATCTCAGTCACGTGGCCTCACTCGTCGGATCGCCGAATCGCTTTCTACACGTCCGATGCCGAGCACGAGGCCCGGCATCGAGCAGGGCAGACAGGACTCGAACCTGCAACCTGCGGTTTTGGAGACCGCTGCGCTACCAATTGCGCCACTACCCTTCGAACCGACGGAGCCGACCGAACCCTCGCGGGATCGACCGCGAACGCGGTACCGGAGATCCAGGATACGCCATCGGGCGGCGGGAGTCGAACGGGCCCCGGGCAGTCAGTACCCTGGCAGGACGGAGCCCCGCTCCGCCCCGCCCTCCCCGTCGAGCTCGAAGAAGGTCCTCATGGCCGCGCCCGCCCGCCGCGTCTCCGCCCGTCTGTCCGCCATCGCGCCCTCCGCCACCCTCGCCGTCGACGCCCGCGCCAAGGAGCTCAAGGCCGCCGGGCGCCCGGTGATCGGCTTCGGCGCCGGCGAGCCCGACTTCCCCACCCCGGACTACATCGTGGAGGCCGCCGTCGCCGCGGCCCGGGACCCGAAGAACCACCGCTACTCCCCCGCCGCCGGCCTGCCCGAGCTGCGCGAGGCGATCGCGGCCAAGACGCTGCGCGACTCCGGCGTGTCCCTCGAGGCCGCCCAGGTGCTCGTGACCAACGGCGGGAAGCAGGCCGTGTACAACGCCTTCGCCGCCCTGCTGGACCCGCAGGACGAGGTGCTCGTCCCCGCCCCCTACTGGACCACCTACCCGGAGGCGATCCGCCTGGCCGGCGGCGTGCCGGTCGAGGTGTTCGCCGGCCCCGAGCAGGGCTACAAGGTCACCGTGGACCAGCTCGACGAGGCCGTCACGGACCGCACCAAGGTGCTCCTGTTCGTCTCCCCCTCCAACCCCACCGGCGCCGTGTACTCCCCCGAGGAGACGGCGGCGATCGGCCGGTGGGCACGGGAGCGGGGGCTGTGGGTGGTCACCGACGAGATCTACGAGCACCTGACCTACGACGGCATGCCGTTCACCTCGATCGTCCGCGCCGTGCCCGAGCTGGCGGAGCAGTCCGTGATCCTCAACGGCGTCGCCAAGACCTACGCCATGACGGGCTGGCGCGTCGGGTGGATGGCCGGCCCGCTGGACGTGGTCAAGGCCGCCACGAACCTGCAGTCCCACGCCACCTCGAACGTGGCCAACGTGTCGCAGCGGGCCGCGCTGGCCGCCATCGCCGGCCCGTTGGACGCCGTGGCGGAGATGAAGACGGCGTTCGACCGCCGGCGCCGGGCCATGGTCGAAGCCATGGACGCCGTGCCGGGCTTCCACTGTCCCACCCCGCAGGGTGCGTTCTACGCGTACGTGGACGTGCGGGAGGCGCTCGGGAAGACCTACCGCGGCGGCGTCACCCCCACGACGTCGGCCGAGCTGGCCGCCTTCATCCTCGACGAGGCGGAGGTCGCCGTGGTCCCCGGCGAGGCGTTCGGCCCGTCCGGCTACCTGCGACTGTCCTACGCGCTGGGCGATGCGGACCTCGCCGAGGGCGTCGAGCGCATCCGCGCCCTGCTCAGCGCCTGAGCCGCACACCCCGCCCCTGAGCCCCGCGACGCCGCGTGCCGCGGGGCTCAGGCGTATCCGCGGCGCGCGGCCCAGCGGGTCAGCTCGTGGCGGTTGGAGAGCTGGAGCTTGCGCAGCACGGAGGACACGTGGGTCTCGACCGTGCGGTCCGAGATGAACAGCTCCGCCCCGGCCTCCCGGTAGGTGTAGCCGCGGGCAATCAGCCGCATGACCTCCCGCTCCCGTGCCGAGAGCCGGTCGAGGTCCTCGTCGGGGGCCGCAGCCCCGCTCGCCGCCGCGGCGGGGACGAGCGGGGGCGCGGGCGCCGTGCCGCGGAAGGCGTCGAGGACGAACCCGGCCAGCCGGGGCGAGAACACCGCGTCGCCGTCGGCCACGCGGACCGCCGCGTCCGCCACCTCCGCGCCGGAGGCCGTCTTGGTGATGTAGCCGCGGGCCCCCGCACGGATCACGGCGACGACGTCCTCGGCCGCATCCGAGACGGACAGGGCCAGGAACCGCTGCGCGGGTCGGCGCGCGAGGACGCGCTCGGCCACCTCCGCTCCCCCGCCGCCGGCCCCGCCGGGCAGGTGCACGTCCAGCAGCACCACATCCGGCGCCAGGTCCAGCACGGTGCGGACGGCCTCGTCCACGTCCCCGGCCTCGCCGACGATGGCCAGTCGGTCCGGGTCCAGGTCGGCGCGCAGGCCGGAGCGGAAGATCGCGTGGTCGTCCACGATGACGGCCGTGCGCGGGGCGGGGTCGGTCATGGGTGCTCCTGTCCGGTGCGCGCTCGCGCACCCTCGGGCTCGGCCAGCGTCAGGTGGACCTCGGTGCCGCCCGGGCCGGACCGGATGCGGGCGGTCCCGCCGGCACGCTCCATGCGGCCGAGGATCGACTCCCGCACGCCGAGCCGGTCGGCCGGGACCGTGGGCAGGTCGAAGCCGGGGCCGCGGTCCCGGACGAACACCTCCGCGACGGTGCGGCCGCGGTCGTCCTCACCGGCCTCCGCGAAGACCTGCGCGTCGCCGGCGTGCCGGGCCGCGTTCTGCATGGCCTCGCGCGCCGCGGCCGCGAGCGGCTCGAGCCACGCCCCCGCGGCCCGCCCCACGGCCACGACCTCCACCCGGGCCCCGTGGGCGTCCTCGACGGCGGCGGCGTGCTGGTCGAGCGCCTCCGCCAGGGAGTGCGGGCCGCCGCGGGAGTCCAGGGCGAGGAACTGACGCAGCTCACGCTCCTGGGCGCGGGCCACCCGGGCCACCACGTCCGCGTCCTGGGCGCGCCGCTGGATGAGGGCGAGGGACTGCAGCACCGAGTCGTGCAGGTGCGCCGCGATCTCGGCGCGCTGGGCCTGCACCGCGAACGCGGTCCGCTCCGCGTCGCGTCGGCGCAGCCAGGCCAGGGCGTAGGGCATGGCCACCAGCGCCGCGCCGGCGAGCATCGCGACGGCGGCCAGCAGAGCCCGCCACAGCTCGCCCGAGCTCACGGCGCCCAGGACGATGGCCAGCACCGCCAGCAGCACGAGGGCCGTGCCGAGCACGAGGCGGACCAGTCGTCCGCTCCGCCCGGCCCGGGGCCCGCCCGCCAGGTCGAGCTGCATCCAGGCCAGGCCGAGGCCGATCACGAGGACGGCCACCGGGCCCACGAGCGCCCAGTCGACGGTGAGGCCGAGGCCGTCCGCGACGGTCAGCACGCCCACGCCGAGCACCACGGCGGCCAGCAGCACCGGCCAGCCGCCCTCGCGCACCCGCTCGAGCACCTCGGGGGCGCGACCACGCAGGGTGGGGGCGTCGGCGGCGGGGGCGCCGTCCGGACCCTCCTCCGGCATGAGCAGCCAGAGCCACACGTACAGGGCCAGGCCCGCGCCGCCCAGCAGGCTCAGCAGCGCCAGGGCCGCGCGGACGCGGCCGGCGGGCATCCCGAGGTGCCGGGCGAGCCCCGCGGCGACGCCGGACACCGGACGGTCGGCCCCGTGCCGCATCAACGGCGGACGCGGGGCCGGCGCGGGCGCGGACGGGGTGGGCATGCCCCCATCCTGCCGTGTCGGACGGGGCGGCACATCCGGGGAGGATTCCGGGAGTTCCCGGATGGGCGGGGGCCGCAGGCGGACGAGGATGGAGACATGACGAGCACACACGACCCGTTCACCGGCCCCGGCCCCCACGTCGCCCCCGACGGAGCCGCCTCGGGCGAGACCGGCCCCGACGGACTGGACGCCCTGCCGGGCTGGCTGCGCCGCGCCGTCCTGAGCTGGGGCGTGCGCCGCTCGCCGGCCTCGTGGGTCGGCGGGGTGCTCGGCGGGGTGGCCGAGCGCTACCGCATCGACCCGCTGCTCGCCCGCGGCGTGTTCGTCGCCGTGTGCATGGTCTCCGCGGGCCTGGGCCTGCTGGCCTACGCGGCCGCCTGGGCCGTGCTCCCCGACGCCGACGGACGCGTGCAGTTCGGCCGCCTGCGCCGCAGGGAGTGGCAGGACGCCACCGTGGCCATCGGCGTGATCGGGGCGATCGGCGCCCTCAACCTGCTGCTCGGCGCCGGGTTCACCCTCATCGCCCCGGCCGTGGGCGGCCCCGGCTCCCTCCTGGGCCTGGGCGCGCTGGCCGTGCTCGTCTGGTGGCTCGTGACCCGCTGGGACGGCCGGGCGCAGGCCCGCGTGGCCCCGGGCCGGGTCCCCGACGCCGACCAGCCCGCCCACGCCGTGCCGCGCCCGGCCTGGTACGTCGGCGGAGGTCCGCGCGAGCGGGCGGCCGAGGTCACCGACCCGCACGGCTTCCGCCCCGAGTGGATCGACCCCGCGACCGGCACCTGGCGCGACCACGTCCACTCCCGCGAGCGGCGAGCCGCGACGCGCCTGGCCGAGGAGGCCCCCCGGGCGGCCACCGCCCCGACCGGCTCGGGGTCCGCAGCCACGGCCGCGAAGCCGCGCCTCGGGCCGATCGCGCAGGCCGCCACCTACGCCGGGGCCGTCCTCGCCGCGCTCGCCGCCCTCGGGATCAGCCTGCTGCTCGGCGTCGGTCCGACCCCCACGCTGCTGGCGGTGCCCATGCTCGTCGCCGCGCTCGCGGTGATCGCCCCCGTCCTGCTGGGCGCTCTGCTCAGCGGCCGTCGTCCCGGCACCCTCGGCCCGGCGAGCGGCATCCTCGTGGG
This sequence comes from Micrococcus sp. Mcc28, assembly GCF_024519775.1. Lineage (NCBI taxonomy): Bacteria > Bacillati > Actinomycetota > Actinomycetes > Micrococcales > Micrococcaceae > Micrococcus > Micrococcus sp. Mcc28. The sequence continues at coordinate 28,104 of NZ_JALJRH010000007.1, read as the reverse complement.
TGCGACGGCCCTCCAGGTCGCCGTCCTCGTGGCCCTCGGCTGACCCGCCGCCCGTCGCCCGTCCCCTGACGCGACGCGGCGGGCACGCCTAGGGTGGTGCCGACCCCCACGAGAACGCCCGAGAGGACCCCCATGCGCGTCGGAATGCTCACCTCCGGAGGCGACTGCCCCGGCCTCAACGCCGTCATCCGCTCCGCCGTCCTGCACGGCATCAAGTCGTACGACATGGAGATGGTGGGCATCCGCAACGGGTGGTCCGGCCTGATCGAGAAGGACGTCGAGGACCTGCCCCGCTCCCGCGTGCGCGGCCTGGCCCGCACCGGCGGCACCATCCTCGGCACCTCCCGCACGCACCCCTACAACGCGGAGGGCGGCGGCCCGGAGAACATGCTCCGCAACCTGCGCGAGCTGGACATCGACGCCGTCATCGCCATCGGCGGCGAGGGCACCCTGGCCGGCGCGAACCGCCTGGCCGCGGACGGGCTGCCGATCGTGGGCGTGCCCAAGACGATCGACAACGACCTGCAGGGCACCGACTACACGTTCGGCTTCGACACGGCCGTGCAGATCGCCACGGACGCCATGGACCGGCTGCGCACCACGGGCGAGTCCCACCACCGCTGCATGGTCGCCGAGGTCATGGGCCGCCACGTCGGCTGGATCGCCCTGCACTCGGGCATGGCCGCCGGCGCCCACGCGATCCTCATCCCCGAGGTCCGCACCCCGATGTCCCAGGTCGCCGAGTGGGTGCAGCAGGTCCACGACCGCGGTCGCTCCCCGCTGGTCGTGGTGGCGGAGGGCTTCGTCCCCGAGGGCCACGACGACCCGCTGGCCGAGGCCGGCGTCGAGGCGTCCGGCCGGCCGCGTCTGGGCGGCATCGGCGAGTGGGTGACCCGCGAGATCGAGGAGATGACGGGCATCGAGACGCGCAGCACCATCCTGGGCCACATCCAGCGCGGCGGCGCCCCCACCGCCACGGACCGCGTGCTCTCCACGCGCTTCGGCATGGGCGCCGTCGACCTCGTCGCGCAGCGCCGCTGGGGACAGATGGTGGCGGCCAACGGCACGGAGATCATCTCCATCCCCATGAGCGCCGCCCTCAAGGGCCTCAAGAAGGTGCCGGTCTCGCGCTACGACGAGGCGAAGATCCTGTTCGGCCGGTGAGACCCGACCACCCCGCCGTCGGCGTGCTGGCCCTCGGGCTGGCGCGTCGGCTCGGCCTGCCCGACACCGCGCTGCTGCCCGGCGACGCCCCGGCGGCGGGCGCCGAGCCGCGCCGCATCGAGGTGGTCCGGCCGGATGGGGCCGAGGCGGAGGTGCTGGCCCTGCCCTGGGCCACCGTCGTGGCGGGGCCGGCGTGGTTCACGCGTGCCTGCCGCGGCGTGCCCGCCGAGGCGCTGGGCGTGGAGTCGGCCCTGCTGCGGACGGCGGTGCGGGCCGCCGCCGGGGAGGCGGTGCGCTCGCGTGGCGAGTTCACGCTCTACGCGACCGAGGAACCGCCGCCGGTCGACCCCTCGCGCACCGTCGCCGTGTCCGACGACCCCGCCCACGTCCACGCCGTGGTCGCGCAGGCCCCCGCAGACGACATGGCCGAGGCGGGTGTCCCCTCCTGGGAGTCCTCGGTCGCGCTCGTTCCCGACGACGGCGCGGGACGGGCGATCGAAGCCGCGGTGGCGGCGGCGGGGCATCGCGTGACGGGCGGCGTGCTGGCCTCGCTGGGCACCCTCACCCCACCGCGGCTGCGCGGTCGTGGGCTCGGCCGCTACGCGGTGGCCGTGGCGATGGACCGGGCGGCGCTGGAGGGGCTGCTGCCGTTCGCCGAGGTGCTGGCGGGCCACACAGCCGCGCACCACGTGGCGATCGCCGTCGGGCTGGAGGCGGCGGGCACGCGGACCGTCCTCGCGCTGGACTGAGCCGGCGAGTCGGTCAGCGCAGGCGGCCCACGCCGCGCGGTCGGCCGACGACCTGCCCGGCGTCCGGGGACACGAGCGGCTCCTGGCTCGCGGCGATCCAGCCGCCCTCGGCGGCACCGTCCTCGCCGGGAGCGTCCTCGCGGACCAGCAGCTCGGCGTCCACGGGCACCGTGCGCTTGAGCAGCGCCAGGGCGACGGCGCCCGCCTCATGGTGCTGGGCCGCGGCGGTGACCGTCCCCACCGGACGGGCGGCGGCGCGGGCCTCGGGCGTGTCCTCGGCCGGCCGGAGGATCACGGGGGCACCGTGCTCGGGGAGCGCGTGGACGGAGCCGTCCAGGAGCAGGCGGGTGAGGCGGCGGGGCGGGCGGCCCAGGTTGTGCACGCGCGCCACGGTCTCCTGACCGCGGTAGCAGCCCTTCTCGAGGTGCACGGCGGTGCGCAGCAGGTCCAGCTCGTGCGGGATCGCGCGGTCGTCCACGTCGAGGGCCCGGCGGGGGCGGCCGGCCTCGATGCGCAGCGCCTCGGCCGCCGTCGTGCCCGCCAGGGACCAGCCCGCGAGCACGCCCGTGCCGAGCGCGCGGACGGTGGCCTCGAGGTCGGCCCGGGTGATGAGGTACTCGCGCCAGGACCAGTCCGCACCCGGGTGGGTCGCCGGATCCGGATCGGCCGTGTAGGCCCAGCCGCCCGCCCCGACGCGCGGCCACGGGTCCAGCCACACGGTGCGGTCCTCCCAGCCGGGCACGGGCGCGGTGGCGCCCACGACGGCGACCGCCCCGGTGTGGTCCCGCAGCGTGACGTCGTGGGAGAAGCGCATCGAGGTGAGCCACGCGGCCAGGCCCGGGCCGTCCTCGCGGTCCGTGACGAGCCAGGCCGCGGTACCGTCCTCGAGCAGGTGGGCGGCGTGCTCGATCCGCCCCTGCACGTCGAGGAAGAGGATCTCGGTGCTCGTGCCGGGGGGCAGCGTCTCGACGTGCTGCGTGCCGAGCGTGTGCAGCCAGCTCAGCCGGTCCGGGCCGGACACGGAGAGCACGGCCCGGTGGGAGAGGTCGACCAGGGCGCGGCCCCGGGCGAGGGCGCGCTGCTCTGGCAGGGGGCGACCGTAGTGCGCGGCGACGCCGGCGTCCGGGCCGCGGCCCTCGACGGCGCCGCCGGCCGGCCCCTGCGGCTCGGCCACGGCCAGGTCCAGCAGCGGGCTGCGGGAGGTCGTCACGACTGCTCCCCGCGAGCCCCGCGAGGACGCTCGGCCCCCGGAGCGAGCCGACCCTCGGCCGCGCTCGGCATGCGGTCCAGGATGGCGGAGGCGTGCGCCTCGAGCTCGGCGCCCGCGGCGTCCGCGACGTCCCAGCGCCAGAACAGCTGCCCGTTCACGAGACCGGCCATGCGGGTGGCCCGGTGGTACGGGCCGGCGGCGGAGCCACGCAGGACCGCGTCCGTGGCCAGCTGCAGCTGCGGGCCCTTGATGCGGCCGTAGTACAGCTCGGACAGCGAGCCCGGATGCGTGATGGTGGCGGTCAGGCCGAAGCCCTCGTCACCGGCGCGCAGCCGCTCGACGTCCTCGGCGGAGCGGAACGCGGGGACGATGTCCGCCGGGCGCATGCCGGGGCCGACGTCGCCGTCGCGCCGCGCCCGGTCCACCTGCCAGAAGCCGGACTCCACGGTCAGCGGACGCAGCAGCGTGCCGTCCGCCTCGCACAGCCACGACTCGGCGCGGTACTCCACGAACGGCAGACCGTGCTCGGTGAAGTCCACCCGCTGATAGAAGATCTCGGTCCCGGCGGAGCCGTCGCCGAGGCGGCCCTGGCCCTCCCAGCTGCCGATGAGCCAGGACAGGGGCGCGAGCTCGGGGGTGAGGTCGTACGGGAGTTCAGTCGCCATGGCAGATCACGGCGCGGCCCGACAGCGGGCCGCGCGTCCTCAGCGCTGGCCCTTGAAGAGGCCGCTGATGACGACCGCGGCGACGGCGGCCATGCCCAGGCCGGCCAGGACCACGAGGGCCAGGAAGAAGATCTCGAGCGCAAGAAGGGTATCCATGCGGGACATCCTACCGAGCGGGCCCGACCTGTCAGGCCAGGAAGCCCACCATGACGTGCGCCACCACGCCGGCCGCGCCCACGGGCGCCAACGCGAGGGCGTAACCCGCCCGGCGCGGGCGCAGGGTGGTGCCCACCGGCCGGTCCTCGGGTCGCGGCCGCGACGACGGCGCCGTGGCGGCGGTCAGGGACACCAGCACGGCCACCGCGAGCGCCGCGGCCGTGACGGCCGGCCGGTCCCGGGCGCCCACGCCGGCCAGCGCCGAGACGGGCCAGGCGAGCACCGTGCCGAGGGGGATGACGACGAGCGCCAGGACTCCCGGCCGGCCCTGCATCCACGGGGTGAGGCCGACGAGGGAGACCGCGGCCACCGTGACCGCCAGCGTGATGACCAGCCCGGCGACCGCAGGGGTGTCGCTCCAGCGTGAGACGGCCACCCAGCACGCCGTCACGACGGCCATGAACGCCCCGCCCATCGTGGCGACGGTGGACTCGAGGCGCAGCGGCCGGCCGGTCCCGCGCACCAGCTGGACGACGAACGAGGCCATGGTGCTCCAGGCGACGACGACGGCGAGCGGCTCGAAGAGCGTCCAGGCCCCGCTGTGGCCGTCCTCGAGCGGCGGCCACAGCAGCATGAGCAGCACCGCGATGCCCCCGGCGACGGCCAGGGTGACGCTGAGCGAGAGGCGCGCGGGCGCCCCCATCTGCCGCGGCCAGCCCCAGGCGATGACCAGGATCACGACGGCGGCGGCGAGGGCGGCGGGGACCGGGCCCAGCAACGCGGCACCGCCCAGGACGAGGGCGGCGACGGCCGCACTCAGGGCCATGGACAAGCGCATCACCTGCCCCATCCTGCCAGGTGCGCACCGGCTGGGCCCTGGGCGGGCGACGGCGGGGCGCACCTCGCGGGCCACCGTCCTCCTTCCGTAGGGTGGCCGGCATGGCCGAACACCCCACCCCCACGACCTCCGACGCCGACGGCATGCCGCGCGTCGTCACCCCGCGCCCGGAGGAGGCGAGCGCCGTCCTGGACCTGGCCGACCGTGCCGGGGCGGCGGACGGCCATCCCCCGCTCTCGGACCAGACGCGCGTGCTGCTCGCCCGCGGCGGGCAGCTCTGGTGGGGGGCCACCCGGGGCACGGACGGGGCGATCGACGGGGCGGCCGTGCTCGTGCCGGAGGGCGCGGCGGCCGTGCTCGAGCTCGTCGTCGATCCGACCGCACGCCGCACCGGACGGGGGACCGTCCTGGCCGACGCCGCGGCCGCCGCGGTCCGGGACCTGGCGCGGGAGGCGACCACGAGCGTCTGGGCCCACGGCATGCTCCCGGGGGCGGTCCGGCTCGCCCGGCGGCACGGCCTCGAGCCCGTCCGCGAGCTGCGCCGGATGCGCCTGTCGCACGCGGCGCTCGCCGCCCTGCCGGAGGTGCGGCTCGCCGACGGGGTGGCCCTGCGCGGCTTCGTCCCCGGCCAGGACGAGCAGGCCTGGCTGGACGTGAACGCCGCCGCCTTCGCGGACCACCCCGAACAGGGCAGCCTGACCCGCGCCGACCTCGACGACCGCATGGCGGAGGACTGGTTCGACGCCGACGGCCTCCTGCTCGCCGCCCGCGAGGCGGACGGGCGGCTGCTCGGCTTCCACTGGACGAAGGTGGAGCCGGATGCCGGAGCCGACGGCCCGCGCGTCGGGGAGGTGTACGCCGTGGGCGTCTCCCCCGACGCCCAGGGCCTCGGCCTCGGTCGGGCCCTGACGCTGGCGGGGCTGCACCGGATGGCGGAACAGGGAGTCGACGTCGTGGACCTGTACGTGGACGCGGACAACACGGCCGCCGTCGCGCTCTACGCGTCCCTCGGCTTCGAGCTGTTCGCCGCCGACGCCCAGTACCGCCGCCCCTGAGACCCTCGGGCGGGGGCCGGCCGGGCACATCCCGGCGGCCTCGTATCCTGGTGTGGCCGGCCCCCGCGGGGTCGGCCACGCCCCGTGCCCTGCCCCAGCAGTCGTCGCGGCCGCCGCACCCCGAGAGGAACCCGCCCCATGCCCTCGTCCCACGCCGACCGCGTCGCCCGCTGGTCCACGGAGGACCGTGTCTCGGAAGGCCCCCGCGCCGAGGTGCTGGCCGCCGGCATGCTGCCGTGGCGCCGCGTGCCCGGCGGCCTCGAGGTGATGGTGATCCACCGGCCCCGCTACGACGACTGGTCGTGGCCCAAGGGCAAGCTCGATCCGGGTGAGACCCTGCCGGAGTGCGCGGTGCGCGAGCTGCGCGAGGAGGTCGGCCTCGAGCTGCGGCCGGGCATCCCGCTGTGCGTGACGGCGTACGAGGTGCCCGGCAAGCGGGGCGCACGTCAGAGCAAGGAGGTCTGGTACTGGGCCGCCGAGGTCGACGGCCAGCGCGCCCTCCCCGACGGCGACGAGGTGGACGAGGTCCGCTGGGTCGGGCCGGACGAGGCCCGGCGGCTGCTGACGAACGACTCGGATCACGAACCGCTCGACCTGCTGCTGCGTGCCGCCTCCCGGGGGCGCCTGCGGACCGTGCCGCTGCTGGTGCTGCGCCACGCCAAGGCCAAGCCCCGCTCCTCGTGGTCCCGCGCCGAGCAGGAGCGCCCGCTGGCGGCGACGGGCCGGCGGCAGGCGCTCGCCGTCGAGGGCCTCGTGTCGGCCTGGCGGCCGGAGCGGCTGGTCTCCTCCCCGTGGCGCCGCTGCGTGGAGACGCTGGCCCCGCTCGTGAAGTCCAGCCGGCTGCCGCTGAAGACCAAGGGCGCGTTCACGGAGACCACGGCCCGGGAGAAGCCCAAGAAGACCCGCAAGGTGATGGCCGAGCTCATGGGCCGCTCCCGGCCGCTGGTCGTGTGCACGCACCGGCCGGTGCTGCCGACCCTGTTCGAGGTGGTCGAGGACGCGGCCGCCGGCCAGGCGGACCGCGTGCTGCGGGCCCTGCCGACCGAGGATCCGTGGCTGCGGCCCGGCGCTGTGCTGGTGGCGCACCGCGCGCTCGACCTCGACGGCGACGTGGTGGCCGTCGAGGTCTACGACCCCTGGGACGACTGAGCCGCCCGCGCCGGCCTCGGCCCGCACGACCGGGCCACCGTTGAGCGGGCCCGCCCCCGGCCCTAGGCTCGGGTCATGGAGAACACCGCCGCCCAGAGCCAGCCCGAGAAGATCGTCCACGAGCGCCTCACGGTGACCCGGGACCCGGACCGTCAGCGCTTCGAGCTGCGCCAGGACGGGACCTTCATCGGGTTCCTCGGCTACGACCAGGAGACCGTGCGCGGCGCGGACGGCGAGGACACCGTGGTCCTGCGCCTGCAGCACACCATCATCGACGAGCAGTTCGGCCGCCGCGGTTATGCCCGCGCCCTCGTGACCATGGTCCTGGACCGGCTGCGCGCGGAGGGTGACCGGATCGTGCCCGAGTGCTCCTACGTGGAGGACTACCTGCGCCGCTACCCCGAGTACCAGGACATGGTCTTCCACGGCTGACCGGGGGCGGGGCCCTGCCCTGCCGGTACCCGCCTCCGCCGGGCCGTCGACGACGCTCAGCGCGTCCGCTCGGATCGCTAGAGTGGGCCGGGTGAGCATCCCCACCCCCTACGAGGACCTCCTCGCCGACGTGATGGCCCACGGGGCCGTCAAGACGGACCGGACCGGCACGGGCACGCGCAGCGTGTTCGGCCGCCAGCTGCGCTTCGACCTGGCCGAGTCCTTCCCGCTGATCACGACCAAGCGCGTGCACTTCAAGTCGGTCGCGCTCGAGCTGCTGTGGTTCCTGCGCGGGGACTCGAACGTGCGGTGGCTCCAGGAGCGCGGCGTGCGGATCTGGAACGAGTGGGCGGACGAGGACGGCGAGCTCGGCCCCGTCTACGGCGTGCAGTGGCGCTCGTGGCCCACCCCGGACGGGGGCCACATCGACCAGATCGCCAAGGTCGTGGAGCAGATCCGGACGAACCCCGACTCGCGCCGGCACATCGTCACCGCGTGGAACCCCGCCGAGGTGGACGAGATGGCGTTGCCGCCGTGCCACGCGCTGTTCCAGTTCTACGTCTCCCCCGGTCAGGACGGCGCCCCCGGGCGGCTCTCATGCCAGCTCTACCAGCGCTCGGCGGACCTGTTCCTCGGCGTGCCGTTCAACATCGCCTCGTACGCGCTGCTCACGGTGATGGTCGCGCAGCAGACCGGGCTGACTCCCGGCGAGTTCGTGTGGACCGGCGGGGACGTGCACATCTACGCGAACCACGAGGAGCAGGTGCGCGAGCAGCTCTCCCGCGAGCCGTACCCGTACCCGCGGCTGCGGCTGCGGCGCACCCCCGCGTCGATCTTCGACTACGACTACGAGGACTTCGAGGTCCTCGACTACCGTCACCACCCCACCATCACGGCGCCGATCGCCGTCTGAGCCGAGGATGCGCAGCGACCCCATGAGCCGGGCCACCCGTCCCACCGAGCCCGTGATCGCCATGATCTGGGCCCAGACCCCCGAGCGCGTCATCGGTCGCGACGGCACCATGCCGTGGCACGTCCCGGAGGACCTCGCGCACTTCCGGGCCCACACGCACGGCCACCCCGTGATCATGGGCCGGCGCACGTGGGAGTCGTTCCCGGCGCGCTTCCGCCCGCTGCCCGGGCGCACGAACATCGTGGTCTCCCGCACCCTGACGGCCACCGAGGAGGCCGGCGCGGAGCTGCGGGCCGCGGGCGCCGTCGTCGTGCCGGACTTCGGGGCGGCCCTGGCCGCCGCGGCCGAGGCCGACGGCTGTGACACCGTGTGGGTGATCGGCGGGGCGACGCTCTACGAGCAGGCCCTCGACGTGGCCTCGCGCGCCGAGGTGACCGTGATCGACGCCGACGTCGACGGCGACACGCACGCCCCGCTGCTCGACGCCCGCTGGCGGCGCACCGCCGTCGAGCCCGCCCCCGACGCGTGGCTGGACTCCGCCTCCGGCCCGCGCCACCGCTTCGAACGATGGGAACGCGACTGACATGGCCCCGACCGACTCCGACCAGCGTCTGCTCTCCCCGCAGGCGGTCTCGTTCCTCGCGCTCGTCGTCCTGCCCGTGCTGGCGTTCGTGTGCGCCGTGTTCGGGCTGATCCTCGTGCTGCAGGGCAAGACCATCGCCGGGCTGGTGTTCCTGCTCGTGCTGACCCAGGTGTTCGCCGTGGGCGGTTTCATCGCGTGGAACAAGCGGAAGCGCGCGCAGCAGGGCCGCTAGCCTGGAGGGCATGACTTCCGCTGCCCCCGCATCTGTGAACGCCCCCGACGCGGCCGCCGTGCCCACCGTGGGCCTGGTCGGCTGGCGCGGCATGGTGGGGTCCGTCCTCCTGCAGCGCATGGCCGAGGAGGGCGACTTCGCCCGTATCCATCCCGTCTTCTTCTCCACGTCCAACGCCGGCGGTCCCGCGCCCGTGCTCGAGGGCATGGCCGGTGACCCGGGCGTGCTCCAGGACGCGTACGACGTGGACGCGCTCAAGGCCCTGCCCGTGATCCTCACCGCGCAGGGCGGGGACTACACGCAGGCCGTGTACCCGAAGCTGCGCGCCGCCGGCTGGGACGGCATCTGGATCGACGCCGCCTCCACCCTGCGCATGGCGGACACCTCCGTGATCGCACTGGACCCCGTGAACCGCGGCGTGATCGACGCCGCCCTGGCGAACGGGACGAAGGACTTCATCGGCGGCAACTGCACCGTCTCCTGCATGCTCATGGGCCTCGGTGGCCTGTTCAAGGCGGGCCTGGTCGAGTGGGGCACCGCCATGACCTACCAGGCGGCCTCCGGCGGCGGTGCCCGGCACATGCGCGAGCTGCTCATCCAGTACGCCGAGCTGGGCGGCGCGGTGCGGGCCGAGCTGGCCGATCCGGCGTCGGCGATCCTCGAGATCGACCGCAAGGTGATCGAGCTGCAGCGCGACGGCCTGGACTCGACGCAGTTCGGCGTGCCGCTGGGCGGCTCGCTGATCCCCTGGATCGACTCCGACCTGGGCGACGGCGTCTCCCGCGAGGAGCGCAAGGCCTACGACGAGACCAACAAGGTGCTCGGACTGACCGGGGCGGACCGGATCCCGTTCGACTCGCTGTGCGTGCGGATCGGCGCCATGCGCTCCCACTCGCAGGCCCTCACCCTCAAGCTCACCCGGGACGTGCCGCTGGACGAGGTCGAGCAGATCATCGCCGCGGACAACGAGTGGGTGCAGGTGGTGCCGAACACCAAGGAGGCCACGGTCACCGACCTGACCCCGATCGCCGCGACCGGCACCCTGCAGATCCCCGTCGGCCGGCTGCGCAAGCTCAACATGGGTCCCGAGTACCTGTCGGCGTTCACCGTCGGCGACCAGCTGCTGTGGGGTGCGGCCGAGCCCGTGCGCCGCATGCTGATGATCGCCACCGGCAACCTCTGAGCCGCGACGCCGGCGCGGCGGCGCGCACCCGGCCCAGCCCCGGCCCCCGTACCCGGCCCCCCGCCCCCGGCCCCCGTTTTCGTTCGGGAAACGGCGGGTGTTCGGTCGTTGTCGTTCGGGAAACGGCGCCCGCCCCGCCAAGGGGCGCCGTTTCCCGAACGAAAGCACTCCTGAGGGCGCCGTTTCCCGAACGAAAGTGAGGGGTCAGAGGCTGGTGCCGATGATCATCGGCTCGGGGTGCAGCTCGACGCCGAAGCGTTCGCGCACGCCGTCGCGCACGGTGCGCGCGACCGTCAGGACGTCCTCGGTGGTCGCGTCGCCGCGGTTGGTCATGGCGAGGGTGTGCTTCGTGGACACCGACGCGCGGCCCCCGGCCAGGCCGGTGCCGTCGGCTCCGCGGCCGTCCGGCCCGCCCTCGCGGGGGGCGACCTCGGGCAGCCCGAAGCCCTTCGCGAAGCCCGCGCGATCGATCAGCCAGGCCGCCGAGAGCTTCACGAGCGGCGTCCCGTCCTCGGCCTGGCCGGCGGCGAACGCCGGGGCGCCGTCGGGCAGGGAGGCCCGCACGGACGCGGGCACGATCGGGTTTGTGAAGTAGCTGCCCGTGGACCACGTGTCCGGGTCCGCCGGATCGGACACCATCCCCTTGGCGGCGCGCAGGGCCAGCACCTCGCGGCGGACCACCGCGAGCGGGGCATGGGCGCCCTCCTCGACGTCGAGCGCGGCCGCCAGCTGCCCGTAGCGGACCGGCGCCGTCGGCTCGGCGTCGGAGGAGGCGCGACGCAGCCGCAGGTCGATCGAGAGCACGATCCACCGGGGACTCGGCGCGCCGGTCTCCAGCATGGAGCGCTTGATCACGGAGTCGCGGTAGCCGAAGCGCAGGTCCGCGGGCGTCAGCTCGACGACGTCGCCCGCCTCCCGGTCCCACGCGCGCAGGGCGACGAGCACCTGCGAGACGTCCGCGCCGTACGCGCCGACGTTCTGCACGGGCGTCGCGCCGGCCGAGCCCGGGATGCCCGAGAGCGCCTCGATCCCGCCGAGCCCGTGCGCCACGGTCCATGCGACGGCGTCGTCCCACGGATGGCCCGCCGCGACCCGCACGACGACGGCCTCCCCCTCGTGGTCCGCGAGCCGGGCCCCGTCGCCGACGGGCGGCGCCTCACCCTCGCCGGGCACCGGCCCGTCCAGCACCCCGATGCCCTCGAAGGCCAGCCGCACGACGGTGCCGGGGAAGCCGGAGTCCGCCATGAGGGTGTTGGAACCGCCGCCGAGGACGAACAGGGGCTCGCCCGCCGCGTCGGCGGCGCGCACGGCCTCGATCGCCTCAGCCTCGGTGCGCGCGGTGACCCACGCGCGCGCGGGCCCGCCGACGCGGGTGGTGGTGTGGTCCGCCAGCCGCTCGCTCACGCGCTCTCCCCCGCGGGGTCGGCCAGGCGCACCACGGCCTGCGCCTTGGTCAGCACGCGCGGCTTCGCCGCGTCCGGGTTGGTGACGTTCAGGTCGATCCGCACCGTCCCGGCAGCCTCGTCCACGGCGCCGACCGTGCCGACGACCTCGAGCGTGGCACCGGGGACGGGCGCGCCGTCGTCGTCCGTGCGGACCGTGGTGTCCGCGACGGGCACCATGCCGGTGAAGCGGGTCTGGTAGTCGACGACGGCGCCCGGGTCGCCCGCCCAGTCCGAGACGAGCTGCACGGCCGCGCCCATGGTGAGCATCCCGTGGGCGATGACGCCGGGCAGGCCGACGTGCTCGGCGAACGTCGGGGACCAGTGGATCGGGTTGCGGTCGCCGGAGGCACCCGCGTAGGCGACGAGGTCAGCGCGGGTGAACGTGACGGTGCGCGTGCCGACCACCTCGCCCCGGGCGAGGTCGGACAGGCGGGGGGCGGTGCTCATCAGGACTCCTCTCCCCGGACCAGCAGGGTGGACGTGACGGTGGAGACGGGTGCGCCGTCCAGATCCGCGATCTCTGTGACGGTGGTGACCATGCGGTTGCCGCCGAGGGACTTCACGGCCTCGACCCGCACGGTCGCCACGACCTCGTCCCCGGCCACCAGCGGGCGGTGGTGGACGAAGCGCTCGTCCGCGTGGACCACGCGCGAGAAGTCGATGCCCAGCTCGGGATCGGCGACGACGGCGGCCTCGGCGCGCTGGGCGATGACGACGGCGAAGGTCGGGGGGGCGACCAGGTCGGCGTGTCCCAGGGCCCGGGCGGCCGCGACGTCGTGGTGCGCGGGATGCTGGGCCTGCACGGCCTCGGCGAAGCCGCGGACCGCCTCACGACCGACCTGGAAGGGGGGCGCGGGCGGATAGCTCCGCCCGGCGACGTCGGGGTTCACGCTCAACTCGGGCCTCCTGCGGGACGGTTCTCGACTGCCGTCCAGCCTAACGGCCGGGGCGCCGCTCCCCCTGCCGGCGGGCGGCCTGGCGGAAGCGCACGAGCTGAGCGGACAGGTGAACGGCGACGCCCGCGCCGAGCACGCCCAGGGCGGTCCCGGAGACGGCGAGGCGTCCGGTGGTGCCGCCGACGACCGCCAGCACGATGCCCACGAGGAACAGCGCGGAGCCGGTCAGCACGAGGGTCCGGTACAGCCGGGAGCCGTGCTCCCACGGGGAGACGAAGCCGCGGGGCGCGGCGGTGCCGCGGGTGGGCTGGTGGGCGGGGCGACGCGTGGACATGCCCGCCAGGCTACCGGGGCGACGGACGGGCCCCGGAACGCGAAAGGACCCGGCCCCTCCGAGGAGGTGACCGGGTCCGTCCGATTCCGTAGCGGCGGGGGGACTCGATCCCCCGACCTCACGATTATGAGTCGTGCGCTCTAACCAGCTGAGCTACGCCGCCACGACACGAGAACGCCCGCACTCACGGTTTTCACGCCGCGAGGGCGGGCTCTCATGTCAGAGCCCCGACCGGGAATCGATCCCGGGACCTCCATCTTACCAAGATGGCGCTCTACCACTGAGCTATCGGGGCAACGAGGTGAGACTCTACCAGGGCCCCGGGGCCGATGCAAAATCGGCCCCGGTCACGGCCTCCGGCGGGGTCGGCACCCCGGCGGAATCAGCGGCGGGCGCCCCGATCCGAGCGCTCCTGGGCGCCCCAGCGGGGCTTGCGGCCGCCGGGGCGTCCCCTGCGGTCGCCACGGAAGCTGCGGTCGTCCCGGTCCTTGCGGAAGCCGCCACGATCCTCGCGGGAGCCGCGGTCGTCCCGGTCCTTGCGGTACCCGCCGCGCTGGCCGCCGTCGCGGTCCCCGCGGAAGCCGCCGCGCTCGCCGCGCTCGCCGCGGTCCTTGCGGAAGCCGCCGCGGTCCTCGCCGTCGCGCTCGGCGCGGGTCGGGCGACCGGTGTCCTTGCGCAGGCCGAGGCGACGGCCGTTGATCTCCGCGTTGGCCGCGGCCTCGAGCTGGGCCGAGGTCAGGTCCGCCGGCAGCTCGACGAGCGAGTGGTTGCCGCGCAGGTCGATCGCGCCGATGGCGGAGGCGGGCAGGCCCACCTCGTTCGCCAGCGCGCCCACGATGTTGCCCGGCCGCACGCGGTCCTGGTGGCCGACGGCGATCCAGTACGTCGCGTTGCCGGCCGCGGGCTCCCGGGCCGGGCCACGCGAGCCGCGGCCGTCACTCGTGCCGCGCTCACGGCCGCCGTCGCGCCCACCCTCGCGGCCGCCGTCGCGGTCCTTGCGGCCGCGGGCGCCGCCGAACGGGATCTCCTGCTCGCGGGCCAGCAGCGGGCGGCCGCCCTGGGCCATCATGCCCAGTGCGGCGGCCACGCGCGCCGGCTCGGCCTCGTGCTCGTCGACGTACGCGGCGACGATCTCACCGAACACCGCCAGCTCCTCCTCCGAGGCGCGCTCGAGGGTGCGGGTGATGCCGTCGGCGAAGCGGCGCTTGCGGGCCGCGTTGACGTCGGCGACGGAGGGCACGGCCATCTCCTCGACCTGCTGGCGGGTGGTCCGCTCGATCTGCTTGAGCAGGAAGCGCTCACGCGGGGTCATGAAGAGCACGGCGTCGCCCTGTCGGCCGGCGCGGCCGGTGCGGCCGATGCGGTGCACGTAGGACTCGGCGTCCTGCGGGATGTCGTAGTTGACCACGTGCGAGATGCGCTCGACGTCCAGGCCGCGGGCGGCGACGTCGGTGGCCACGAGGATGTCCACGCGGCCGGCCTTCAGGTCCTCGACGGTCTTCTCGCGCTGCTTCTGGGCGATGTCGCCGGAGATGGCCACGGCCTTGAACCCGGCGCGCGTGAGCTTCTGGGCGAGCTCCTCGGTGCCGGCACGGGTGCGCACGAAGGCGATGACGCCGTCGTGCTCCTCGGTCTCGAGGATCCGGCTCAGGGCCTCGAACTTCCACTGGTGGCCCACCTGGAGGTAGCGCTGGCGGATGGTGGCGGACGTCGTCGACTGACGGGCGACGGCCACCTCCTCCGGGGCGTTCAGGTACTGGGCGGAGATGCGGCGGATGGCCGGGGGCATGGTGGCGGAGAACAGGGCGGTCTGCTTCGTGTCCGGGGTGGAGGCGAGGATGCGGTCCACCTCCTCCGCGAAGCCCATGCGCAGCATCTCGTCCGCCTCGTCCAGCACGAGGGTCTGCAGGTCGGAGAGGTCCAGCGAGCCGCGCTCGAGATGGTCGATCACGCGGCCCGGCGTGCCGACGACGACCTGCGCGCCCCGGCGCAGTCCGGCCAGCTGCGGGCCGTACGGGGAGCCACCGTAGACGGCGAGCACGGAGACGTCGTCGAGGTGCTTGGCGTAGCTGTCGAAGGCGTCGGCCACCTGGAGGGCGAGCTCGCGGGTCGGGGCGAGCGCGAGCACCTGCGGGGTGTCCGCGCGCCCGGTCACGTCCGTGGTCTCGGCGAGGCGGGACAGGGCCGGCAGCGCGAACGCGCCGGTCTTGCCGGTGCCGGTCTGGGCCAGGCCCACGACGTCGCGGCCGTCCAGCAGCAGCGGGATGGTCGCCTCCTGGATCGGCGAGGGGCGGGTGTAGCCCAGGTCCTCGACGGCGGCCAGCACGCGGGCGTCCAGGCCGAGGTCCAGGAAGGTGGGGCCGGCGGGCCCGGCCGGGGCCTCGGGGGCGGCGGGCTCGGCGGCGTCGACCTGCGGGACGGTCCCGGTGGCCTCCTGCTCCGCCTCGGCGAGCTCGGGGGCGACCTCGGCGGTGGTCTGGGGATCGAGGATGTCGGACATGGGTCCTCCTGTGGGGATGCGCGGGCGCACGCCGGAGGACGTCGGTCGCGGGTCGACGTCGTGGGGCGCAGGGGCCAGCTGGGTCAGATGATTCCGTCCACCCGGCAGCCCCCGAGGGCCACGACGTTCGTGACCCGCACACACATCTGCACAGACATCTGCAGTCCGGCGTGGCACACGCGTCCACGCTCATTCATCACAGGGGGAGAGACCGGATCCGGTCCGCCCAGTCTACGCCACCGGATCCCGGGCCGGGCTGTGCCCTCGGACACCCCGGCCGCGCACCGGCCGGGGCGATAGGCTCGGCAGGTGCCCCAGAACAGCGAAGACCGCCCCCTCGCCCGCGGGCTCGGCCGGGCCGCCGGCCGTGCCGCCCAGTCCTTCCGGGAGAATCAGCGGGCCGACGACGCACGGCTGCGCGCCGAGCGCGCCCGCCTCACCGCCGAGGACGAGGAGCGCCTGGAACGGCGCCGCGCGGACCGCGAGCGCGACCTGGTCGCGCGGGACGCGGCCGAGTCCGATGCCGGCCTCGTCCACCCGCTCCTGAAGGTCGCGCGCCTCTACTGGCTCGCGGTCACCGTGGTGCTGGTCGGCATCGCGGGCGCGTTCCTCTGGAACGGGGCCCGCGCACAGGACAGCGGCGAGCCCGTCATCGATCCGCTCACCGGCATGGAGTCGGTGGGCGTGCTGGGCGGCGCGACGGGGCAGTTCACGATGGGCACCGCCGTCGCCCTGCTGGCCGCGGCGTCCCTGTGGGGCTGGATCGGTCTGCTGCGCCGCCGTCGTTCGGCGATCGGGACCCTGACGTTCATCGCCGTCCTGCTGGCCGCCCCCGCGTTCCTGCGGGCCAACGGCCTGCTGATCATCCTCGCCGTCGTGATGCTCCTGGGCGCCGCGCTCGTCTGGCTGCCGCCCGTGCGCTCGCGCGTGCGGCGCTGAGCCCGCGCGTCCCGCCCCCGCCGCCGGGCGGCGGCGCCGCTCAGTCCTCCACGGGACGGGCGGAGGCGACGACGGGCCGGGCCGTGGCGAGGTCGTACTCCATGACCTGACGGCCGCCGATCCACACGCGCAGGGCCCGCTGCATGACATCGAGCGGGTCGCCGGACCAGAGCACCAGGTCGGCATCCTTGCCCACCTCGAGGGAGCCGATGCGGTCGTCCAGCCCGAGCACGCGCGCGGGATGCAGGGTGATGGCGCGCAGGGCGGTCTCCCGGTCCAGGCCCTCCTTCACCGACAGCGCCGCCTGGTAGACGAGGAAGTCGATGGGCACCACCGGGTGGTCGGTGATGATGCTGATCTCGACGCCGGCCCGCGCCAGACGGCCCGGGTTGCGCATCGAGCGGCCCCGCAGCTCCGGCTTGGACTTGGTGGTGAACAGCGGGCCGATCAGCACCGGCACGCCGCGGGCCGCGAGCTGGTCGGCCAGCGGGTGCGCCTCGGTGCCGTGGTCCAGGACGAGGTCGTAGCCGAACTCGTCGGCCAGGCGCAGGGCGGTGGCGACGTCGTCGGTGCGGTGGCAGTGCTGGCGCCAGGGGATCGTGCGCTCCAGGACGAGGGCGAGGGCGTCGAGGTGGGGGTCGCGGGTGAAGGGCTTGTCCTCGCGCTCGGCCTCCGCGCGGCGGGCCATGTAGCCCTGCGCCCGCAGGAACGCCTCGCGGATCACGAGGGCGGTGCCCAGCCGCGTGGACGGGGTGCGGCCCTTCTCCTTGTAGACGTTCTTGGGGTTCTCGCCGAGGGCGGACTTCACGCCCGAGGGACTGCGCAGCACCATCTCGTCCACGGTGCGTCCGTGGGTGTGCAGCGCCACCGCCTGGCCGCCGATCGGGTTGCCCGAGCCGGGGTTCACGTTCACGGTGGTCACCCCGCCGGCCAGGGCGTCCTTCCAGCCCGGCTCGTTCGGGTCGACGGCGTCGATCGCCCGCACCCCGGCCATCACCGGGTCCGTCATCTCGTTGACGTCCGCGGTCGCACCGACCTCGCCCTCGGCGTGCATGCCGAGGTGGACGTGGGCGTCCACGAAGCCGGGCAGCAGCCAGCGCCCCTCGCAGTCCACCACCTCGGCGCCGTCGGGCGCCTCGACGTCGGGGCCGAGCGCGGTGATGCGGCCGTCCTCGACGAGCAGGGTGCCGTCGAACGGCTCGGCGGCGATGGGGACGACATGGGCGTTGACGAAGGCGGTGAGGGTCATGCCCGTCACACTACGCCGCCGGGTGCTCCCCACCCGTGCGCTAGACCTCTGGCGGACGTCGGCGGGTCAGAGGCTGCCCAGAGCCCGCTCCAGGTCCGCCACGAGGTCCTCGGCGTCCTCGATGCCCACCGACAGGCGCAGCAGGTCGTCCGGCACGGCCAGCTCGGTGCCGGCCACGGAGGCGTGGGTCATCTCCGCCGGGTAGTTCATCAGCGACTCGATGCCGCCCAGGGACTCGGCGAGCTGGAACAGGCGGGTCGACTCGGCCACGCGGCGGGCCGCCGCGGCGCCGCCGGACAGGCGCAGCGAGACCATGCCGCCGAAACCGCGCATCTGGCGCTGCGCGAGGTCATGGCCGGGGTGGTCCGGCAGCCCCGGGTAGAGCACCTGGGAGACCTCGGCGCGGCCGGTGAGCCACTCGGCGACGGCCTGGGCGTTGGCCTGGTGGCGGTCCATGCGCACCCCGAGCGTCTTGAGGCCGCGCGTGGTCAGGTACGCGTCCATGGGCCCGTTCACGGCCCCCGCCGCGAACTGCTGGAACTTCACCTGTTCGGCGAGTGCGGCGTCCGGGATCACGAGCGCCCCGCCGATCACGTCCGAGTGGCCGCCGATGTACTTCGTGGTGGAGTGCACCACCACGTCCGCGCCGAGGGCGATCGGGGACTGCAGGTACGGCGTCGCGAAGGTGTTGTCCACCACGAGCAGGGCGCCGTGCGCGTGGGCCGCCTCGGCGACCGCGGCGACGTCGGAGATCTTCATCATCGGGTTCGACGGGGTCTCCAGCCACACCATGACCGGTCCCGTGGCGGCGGCGCGCTCGACGGCGGCGGCGACCTGCTCGGCGTCCCCCATGTCCACGACGACGTGCTCCACGCCCCACGGGGCGAGCACGCGGGAGATGAGGCGGTAGGAGCCGCCGTACACGTCGTTGCCGAGCACGATCGTCATGCCCGGCCGGCCCGCGCCCATGATCAGCGCGGTCTCCGCGGCCAGGCCGGAGGCGAACGTGAGGCCGGTGGCCCGGGGGGCGCCGGACTCGTCGACGCCGGCCTCGAGCGCGGCCAGCTGCTCCTGCAGCGCGTCCCGGGTGGGGTTGGTGCCGCGGCCGTAGTCGTAGCCGCGCCGCAGCTCGCCGACGGCCGTGGGCGCGTAGGTGCTCGAGAGGTGGATCGGCGGGACGACGGCGCCGAACACCTCGTCCAGGTGCTGGCCCGCGTGCACGGCGCGCGTGCCGAAGCCTCCCCCCTGGGGGTGGGCGGCGGCGTCTTCGGCGCCGGTGTCGGGGGTGGTGGCGTGCGGGTCCTCGTGGACGTTCTGCTCGGTCATCTCGGGAGCCTCCTCGGAGAGATCGGGTCGGGTGGGGCGGGCGCGGCCGGTGCGGCCGGCCTCAGGCGGTGACGTGGGCGAGGACGTCGTGCAGGGTGACGACGCCCTGGACGCGGCCGGCCTCGAGCACCAGCAGCACGGGGTCCTGGGCGAGGCGCCGGGCCACGGCGCGCAGCGGGGTGCGCGCCCCCAGGCAGGGCAGCACGGGGCCCATGACGTCGGCCACGGGGGTCTGCGCGGTGGCCCGCCCCTCAGCGAGGGCGTCCGCGAGCGCGGCGGAGGAGACGGTGCCGCGGACCTCGCCGATCCGCAGGTCGTGCCGGGGCTCGAGGATCACGGGCAGGGCGTCGACGCCGTACCGGTTCATGGTCGCCACGGCGTCCGCCACCGAGGTGGTCGGGGCCGCGGTGACGAGGGTGGGCACGGAGCCCGGGAACAGGTCGGCCTTCTCGGTCAGCAGCTCCCCCGCCGTCGCGGACCAGCGGTCGGCCTCGGCGGGGGCGCCCGCGCGGGTCGCCGGCTCGGCGTCGGCGTGCTCGAGCACCTCGACGGGCGTGCCGGCCCCGCCGGCGGCCCCCGTGGCG
This sequence comes from Micrococcus sp. Mcc28, assembly GCF_024519775.1. Taxonomy (NCBI): domain Bacteria; kingdom Bacillati; phylum Actinomycetota; class Actinomycetes; order Micrococcales; family Micrococcaceae; genus Micrococcus; species Micrococcus sp. Mcc28. The sequence continues at coordinate 8,502 of NZ_JALJRH010000007.1, read as the reverse complement.
CCGTCGTCGTCCATCTGCGGGACCGCCGAGCGGGTGCGCCCGCGCGCCCACGCCGGCAGCACGGTCTCGCGGACGTCGTAGTCGAAGCCGCGCTCGTCCATCCACGGGTCGTTGAAGATCTTGGCGAGGTAGCCGCGGCCCGAGTCGGGCAGCACGATCACCATGACGTCCTCCGGGCCGAGCTCGCGGGCGGCGCGCAGGCCGGCGACGACGGCCAGACCGGAGGAGCCGCCCACGAGCAGGCCCTCCTCGGCGGCGAGGCGGCGGGTCATGGCCAGGGCCTCGGCGTCCTCGACGGCGATGACCTCGTCCGGGACCGCGGGGTCGTAGTTGTCCACCCACATGTCCTCGCCGACACCCTCGACGAAGTAGGGCCGGCCGGCGCCGCCGGAGTACACCGAGCCGCTGGGGTCCGCGCCGATCACGCGGACCGGACCGGACGGGCGGTCCGCCGAGACCTCCTTGAGGTAGCGGCCGGTGCCCGTGATGGTGCCGCCCGTGCCGGCGCCCATCACGACGTGGGTGACGCGGCCGGCCGTGTCCTCCCAGATCTCGGGGCCGGTGGTCTCGTAGTGGGAGGCCGGGGCGGCGGGGTTGAAGAACTGGTTGGGCTGATAGGCCCCGGGGATCTCCCGCACGAGGCGGTCGGCGACCCCGTAGTAGGACTCCTCGGACGTCGGGTCCACGGCGGTGGGCGTGACGACGAGCTCGGCGCCGTACGCGCTGAGCACGTCCCGCTTCTCCTGACCCACCTTGTCCGGGGTGACGAACACGGTGCGGTAGCCCTTGAGCTGCGAGACCAGGGCCAGCCCCACGCCCGTGTTGCCCGAGGTGGGCTCCACGACGGTGCCGCCCGGGCCGAGCAGGCCCTCGCGCTCGGCCTCCTCGATCATCTTCAGCGCGATGCGGTCCTTCACGGAGCCGCCGGGGTTCAGGTACTCGACCTTCACCAGGACGGTGGCCTCGATGCCCTCCGTCACGGAGTGCAGCTTCACGAGCGGGGTGTGCCCGATCAGCTCGAGGACGTTCTCGGCGTACTGCATGGGCTGCGCAGGGGTGGGCGCGGGGGTCTTTTCACTCACGCACCCCACGCTACGCCAGGGGCCGGACGCCGAAGGAGGGCTCCGGACACGCGGGGCAACGCCCGGCGTGCGCGCCGTCACGGCCGACGTCGTCCTGTCCGGGCCCGGGTGTACGGTGCGGGCATGACCGCCCCGGACGCCGAGCGCCGCGTGCGCGTGCCCGTCCCCGTGGACGTCGCGCTCACCCTGCGCCCCCTGCAGCGCGGTGCGGCCGACCCCACGGTCCGCGCCACACCGCAGGGCGTCTGGCTCACTCTGCGCTCCCCCGCCCCGGACGTGGCGTCGGGCGGCCCGGGCCGGCCGACGTCGTTGCTGGTCTCCGGCGTCCGGGAGGCCGCAGGGGGCGGCACCGCGGTGACGGCCCGCGCGTGGGGCGCGGGCGCGAGCGCCGCCGTCGCCGGCGTGGAACGCCTGCTCGGCCTGCACGACGACGGCTGGGACGCCTTCGACGCCCTGCTGCGGCCGGACTCCGGCGCGCCCGCGCTGCCGCCGCACGTGCGCGAGGCGCGGCGGATGCGGGCCGGGCTGCGGCTGCCGGCGGCGGGCGCGCTGTCCCGGCAGCTGCTCACCGCCGTGCTCGAGCAGAAGGTCACCCACGACCAGGCGCGGCACGGCTGGCGCACCCTCGTGCGGCTGGCCGCCCGGATCGACGACGACGGGCCCGCCCCCGGCCCGGTGCCGCCGGGGATGCTGCCGCCGCCGACCCCGGCCGCCGTCCTGCGGATCCCCTCGTGGGACTGGCATGCGCGGGCCTGGGTGCAGCCCTCCCAGTCGCGGACCATGCTGGAGGTCGCCCGGCGGGCCGCGAGCATCGACCGGCTCGGCGACGCGGTCGCCCCCGGGGACACGGCCGGGGTGGCCGCGCTGGCCCGGCGCCTGGAGTCGGTGCCCGGGATCGGGCCGTGGACCACGGCCGAGGCGCTGCAGCGCAGCCACGGGGCGGCGGACCTCGTCTCCGTGGGCGACTACCACCTGGCGCAGTACGTGGGGCAGGTCCTCACGGGACGCCGGACCGACGACGCCGGGATGCTCCGCCTGCTCGCGCCATGGGCCGGGCACCGGCAGCGGGTGGTGCGGATGATCGGGCTCTCCGGAGAGCGCAAGCAGGCGTTCGGGCCCAAGCTCGCCCCGGCCGACCACCGCGCCCACTGACGCGACGCCGGGCCGGCCGAGGCCGTGCCGGCGCGTCCGCGCGACCCCTCCGCTCCTGCACAGGCCGCTGCTCCCGGCGTGTCCTCCCCAGCCCCGGCCGGGTCCGGCCGGCCGCCCGCCCCGGGTTCCTAGCGTGGGCGATGCCGCTCCGACCGGTGCGGCGCCGCCGGGACCCTGATGAGTCCCCACCCGGGAGGAGACCGCCATGACCACCGCCTTCGAGCCCCGCCCGCACACCGCCGCCGCCCCGCGCGAACCCGACCCGCACGGCCCCGGCACGCCCGGCTCCCTGCGTCCGGGCGAGCGCGGCTCCGTGCTCATCGTGACCCGCCACCCCGACCCGGACGAGGCCATGCGGCACGCGATGGCCTGGATCACCGCCTTCGAGGAGGACTGCGGCCTCGTGCTGGACACGGACGAGACCGCGCTCTACGCCGTCGGCCGAGCGGGCGACCTGGGTGAAGCCCTGCGTCGCGGCCCCCTGGTCCACGAGGACGGCAGCCCCGCCGACACCTCCGCGTTCGTGGACGCGGTGCTCGCGGACGGCACGTGGCGCCTGCGCGACGCCGACCCGCGGGCGTGGTCGACCACGTACCGTGCCACGATCCTGGGCGCCGCCCCCGAGGCGGTCTGCACCATCTGGGACGTGTTCCCGCTGCCCGCCGCCTGAGGGTGACGGTCGTCGTCAGCCCGCACCCTGGGCGTGGGCCTGGGCCTGGACGACCTTCGCGCCCTCTTCGCGCAGCTCGACCTTGCGGACCTTGCCGGAGACGGTCATGGGGAAGGCGTCGAGCACGCGGACGTAGGCCGGGATCTTGAAGTGCGCGATCCGGCCCGTGGCGAACTCGCGGACGGCGTCCACGGTGAGCGGCTCGACGCCGTCCTTCATGATCACGCAGGCCATGAGCTGCTCGCCGTACTTCTCGTCCGGCACGCCCACCACCTGGACGTCCTGGATGTCCGGGTGGGTGTAGAGGAACTCCTCCACCTCGCGCGGGGAGATGTTCTCGCCGCCGCGGATCACGAGGTCCTTGATGCGGCCCTCGATGCGCACGGAGCCGTCCTCGTCCATGGAGGCGAGGTCGCCGGAGTGCATCCAGCCGTCGGCGTCCAGCACCTCGGCGGTCTTCTCGGGGGCGTCCCAGTAGCCGAGCATCACGGAGTAGCCGCGGGTGCACAGCTCGCCCGTGGCCCCGCGCGGGACGACCTCACCGGTGGCGGGGTCCACGATCTTCGTCTCCACGTGGGGCATGGTGCGGCCGACGGTCTGGGTGCGCACCTCCAGGGAGTCGTCGCGGCGGGTCATGGTGGACACGGGCGCGGTCTCCGTCATGCCGTAGCAGATGGCGACCTCGGACATGTGGAACCGGTCGATGACCTTCTTCATCACCTCGACGGGGCACGTGGAGCCGGCCATCACGCCGGTGCGCAGCGTCGTCAGGTCCAGCTCGTCCGCCTCGGGCCGGGCGAGCATGGCGATGAACATCGCCGGCACGCCGTACAGGCTCGTCGCGCCGGTGGCGGCGACGGCCCGCAGCGCCGAGACCGGCTCGAAGCTGCGCGCCGGGATGACGGCGAGCGAGCCATGGGAGACGGTGGCGATCACGCCGATCACCATGCCGAAGCAGTGGAAGAACGGCACCGGGATCACCACGGTGTCCTCCTCCGTGTAGCCCAGCAGCTCGCCGATGTGGAAGCCGTTGTTCAGCACGTTGCGATGCGTCAGCGTGACGCCCTTGGGGAAGCCGGTGGTGCCCGAGGTGTACTGCAGGTTCACGGGGTCCGCCGGCCGGGTGGCGGCCTCGCGCGCGGCCAGGTCCTCGTCCGAGACCCGCGCGGCCCCGGCCAGGAAGGCGGCCCACGTGCCCTCGGCCACGGGATCGGCGGCGTGCCGGCCGGCCACGTCACCGTCCTGCACGTGGGCGTAGGCGTCCTCGCCGCTCCCGGCCGGCAGCATGATCAGCTGCCGCAGGTGCGGCGCCGACTCACGGGCCACGGCCCGCGCGGTGGCGGGCGGGTCCATGCGTGCGTCCGCGCAGGCCACCACCAGCCCGCGCATGTCGCACTGCTCGACCACGTACGTCAGCTCGTGGGCGCGGTACGCCGGGTTGAGGTTCACGAGGATGACGCCGGCGCGTGCCGCGCCGTAGAGCAGCGAGACCCACTCGGCGACGTTGGGGCTCCACATCCCGATCCGGTCCCCCGCCTCGTAGCCCGCAGCCATGAGCGCCTTGGCCACCGTCACGGACTCCTCCCGCAGCTGCCCGTAGGTCCAGGTGCGTCCGGTGGCAGGGTCCCCGTCCGGTCCACACTCCAGGAGGGCGGCGCGGTCGGCGAACCGGCGGGCGGTGTCGTCGAGGTTCTGGGCCAGGGTCTGCTCGAGCAGCTCGACGTCGGTCGGTCCCTGGGTGAAGGACTCGGGGGCGGTGGACTCGGTCATCGGGCGCTCCTCGCGGACGGTCGGGCGACGCCGCACGGCGTCACGATGCACGGCCGTGCCGCCGCCGGACCGCGGAGGGCATCGGGTGTGACACGGACCACAGGCAGGCTACGTCGCCTGGCGGGAGGCCGCCACCTCCCGGGGCGGGGACGCGGGGTGTGCCACGGCCCCGGACGGCAGAAGACCCCGGGACCGTACGGTCCCGGGGTCTTCGTTCCGGTGGCAGATACTGGATTCGAACCAGTGAAGGCAGTGCCAGCTGATTTACAGTCAGCCCCCTTTGGCCGCTCGGGAAATCTGCCGTGCCACCCGGCGGCTGCCGGACGTCTCGAGGACGACCGCACCGGTCGGGCGAGAGTCCACTGTACAGCATCTCCGCGCCACGCCGCCAATCGGCCCGGGACCGCGTCCGTCGTCCCCGGTAGGCTGGCCCGCAGAGCGCTCCGCGCGGCCCCGCAGTGGCCGTCGACGACGGGCGCGCCCCGTCCGCAGACCCTGAAGGAGAGCACCCGTGGCCAGCGATTCCACGTTCGACGTCGTCAGCAAGGTGGACAGCCAGGAGGTGTCCAACGCCCTGAACCAGGCGCAGAAGGAGATCGCCCAGCGCTACGACTTCAAGGGCGTCGGCGCCGAGATCGACTTCTCCGGCGAGAAGATCCTCATGAAGGCCTCCTCCGAGGAGCGCGTCAAGGCCGTCAAGGACGTGTTCGAGTCCAAGCTCGTCAAGCGCGGCATCTCCCTCAAGTCCCTCGACGCCGGCGCCCCGTTCGCCTCCGGCAAGGAGTACCGCATCGAGGCGACCATGAAGGAGGGCATCGACCAGCCCACCGCGAAGAAGATCACCAAGCTGATCCGCGACGAGGGCCCCAAGTCCGTCAAGGCCCAGATCCAGGGGGACGAGCTGCGCGTGTCCTCCAAGTCCCGCGACGACCTGCAGTCGGTCATCGCGATGCTCAAGGACTTCGAGGACGCGGACCTGCAGTTCGTGAACTTCCGCTGATCCGCACGCCGTCTCCCCTCCGAGCCCACCAGGAGTCCCCATGCTGTACCTGATCGACCCTCGCGGGGCCGTGTGGTCCGCCGACACCACGATCGGCCGGGCGCGGGCCCGGGCCCGCGTGGACGGCCGCCCGGTCGACGACCTGAAGTTCACCAAGGCCGCCATGCTCCTGACCTTCGAGGACCATGTGGACCTCGCGCTGCGTCACGGCATCGCCGCCCCGCGCGGCCTCCTCCTCGACCACGGGTTCGTGGCCCAGGTGCTCGCCCCCGCGAACCTGAAGGCCCAGCGCGCCAACCAGGACGCGATCGCCGAGCAGCTCGCGGTGGTGGAGCGTCGCACGGAGGACGTCGGATCGCTGCGCTCCCACCGGCACGCGGCCGCCTACGAGGGCGCGGACCAGGATCTGGAGCGCCGCATCAAGAAGGCGGAGGAGGCGGCCCGCGAGACGCTCCAGGCGGCCCCGGACGAGGACCTCGTCCGCCACTGGACGCGCCTGGGCGGCGCGGTGCCGGCCACGCTCCAGGCCGACCGCGACCGCTGACCCGCCGGCCGCCGTCGTCGTGGTGGCTCCCGTGGACGGCGGCTCAGGCTGCCGCGAGCCAGACGTTTCGGCGGTTTCGCGGCCCGATCTGCAGCAGAATCATCTGGCTCACGGGCAGAAACGTCTGGCTCGGCGCTCCTCGGCGGTCGCGGGCTCGCAGCCTCCCGCCACGGAACCCCGCGCCCGCTCAGGGTGTGGGGTTCCGCGCGTCGTAGCGCAGGAAGCCGGGCTCCCACCGCATCAGCGCGGTCACGCCGAGCATGCACAGCACACCGCCGGCCAGCAGGGTCGGCCCCTCCCCCAGGCCCACGGAGGCGCCGCCGGTGAGCAGCTCGCCCAGGCGCGGCCCGCCCGCCACCACGACGACGAACACGCCCTGCAGCCGGCCGCGCAGGTGGTCCGGGGTCGCGGACTGCAGGATCGAGCCGCGGAAGACGCCGGAGAGCGAATCCGCGGCCCCGCCCACCGCCATGCACAGCGCGGCGAGGGCGAACGCGAGCGTGAGGCGGGGATCGCCGTCGGGCAGGGACTGCGCCCACCACACCACGCCGCCGAACGCGGCCACCGCCGCGCCCCACACGAGGATCGAGACGTACACGCCCCAGCCCTGCGCATGCAGGCGTGTGAACGGCGCGGAGAACAGCCCCGCGAGGAACGCGCCCGCCGCCATCGCGGCCAGCAGCACGCCGACGGCGGCCTCACCGCCGCCGAGCACCACGGCGCCGATGGCGGGCAGCAGGGCGCGCGGGAACGCCGTCGTCATGGCCACGATGTCCGCGAGGAAGGTCATCCGCAGGTTCGGTCGCGAGCCGAGGAAGCGCAGGCCCTCGACCACCGAGGCCAGGCCCCCGCGCGTCCCCGAGGCGGCCGCGGCCTCGCCCCGCTGCGGCGGCAGGGACGGCAGCCGCCACACGGCGTACAGGGCGGCGAGGAAGGTGACGACGTCGATCGAGTAGGTCCACGCGTAGCCGACCGCCGCCACGAGCACGCCGCCCAGCACGGGGCCGACCATCAGGGCCACGGAGAACGTCATCATGTTCAGCGCGTTCGCCGCCGGCACGAGCGGCAGGCCCACGAGCGCGGGGATGATCGCGCCGCGGGTGGGCTGGTTGATGCCGGACGCGCCGGAGTGCAGGGCCACGAGGGCGTACAGCACCGGCACCGACTCGAGCCCGGCCCAGGCCTGCGCGGCGATGCCGACCGTGGTCAGCCACATGACGGCCGACGAGGTCAGTGCGACGCGGCGGCGGTCGTGCCGGTCCGCGATCGCGCCGCCGTACAGGCCCGCGACCACGAGCGGCACGAGCGCGGCGAGGCCGAGCAGGCCCACCGCGAACGAGGAGCCGGTCAGGGCGAACACCTCGAGGGACACCGCCACGAGCGTGAGCTGCGTGCCCACGTACGCGAGCGTGTTGCCGAGCCACAGCCGCCGGTAGGCGGGTGAGACCCGCAGCGGGGTGATGTCGACGAGGAGGCGGGCCACCCCGGAAGCCTAGCGCCGGGGCGGCCAGGGCCCGCCCCGGATCAGGCGGTCGGGACGGAGGCCCCGTCGCGGGAGATGCGGGTCATCTCCTCCCGGTCCACGACCTTCACCCGCTCCCGCGCCACCGGACCGGCCTCCGTCGCCTGCGCACCCAAGGACTTCTCGTGGTCATCCAGAGCATGCCAGCCGGCCCACGTGGTGTACGGCACCTCACGGGACTCGAGCAGCTCGATCACCGACTCCTCGGAGGGCTCCTGGGCCGTCCACAGCCCCGGCTCGTCCTCGATCAGATGCTTGATCGTCTCCAGGGAGTCACCCTTGGTGTGCCCGATCAGGCCCACCGGGCCCCGCTTGATCCACCCCGAGGCGTACAGGCCCGGCACGGGGGCACCGTCCGCGTCGAGCACCCGGCCCTGCGCGTTCGGGATCACCCCGCGCACCTCATCGAACTCCACCCCCTCCACGGGCGAACCGAAGTAGCCCACCGCCCGGTAGATCGCCTGCACCGGGTAGTCCACGGTCTCGTCCGTCGGGCGGACCCCACCGGAACCGTCCAGCTCCATTCGGCGCATCCGCAGGCCGTCCACCCGGCCGTCGCCGTCCTCGTCCAGGAACTCCTCGGGGGCCTGGAGGAAATGCAGGTGCAGCCGACGCGAGGCGCTCTGCTGACGGTCCTCCTGCTCCATGAGCCAGTTCGTCAGCGTCCCCACCATGGTGCGGACCTGGTTGTTCTCCTCGATCGCCTTCTCCGAGGCCTCATCGAAGTCGAAGTCCTCCTCGTACAACACGATGTCCACATCC